>DATGYC010000374.1:0-3287 GCA_035298385.1 Symbiobacteriaceae bacterium | reverse complement strand
GATCATCGCCATCTGGACGCTTGTGCACGGTGCGGCGGCCTACATCCCCGCCTTCCTGCAGTCGCTCGGCCTGATCAAGTCGGTCGATCCGGCTGCCTATCGCCTGCTCTTCTGGGGCTTTGGCCACGGCGCCCAGCAGGTCAACCTGGCAGCGATGGTCGCTTGCTGGTACGCCCTTGCGGCTCTGACCACGGGCGCCAAGCCGGTCAACGAGGGGCTGAGCCGAGCCGCCTTCGTGCTCTACCTGATCGGTATCAACCTCGGTTCGATTCATCACCTCTTGGTCGACCCCGGGCTCTCCTTCCACAACCGGGTGATTAACACCAGCTACCTCATGTACGCGGCGACCTTGGGCAGCCTGATCCACGCCTTCTCGATTCCCGCCGCCGTCGAGGCGGCACAGCGGGCGAAGGGGCATACCAAGGGACTCTTCGGCTGGGTGAAGAACGCGCCTTGGAGCCAGCCCGGCTTCTCGGCCCTGGTGATCTCCTTCGTTGGCTTCGGCTTCATCGCCGGTGTATCGGGCGTCATGATGGGCAACGTGCAGCTGAACATGCTGATCCACAACACGCTCTTCGTTGTGGGCCACTTCCACTCGACGGTCGTGTTGGGCACTACCATCTCCTTCATGGGCTTGGCCTACTACGTGGTGCCGCTGGTGGCCCGGAAGAACCTGGCCTTCCCGAAGCTGGCCAAGTGGCAGCCCGCCATCTATGGCTTTGGCTTGGTCACCCTGATCGGTGGCATGATGATGGCCGGCAAGCTGGGCGCCCCCCGGCGCTCCTGGGACATGAGCTACGAGTCGTCGGCCCTCTCCGTCGACCTCTTCACGGGTCCGCACATGAAGCTAGCTACCACCATCCTAGGCATCGGTGCGGTGATAGCCGTGACCGGCGGCGTGCTCTTCGTGCTGATCATGATCGGCACCATCTTCTTTGGCAAGACGGTCGATCGGCCCCACGTGGGCGACTTGGCGATCGTTGCCGGACCGACCGGTCCGGTCAACAAGGTGCCGGTACCGCATGATGCCGAGGATTTCCGGGGGACGAAGGTCCTGATCTACGTCTTCCTGGCCTGGTTCGTGGTCATGTTCAGCGTGGGTCTCATCAACTTGGCCCGCGTCAAGTGGTTCGTTGGCTAGTCCTTCGCCTTGAGGGAGGATCGGTATGATGAAGGAGACAGTCCTCGCTCCTGGGCTCCCTGCGGTCCCCGTCCTGATCCGCGCACGACTGGCCGCTTACCTTCCCCTGCTCAAGTTGCGCATCACGGCGCTACTGGTGCTCTATGGCGTGGCAGCGGCCCTGGTCGCTGGTGGTGGGCAGGTGCCCCTGGGGCGGCTCGTCCTCTTCGTCGTATTCGGTTCGGCCGCCTCCGGGGCGGCGGCTGCCCTGAACCACCTGATCGAACGGGATTCGGATCGGCAGATGGAGCGGACGCGCAACCGTCCGCTCCCCTCCGGTCAGGTTACGCCCCAATCCGTCGCCTGGTTGGCCACGGTGTTGCTCCTGGTGGCGATTCCCGGTGCCTGGCTGACGTTAGGCGGTGCTGTTGCCTTGCAGTTGGCGTTGGGCGCCGCCGTCTATGCGGGCCTCTACACGGCGATTCTGAAGCGGCGAACCCCCTGGAACATCGTCGTGGGCGGTATCGCTGGCAGCAACATGGCCTTGGCGGGCTGGTATGTCGGGAGTGCACAGCTCTCACTCGGCGCTTGGCTGCTGGGCGCCCTGGTCTTCCTGTGGACCCCGCCGCACTTTTGGGGCCTCGCCGTGGCACGCGATAGCGATTACCGGGCAGCGGGCCTGCCGATGCTGCCGCAGGTAGCGGGCGTGCCCCGCACGGCGCGGGAGATTGCCATCTATGCGATCGCAACCTGTGCGGTCAGTCTGGCGCTGGGCTGGTACGGCTATCTGGGACCGCTCTATACGGCGGCGGCGCTCATCCTGGGCCTTCTCTTTACCGGTTACGCCCTGCGGTTTTGGCGGCGCCCGACGCCGCAGCATGGTGGGTCGCTCTTCAAGTTCTCGGGCATCTACCTCGGATTGTTGCTCCTAGCCATGCTGGCCGATCTCTGGCTGATGCACCCGTCCGTCGCCAGCGCACACACGGCACCGGTCACGCTGGTGCCAGCCCATGGATCGATCATGCGTGAGGCACCGCCGGCGCTGCGCCTCACGGTAACACAGCCCGTAGAACTGGCCTTCAGCAAGCTAGAAGTCAACGGCCCGGCTGGGGCGGTCAGCATGGCCGCGGCGCTTCAACTGGAAGAGGGGCGTACCCTCGTGCAGTCTCTGCCCGCCCTGCCGGCCGGGTCTTACACCGTGCACTGGCGCCTGCTCTCGACGGATGGTCATCTGACCGAAGGAGACTCTGGCTTCCGCATCGATCCGAGCGCTGTCGCCGGGCCGGGGCGCCCCGGGTTGGCGACGGCGGCGGCAGGTGCAAGCGCGCCCGGCGGGCTCCGGACGGTTGGGATGGTAGCGCTCTTCGCACTGGCGATGGCGGGGGCTGGTTGGCTGATCTTCACCCTGCTGCGCCGACCGCGATCCTAGTCCCCAGAGTGGAGGAATCGGCGTGCTGACGGCTGAGATGGTGAAGACCGCTCAATTCCTTGGCGCCATCGCCCTCAGCGGTGGTGCCGTCTTCCTCTTCCTGGTCTGGTGGCCGATGTTGCAGCACACCCCCCGACCATCG
The DNA here is from genome assembly GCA_035298385.1 of Symbiobacteriaceae bacterium. GTDB lineage: Bacteria > Bacillota > Sulfobacillia > Symbiobacteriales > Symbiobacteriaceae > DATGYC01. Next base: position 596 of record DATGYC010000374.1, on the reverse strand, counting down.
ATTCGGTTGACGCCGGATGTGACGGCCAACCGATTGGCCCGGATCGGAGCGATGCTGCTCCTCGTCTTCGCGCCGCTGGACGTCGTGCGGTTGGCAAGACTGGTGGCTGACCAGCCCTTGTTCGTGACGGGCATTGGTCTGCTGTGGGAAGTCGCAGTTGGCACGAGATATGGCCAGATGGCCCTGGTGCGGCTGATGCTCGGGCTGGTGGCTCTGGCGGTGACCCTGACCAGTTGCAAGCACCGTAAGCTCCGGACGGGTCTGCTCTTAGCGCTCGGGCTTGGCGCCTTCGCGACGTTCAGTCTGAGCAGCCATGCGGCATCGACAGCGGGACAGGGTCCATGGCCTGTGCTGGCTGATCTGATTCACGTGGCGGCGATTGCGCTCTGGGTGGGCGCCCTGTTGCTCCTGGCCACCCTGCCGTGGGGCCCGCTCATGGCCGAGCGACGTGGGCAACTGCTCCTCTACCGCACCACGGGACGAATCGCCAGCTTGGCGCTGCTGGCTGTGCTGCTGCTGGGTGGCTCGGGCCTCTACCTCGCCTCGGTCCGGATCTACGGTGTGCAGGCCATTCCGGAGACCAACTACGGCCATGC
>DATGYC010000373.1:0-2646 GCA_035298385.1 Symbiobacteriaceae bacterium | reverse complement strand
ACGCCAGCGGGTCTGGTTCGAGTGGTACGCCTGCACGACGGGTCGGTGTGAGCAACTCTTCAACCAGATCTACGACAGCCGCACGGGGGAGTTGACGGTCACCCGTGATCGCTCGGTGGGAAGAATGGGCGGGGCTGAGCGAGGCACATGCAGTTTCAAAGGGCCGGACCCGCGTCGGCCATTCAATGGTGTGGGCGAGTTGCCGAGGACCTGGGACTGCCTGCTCGTGAACCCACAAAAGGCCCAAGGGGCTACCGCGAACTGGCAACTGCCTCCTCCCACCGGCAACTTCCCCTCAGGCCCGTCACCACTGGCGGTGCCCTTCTATGCCTGGTCCATGGCGGGAGAGGAGTACGCCGTCTTTCCCAAGTCGTTGAGCGGCTACCCCATGACAATCGCTGGCATCCGCCCTCTGGGACAGGATGTGCGCACCTCCGTGCAGTGGCAAAGCTGGGACCAGACCGATATCTGCTTCAACGGGGTCTGCCCGTAGCGTGTAGGGATGAGTAAAGACAGAGGGGCCGTCTCTCAGTCAGCGCAGCTGACTGAGAGACGGCCCCTCTGTCCGCTCGTTACGACCCATGCTGGGAGTCCCATCTTCGTAGGACTTTAGTCCCAGATCGATCGCCATTCAAAGGATATTTAGAAAGTCTAAACTAATTGAACATAAGTGCTCTATACCACTTCCGAGGAGGCCCTTATCGATGCGCCGATCAAGCTCAGCCCGGCCCCAGCTGCGCCGGATTCTTGCTGCCATCGCCCTCTCCGGTACCCTGATCGCAAGCGCCGCCCCAACCGGCCTCTCGCCCGTCCTGGCCGCCGACACCGCCACTGACGACTCCCGCCAAGCCGAGTTCGCTGCCGCAGCGCGCGAGTTCGGGGCGCCCGAATCGGTCCTCCTCGCCGTCTCCTACAACCTCTCGCGCTGGGAGCAGCATGACGGCCTCCCCTCCACCTCGGCGGGCTACGGCCTGATGCACCTGACCAAGCTGGAGCGCATCGACCTCCCCGCCCCCGAAGAGTTCAACACGGATGGGCTCGATCCGCACGATCTGCACGAGCTCAACGGCGGGCACACCCCCGGGATCATCCCAGCGGATCTTTCCGATCCCAGCCTGCACACCCTCGATGCAGCCGCAGTCCTCCTCGGTCTCTCCACCGATGAGCTGAAGCGCTCCACCGCCCAGAACATCCGGGGCGCCGCCGCCCTCCTCGCCCAGTACGCCCAGGAGACGACCGGCGGGATCCCGACCGAGCTCTCCGACTGGTACGGCGCCGTCGCCAAGTACAGCGGCTCCACCGAGTCAGACGTCGCCCTCAGCTTCGCCGACGACGTCTTCGCCACCATCAACGGCGGCGTCGAGCGGCAGACGAACGATGGCCATCACCTTAAGTTGGCCGCGACGACCGTGACGCCCAATCTGAGCACCGCCACGCCGCTCGCCCTCAAGAACTCCCAGCATACCGGCACCGCCGACTGCCCGAACGGAATCGCCTGTCGCTTCATCCCCGCCTTCTACGGGCGCGTCGGCAACAGCTACGGTAACTACGATACCGCCAACCGGGTGAACGGCGGGGCCACGATGCCCTCCGTCGACTACATCGTCATCCACGATACCGAGGGCGGCTACCAGCCCTCCATCGACTGGTTCCGGAACCCGGCCTCGGGCGTCTCCGCCCACTACGTCATCCGCTCGGCGGACGGCGAGGTGACCCAGATGGTCGACATCAAGGATACCCCTTGGCACGCTGGCAACTGGTTCTTCAACACCCACTCGATCGGCATCGAGCACGAGGGCTACGCCATCGACGGCGCTGCCTGGTACAACGAGCACCTCTACCGCTCCTCGGCGGCCCTGGTGCGGTACCTGTCCGAGACGTACAACATCCCGGCGGACCGGGCTCACATCATCGGCCATGACGAGGTCCCGGGCACCTCGACCTCCACGCAGCGCACGCAGCACTGGGATCCGGGCCCCTTCTGGGACTGGGGCCACTTCATGGAGCTGGTCGGCGCCCCAATCACCCCGGCCGCTGGCAAGAAGAGCGAGACGATCGTCACAATCAAGCCCTCCTTCCAGCAGAACGCCCAGCCAGTGAATGGCGCCGAACTGCAGCCAAGCAACTTCGTCTACCTCTACCAGGCGCCCTCCTTCTCTGCCCCGCTGGCGGATGAGCAGTGGCTGCCGGGCGTCGGGACCCAGAACGGCTCGGACTGGGGCGACAAGGCTCGGGTCGGGCAGTCCTTCGCCGTGGCCGAGCGGCAGGGCGACTGGACGGCGATCTGGTACGGCGGCAAGAAGGTCTGGTTCTCCGATCCGAACCAGAAGAACACCCTCCCGGGGACGGGGATCCTGATCACGCCGAAGGCGGGCAAGTCCTCGATTCCGGTCTACGGCACGGCCTACGCGGAAGCCTCGGCCTACCCGCCTGGGATCCCCGTGCGGGCGAATAACAAGCTTTATGACCTCCCGTCGGGCCAGGTCTACGTTGCCGCTGAGAAGCTCAAGGGGCGCTTCTACCGGGCCGTCGTCTACTCGGTCGATCCGTCGGTGCACAAGTACATCGTCGGCAACGAGGAGTGGTACCGAATCCAGTTCAACCACCGCTGGGCCTTCGTCAAGGCGGCCGATGTGGATGTGGTGA
>DATGYC010000372.1:0-3578 GCA_035298385.1 Symbiobacteriaceae bacterium | reverse complement strand
CTATTCACCTAGTGATACGTTGCAACCTGCAAAAAGGTTCGATAAGTTTCGGTAAATCTTATTCATCCCGACTGACCAGCGTTCCTATATGTGTGTATAGGTTTACAAGATGCAACATTTTGTGTTGTGCATTTATTATCTATAGGTTATATTGTACGTGTACCGATTCATTTACGTACAGGAGGGGACCGCTTGAGACTACAGGCACTTCTGGTCAGTGCAGCCCTCGCCGTGCAGCCGTTCATTGCTGTTGCTTCGGTGCGGGCAGAGGTCGCACCAGCAACCACCGCTCCGGTGCCAGCCACTCCCGCCTCCGCCCCGGTCGAGGATCTACCATCTTGGGCAAATCAGTCCGGGATGAGCATCATGAGCACCGGCTCCTATTCTGGGCACTCCGGCGTCAATCCGTACCAGGCATACAGCGACCTCCCCAGCGACGAGATCTTCGTCGCCGACACGGGCGGAACCCTGGACCAGTATCTATGCCGCTCTCAGGGACCGATCACCTTCAACTTGGGCATCGATCGGGTCTTTGGCGGAATCGCAACGCTCTCCGCCGATGATACCTACAACCTTCTCCAAAACCCATTCACCGCGATCGCTAATGGTTTGATCGAGAAGGACGCAACCCTCTATTTGCGCGTCTACGATGTGGACCACGACTACCAAGGGGGCGATTATGCGCCCGAGGTCGACCAGGTCAGTGTCAATGGCCGTCGACTCACTCGTACGTTGACCAGCGGCAACAACCGCTGGGATACCGTCTCCTTCCAGGTCCCGATCGAATCCTTCCTCTACCCGCGGTTTCCGGGGATCGGTGGCGAGCCGGTCGCCGCCCCCAACGAGATCAAGATCGACATTGACGTCGCTAACAGCGAAGAAGTCTGGTGTGTGGAGGTCGACTGGGCCGTCCTCCATATCAAGGCGGCTCACCCGGCCGTGATGGTCAACGGCATCCTGTCCAATAACCACGCCTGGGACACCTTCGGTCCACTGCTCTGGCAGCGTGGACTGCCCAGCTTCGCCCAGGAGCTTGATGCCACCCGTGGCGTCTTCCACAACGCTTCCGATCTGGCGGACGCCATGCCTGATATCAAGCGGGCCTTCGGCGTGGACAAGATGAACATCATCGCCCACAGTAAAGGCGGTCTGGATAGTCGAGCCTATCTGCGGACGCATGATGATGTCGACACGTTAGTCCAACTCGCGACGCCCAACCGCGGGTCAGACTGCGCCCGCTCACCGCTGGGCAATCTACTGGGCTCGACGTGGGACCTGGATCCCAAGTGGATCTTCAAGAACTTCAACTATCGTGATACGCGCAACCACTTCTGGGAGCCGCACAACTACGTTCCCAACTGGACAGAGTTTGGTCGGGCGCCGATCTACATCTACGCTGCGACAAAGTTCAACACCACGAAGTGCCCGGCGCACGTCGGGGATGATATGGACCCGCCGCACGACTCCGTCGTAAGCCATGACCGGTCGACCCTGCCCTGGAACTGGTCGGGCATCGACGGGGATGGCATTGACCAGGGCGTCACGGACGCCGTCGGGCCGTATGATCACTCTGGCATCCATGAATCCACCGGCGTGGCTGACCAGGTCGTCCAGTGGATCGCTGGCGGCGCTGGGATCAACAGCACCTTCCAGGCTGAGAGTGCCCGCTCCCTCGCCACGACGGCGGCCGTCGCAGCGGCTGAATCGATGGTCGAGGATGCAGGTGCCCGTCTGACTGCCGGGGCCACAGCCGAACACCTGGTTCCGATCGGTGCCACGACCATGGCCCGCTTCGCCGTGCTTCACGGCCGCAGCGACACCCAAGTCGAGTTGCTCGCACCGGACGGGAGGGCCGTGACCGCCACCCTGGTCAACCAGCCAGCCGGCATGTCCGTGGCCGACCTCTATGAGCTGGCCAATCCGACCGCCGGGACCTACACGGTGCGCATCAAGACCGCCGCTCCAGACTTCTACAACCTCCAGGTCTGGACGGAGGGCGGCTCCTCCCTCTCGGTCCAGGTGGCGACTGACACGATCGAAGTCGGCGGCACTGGCGACCTGACGGCCTCCCTTCTCGATGCAAGCGGGACGCCCGTCGTGGGCGCCCAGGTGACCGCGGAGCTCTTCCAGCCGAACGGGGCAAGCTCCACCGTCACCCTGGCCGAAGCCGCACCCGGCTCCTACACCGGCGCCGTCACCAGCACGGAGAGTGGCCTGCACGTGCTCGTCGTCCGGTCGCAGAAGGGCGGGGAGCAGCGGGCGACCTCTACGGAGCTGACCGTCGTGCCTGCGGGCATGGCCCTCACTGTCTCCGGCGAGTTGACGAACGACAGCAACGGCGACTCCCTCGCCGATTCGCTGGTGATCGACCTCTCGACCACGCTCCCCACCGCCGGGCTCTACGTCCTGAGCGGCGATCTCTATGACAGCCAAGGCCAGCTGATCCAGCGGCAGTCTGTCAGCCAGACGGCTGGAGCCGGAGCAGCGACCTTCTCGCTCCGCTTTGATGGCCGGACGATCTATGATCACGGGGCGGATGGTCCCTACACCCTGCGGGATGTGGTGCTGGTCGCCGTTGACCAGGATGGCATTCCGGTCGCGGCGCTCGGGGCGCCCTACTCGACCGCCAGCTATCGTGCTGCACAGTTCCAGCACAAGCGCCTGCGGCTGCTGGGCGGTACCGATCAGGGGCTCGACACGGATGGCGACGGTCTGTACAACTGGCTGCAGGTCTCCCTCCAGTTGGGGGCAGAGACCGCTGGCTACTACCAGACCTCCGCTCGCCTGGTGACCGCTGACGGGGAGGAGCTAGGCTGGTCCTCCGCCTGGGCCTACGTCTCCGGCACCGGCACGGCCACCCTCTACTTCGACGGGCGCCAGATTCGCGCCGGCGGAGCGAACGGACCCTTCCGGGTGGTCGACCTGATGATCACGGGCCCGCAGGCGACCGTCGTCCCGGAGGCCTACCAGACGACCGCCTACAACTTCCACGCCTTCCAGGCGATCGGCCCCGACCTCGTGGTGCGGTCGGAGCGGATCACGACCGACCCGGCCTCGCCGGAAGCGGGCTCGACCGTGCAGCTCTCGGCTGTGGTTGAGAACCGTGGTGGCAACCTGGCGGGCACCTTCCCGATCGCCTTCTACCTGGGCAACCCGGCACAGGGGGGCGCCCTGATCGGGCAGACCAGCATCGCTGGCATGGCTGCGGAGAGCGAGCAGGTGGTCACCGTTCCGTGGGCCACACCGGCTGATGCAGGCTCATACGAGATCTACGTCGTCCTAAACGCCGGCCGCGTGGTCGGGGAGTATGACTACAGCAACGACACCAGCTTCCAGGTGATCACACTGGGGGCGCCGAGCATCTCCACGCCGGCCGCCCTGCGGGCGATGGTCGATCAACTGGCGCTGGAGGTCCAAGCCCAGTACCCGGACACGAACAAGAACGGGCTGTTGGCCAAGCTGCGGGCGGCAAGCGCCAAGCTGGTGCAGGCTGAGGATGCGATCGCCAGCCAGAACGCCAGCGCTCGCGGTCAGCTGACCGCAGCCAGCAACGACCTCACCGCCTTCACCAACCAGCT
>DATGYC010000371.1:0-9123 GCA_035298385.1 Symbiobacteriaceae bacterium | reverse complement strand
GATGGCGATCCCGTCCGAGAACCTGCCGGCGGGCCATCCGCTCAACCCGTATGGGAGCCGGTGGATCGGGTTCTCAGTCCTGCCGGGGGATAAGGCGTCGATCTGGGGGATCCATGGCACGATCAACCCGGAGGGGATCGGGCGCTGGAATACGAACGGGACGATCGCGCTCCGCAAGGAGGATGTGGAGGGGCTCTACCAGCGGGTGAAGGTGGGGACTCCGGTCGTCATTCGGGGCGGGAAATAGCGTAGAAGGGCGCCCCTGCTGCGGCAGGGGCGCCCTTTGGCTGTGGGTTGGGGGGCTTGAGTGGATGGTGGTTGAGTCTCCTGCATGCGTGGGGTGTCCGGAGGAGAGTCTCCTGCATGCGTGGGGCGCCCAGAGAACGGTCTCCTTCAACCCTAAGGCGTGGATCTGCTACTGGACGAACGTGACCTTCCTACGCTGTATGAGTGCGCCGTCCCTATCCCGGTAGGTCAACATCTCGCCCTCCGGTTTGCCTGCTTCCGCGGAGCGGAGCACGACCTGCCATCCCGGCTCTCCCGACGTCCGCCACAGGCCGTTCTCCTGCCGAAGCGTGAGAATCCCTTGCGTAGAGATGTTCCACATGTCAAGCCCGGGCGTCCGGTCCCGTTCGGAGAGCCTCCGAATCTCCTCCTCTGTGTGGGTGCGGGCGCCCTGGTCAGGGTAGGTGAGATAGTCGGAGTGCGGGCCAAACTCCATCAGCCAGCCTCCCGCCACCATCCACCGACTCAGGTCGATCTGGCTCAGACGAATGGGGATCTTCCCCTCGCCACCCACGACGACGGCACACCCGTCGATGCCACTCCAGCATAGACGATCCGGTAGGAGCCAGAGGACGCGACCATCGGTAAAGCGGAGGCTTAGACTGTTCGGACTGTCGCCGACCGTCGCAGCGGGTGCCTCCTCGACAAAGGTTGCCTCACCGATCCATTGGAAGACCTTCGTAGCGATCGCGCCCGCCCCTTCTTCGATGGGCGCGGGGATGCCGGTCGTCATGAAACTCTGAACCGCCTCAGGCTTGAAGGCTGAGGGATCAAAGCGATTCGACGCCGGGGCGGGCGCCTCGATCAGGCTGGTGGTCTCCGTCGGGATCACCTCGGGCTCCTTTAGCCACCAACGTAGCGCCAGGACGCCCAGGACTGCAACGAGGGCCAGGGCGGCCAGCCAGGGCTTTCGGCGGCGGGGCGCCCGTCCCGGCAGCGGGGGCAGGACCGACTCATCGCCAGTCAGGGCTGGTGCCAGTTGACGCTGCAGGGCCTGTTCCATCGGCGGTACGGTGGCCACCAACTCGGCCCAGAGGCTGGCGCGGTGCGCCTCAAAGCGCCGCCAAGTGCGGGCGAGGCTCTCCGCCAGGGCGCCCGTCGGAAGCCGGAGTAGGCTGGCCATCTGATCGAGCGAGAACTCCCCACAGGCGTCCAGCAAGAGGGCACACCGTTCCGACTCCGGCAATCGGTCCACCTGCGATAGGAGCCCCTCTGGGTGGGCCAAGGTGCGTAGGAAGAAGCGGTCCGGCTTCAGAGCCGCTGCCTGCCGCAGGGCAGCCAGAGCAAGCTCGTTCCAGGGGAGGGCATGAGAGCGAGCGTGCAGGCGAACCGTCTCCAACAGGGCTTGGGCGGCGCCTCCCGCCTCGCCGACCAGTAAGTAGGCCAACTGGTAGGCACGGGTGTGCGGCCCTGGATTAGCGTCCAGTGACATCGGATCAGCCACCTTTCTGGATGGGCTCGTCCTAGACCCAGCGCCGAATCCCTTTCAGGGCCGTTGCGACCAAGGTCGACCGCTCATCCCCGCGCTCCAGCAGGGCGAAGTAGAGCGAGCGCAGGAGGTTCCGGCAGTTCTGCCGGGTGACGACGTTGATCAGGTTCGGCTCCCCCGTCTTGTTTATCACCTGGGCAGACCGCAGATCCCAGCCCTCCGACACCTGGTTCAAGAAGCGCTCGAAGACGGGCGGCTCCAGCTCAGGGCGCCCCAGCACCGCCAGCACAGCCGTCACCAGACGCTCATCCTCATCAAAGTGGAAGTGATGTCCGTGGGGCCGTGTCGTCAAGGAGGCCACTGCACCAAGGACGCCCGCCAGGTCCGTCACCCGGGGATGCTTGCCGATCACCCGGAGCAGATCGCCCCCGTGGGCGCCGGTATGGATCCAGCCGTTCTGCAGGTCGAAGCCGCGCAGGTCGACCTCAGCGCTCGCCCAGGCAAAGGCCGCCTGTACGAAGCGGTTGAGTTGCGCCGGCGTCAGGTACGGGGCGTCGATATCCCGGCCCAAGAGCTCCCCCAGGACGAGGAGCGAGAAGGCCCGCAAGTAGACGGAGTCGCTGCCCTGTTCACCCAGACCGGTCTGCAGATTGAGCACCATCTGATCGGCCATCGCCACCATCTCAGTCGGGGTGTAATGCCCCCGGTCGATCCAGTGGGCGAGGACGTCGTAGCCGACCTCGTCGCGCAGGAAGGGATCGAGGGCGCTTAGGTAGCCAAGCAGCTCCACGGTCAGTTCAGCCAGGCTCGGCTCTGTCGACAGGGCAAAGTTGTTGGCTTGGATCGCTACCCAGAACGGCTTCTCCATCGCAGAATCCTCCTATGTAGGGGCGCGGAAGGGCCGGGCGATACCTGACGCCCGGCCCTCTTTGTATAGTTTCGACGCGAGTCAGACTGTTTTGGTTCCACCTAGACCGGTGTGACCGCCTTGCGCTTGAGCAGTGGTTGCCGATCCTTGGCGGCGTAGAAGGCGAAGCGCTGCGCCAACTCCTGGCGGGTCCGCTCAAACGGGATCACGCCATCGACGATCAGCTCCGAGGCGAGGCGGTAGATCTCGATATCCGCCCGGTACTCCTCCCGGAGCTGAGCGACGTAGGCCGCCCGCTCCTCCTCCGGCTTGGCCGCGATCTTGTTGGCGAAGACGGCGTTGACGGCCGCCTCCGGCCCCATCACGGCGATCGAAGCGGACGGGAGCGCCAGGGTGCAGTCAGGCTCGAAGGCGGGGCCGGCCATCGCATAGAGTCCGGCGCCGTAGGCCTTGCGCACGACGAGGCAGATCTTCGGCACCTGGGCCTCACTGGCAGCGGCGACCATCTTGGCGCCGTGCCGGATGATCCCCTGCCGCTCGACGGCGGTCCCGATCATGAAGCCGGGGACGTCGAGCAGGAAGAGCAGCGGGATGCCGAAGGCGTCGCAGAGGTTGACGAAGCGGGCCGACTTGTCGGCGGAGTCGACGAAGATCACGCCGCCCTTCACCTTCGGCTGGTTGGCGACGATGCCGACGACCTGTCCATCCAGTCGGGCCAGGCCCGTGATCAGCTCCTTGGCGAAGAGCTTCTTGATCTCCAGGAAGGAGCCCTCGTCCACGATCGCTTCGATCAGCTCGTGCATGTTGAAGAAGGCGTTCTCGCGGGCGGGGATGATCGCCTCGATGGGGCGCCCGGCCTTGGGTGCCTTCGCCGCCACTTCGGGCGGAGCGCCGAAGCACTCCTGCGGGAAGTAGGAGAGGTACTGGCGGGCGAGCGTAATCGCCTCCTGCTCCGACGCGCAGAGGAAGTCACCGCAACCGGAGACCTCACAGTGCATCTTGGCGCCGCCCATCTCGTCCAGCGTCACCTTCTCGCCGATCACCATCTCAGCCATCCGGGGGGAGCCCAGGTACATGGAGGCGTTCCCCTCAACCATGAAGACGACGTCGCAGAAGGCAGGTATGTAGGCCCCGCCGGCGGCGGAGGGCCCGAAGAGGAGGCAGATCTGCGGCACGAGGCCGGAGAGGCGGACCTCGTTGTGGAAGATCCGGCCGGCGTGGCGACGGCCGGGAAACATCTCGACCTGGTCGGTGATGCGGGCGCCCGCTGAGTCCACAAGGTAGAGGAGCGGGACGCGCAGGCGCTCAGCTGTCTCCTGGATCCGGATGATCTTCTCGACGGTGCGGGCGCCCCAGGAGCCTGCCTTGACGGTCGAGTCATTCGCCATGATGGCGACGGGGCGCCCATCGATGCGGCCGAGGCCGGTGACGACGCCGTCAGCGGGGAGGTCGGGAGCGGTGCAGTTGGCAAAGAGGCCGTCCTCGACGAAGGAGTCGGGGTCGAGGAGCAGGTTCAGCCGCTCCCGCACGAAGAGCTTGCCGGTCGCCTTCGCCTGCTCGTGGTACTTTGGGGCGCCGCCAGCCTGGATCCGTTCGATCCGTTCCCTGAGACCATCGGAGAGTGACACCGCTGGTTCCTCCTCAGCCCACCCGGGGGCGGGCGCTTGTGTAAAGGGAGGGAGCCGGGGCCGGTTCAGGGGCTGGTGGGCTACCGCAGGTGGCGGAGCGCCCGCTCGATCTGTTCGATCATCTCGCGCTCCTCATCGGTGGCGATGCGGAGGATGGCACAGAGGTCGTCCCGCAGGTCGCGGGTCATCTCCTTCTCCCCCGGGAAGGGGAGCATCTCCGCTACCTCCGCCAGGCGCCCGACGGTGCGATTGGCGGCCGCTGCCGCCTCCGCCAGGGTGGGCGCCTCGGGGTAGCGAGCGGCGCAGGCCAGCAGGTACTGCTCCGCGTTGGCGCGCGCCGCATGGAAGAGCTTGATCGCAAAGGAGTGGCCGAGGCCGGGGGCGCCGTGCAGCGGCAGGGACGAACCGAGGGTCATCGTCCAGAACTCCCAGGCCTTGATGCCGTGCTGCAGCCACATGTCCGGCGAGGGGGGCGCCCAGAAGCCATCGACGGCTGCCCGGAGGGCCTGACGGTCCGCCTTGCGCTCGTCAAAGCCGGGGGCGATATCGAGCAGGGTGATCACCTCAGCCCGGGCGTGCTGGAACCCGGTCGGCCAATCTGCGATGCGCTGCCAGACCGGCTCCTCCGGTGAAGCGAGAGTCAGGACCGCGAAGCGCTCCGCATCGTAGCCGACGACGAGGCCGTACTCGTAGAGGCCGCCCAACTCGTAGGCGATAGCGGGGCGCCCGCCGTCGATCGACTCGCGGATCCGGGCGATCCCCTCGGCGCGGGCGGCATCAAAGTCGGGCGAGTCCCGGCGGGTCCGGCGGTGGCGGAACCAGGCGCCGATACTCTCCCAGAGCGGGATCAGGTCGAACAGGTTCGCCTCATAGGCGGCGCCGGGGGAGAAGACCAGGTCGATGGTGGCCGCGAAGGCCGCCCCGGTCTTGCCCCAGAGCTCATGCGCCTCCAGGGGGCGCCCGACGGCGTCAAGCAGGCCGCCGAGGGCGCCGATCTGGGTGTTCGGGTACGGGCGGAGACGGACGCCCGTGAGGAGCTTATTCACCGCGATAGACCGGCGTCCGCTTCTCCTGGAAGGCGTTCAGGCCCTCCTGGCGGTCCGCCGTCGGGATGATCCGCTGGTAGGCCTCCCACTCCCGGGCGAGCGGCCCACCCAGGTCAAGCGAGGCGCCAAGGGCAGCCTTGGCCGCCCGGACGGCAAGCGGCGCCTGCTTCGCGATCGCCGTGGCGAAGGAGCGGGCGCAGTCCATCAGTTGGTTCGGCTCGACGACCCGGTTGACGAGGCCGACCTCGGCCGCCTCCTTGGCGGAGAGCTTGCGGGCGGTGAAGATCAGTTCCTTGGCCATCGCCGTGCCGACGAGGTGGGGCAGGCGGGCGCAGCCGCCGGCGCCGGGGATGATCCCCCAGCCGACCTCGGTCAGGCCGATCGTGGCGTCAGCGGACATCAGCCGGATGTCGGCAGCGAGGGCGAGCTCGCAGCCGCCGCCGTAGGCGATGCCGTGGACGGCGGCGATGACGGGCATGGGCAGGTTGGCGACGGCGCCGACGGCCTCGCGGAGGCGGTGAACGGCGGCCATCACCTGCGGGTCGGGCATGCCGATGCGCTCCTTTAGGTCGGCGCCAGAGCAGAAGGCCTTGGAGCCACTGCCGTGCAGGATGACGGCACGGACGCTCGGATGGACGGCGAGCTCTTGGCAAGCGGCCAGCAGGTCAGAGACGACAGCAGCCGAGAGGGCGTTGTACCGCTCGGGATTGTTCAGTTGGAGGTTGGCGATCAGGCCCTCCGGAAGCTCCTCGTAGGTCAAGAGAACCTTGCTCATTTAGGGACCTCCTTGGTCGATTAGATGAGGGCGAAACCGCGTAAGACGCGCAGGGCCATAAGCGTAGCCTGGACGCGGTCGTCACCGGGCCAACCACCGTCGGGCTGCTGGCGCGTGGCGAACCGCTCGATCAGGTGGGCGAGCTCAACGAGGTAGCGGCCACCCACCCCAGCGTTCAGGGCGGTGGAGAGGAACCAGTCGAGATCCGTCTCGGTGCTGGCCGCACGTGCGCGCTCCCAGTAGCGGCGCGCCAGGGGTGAGTCGAGCCCGACGTGGCGGCAGGCCGCAGCCCAGGCGAGGAAGGCGGGCTGAAGGCCGCACTCGCCCTCGTACCGCTCCAGCCACTTGATCCCCCAGTTGATCGGATCCCGGTTGGTGGGGTCGAGTGTCAGGAGGGTGAAGGTGACGTTGGCCGTGCGATAGGCAGTCCCCTCCTCCCCTGCCAGCCCGGGCGCCCCCTCCGCCAACCAAGCGCCGTCCCGATTCTGGGCGCGGCGCAGGTACGAGAGGGCGCGGGAGGCCATGGGAGAGCCGGTGAGCGGGGGTAGGTCCCGGATCTGGTCCAACAGGAGACAGGTGGCGTCAAGGGATGAGGCCGGAGCGGTCGTCGGGTCCGGCCCGCCGATCGCCGAGGCCCAGTCGCGGGGGAAGCCCCCGTCTGGGTTCTGGCGGGCCTCTAGCGCCTTCACCAACTCCTTGGGGGGCCGGGCACCTTCCAAGATGCCTGTTAGGCGGGCCTTACCCAACTCGTTGGAGTGGGCCAGGACGTATGCCCTGGCCCCTTCTAGATCGATCTTGTGGGACATGAACTAATCCTCCAGTTGGATCTCCATCCGGAGCAGGGCGGCGGCGAAGGTCTTGCCCAGGTTGTCGCTGCGGAGCGACCGGGGCGCCCCACCGCCGAGGGCTCCGTGTACCAAGAACTTCAACGCCATCACGTTGGGTACCTCCCAACGCTGCACAGGACCGCTGGCCACGGGGGCGAAATAGGCCGTGACGGCCTCCAAGGTGACGTGCTCACGGATGATCGCCCAGGCCTTCGCATCGTTGGCGAAGAGGGAGATATCCGAGGCGTCGCCCTTGTCGCCCGAGCGGGCGTGGCAGAGGTCGATCAGGCGGAGCTTGCCGGCGTAAGCCTTGGGGGTGGGCGCTGACGGGGCGAACCCGCCGTTGGTGCCGCCAAGGCCGGTCCCGGTGCCCGTCTGGCCGCCAGCGACCCTCGGTGTGGCGCCACCCGTGACCTCGAGCAGCTCGACCCGGGTTCCCGGCTCGATCAGCTCGCGCGGGATAAGGGTCGACCAGAGGCCCATCAGCTCGCGCGCCTGCGGCGTCCCTGCTACCGCCGAAGCGGTGGGCGGGCCGGAGAGCAGGAGCGGCGGGAACTCGCGGGCCAGGACCTCGCAGTCCTTCTTGTTCTGCGTCCGAATCGCCATCCGGAGGCGGACCTCGTTGATCTGCTCCTCATCAAGCGGGATGGGCGCCAGGGCGCCCCAGAGCGAGTTCAGCCCGATGTACTCCTCCAGGATCTCCTCCGGCTGCACACCCTGCATTGCCAGGCGGGCCCGGACGATCTCGGCCGCCCGCTTCGCCTTGCTGAGCGCCTTCGGCCAGGCGAAGGAGATGTAGCCCTCGCCCATCCAGCCATCGGCGTAGCCGAGGAGCGCCTTCAGCGTCGGCGGGGCGGGGCGCCCCTTGGTACCGCTGACCCGGACCTGGTTCTCACCGACCTGCTCGAGCTTGGTCGTCGAGAGGTCGCAGATCACGTCCGGGGTGATGTAGGTCGTGGGATCGTGGATCTCATAGAGGAACTGCTCCTTGACGGTCCGGACGTCGACGCGCCCGCCGGTATTCGCCGGCTTGGTCAGGATGAAGGAGCCGTCCTCGCTAACCTCCGCCACCGGGTAGCCGATGCGGTGCAGGTCGGGCACATCCTCCCAGCCGACCTGGAGGTTGCCGCCAGCGACCTGGCCGGAGCATTCCATCAGGTGGCCGAGGATGATCCCCTGCGCTAGGCGGTCCCACTCCTGCTCGCCCCAGCCGAACTCGTAGATCATCGGGCCGAGGAACTGGGCGGTGTCGGTGGTGCGGCCCGTGATGACGACGTCAGCCCCTTGGGCGAGCGCGTCAGCGATCGGGCGGGCGCCCAGGTAGACGGAGGCGAAGAGGAGGCGCTCACGGATGGCCCCGAGGGGCTGCCCGGTCTCCTTGTCGGTGAAGGAGGCGCCCTGTTCGGCCAGGGAATCGAGCCGCTCGTAGATGTCGTCGCCGGTGACACAGGCGATCTTCAGGTTGAGGCCGAGCTCTTTGGCGACGGCGGCGACGGCCTGGGCGGCGCCCTTCGGGTTGATGCCGCCGGCGTTGGTGATCAGCTTGATACCCCGCTCCCGGCAGATGGGGAGCAGGTTACGCATCATCGGGACGACGTCTTTGGTATACCCCGCACTTGGATCTTTCTTCCGGCCCTTCTCCAGAATGGCCAGGGTGAGCTCAGCGAGGGTGTCGAAGGCGATGTACTTGACGTCGCCGTACTTGGCTACGTCGAGCACGGGCAGGAGCGAGTCACCGTAGAAGCCCTGACCGGCGCCGATACGGACGGTACGCACGGGAGATTCCTCCTCGTTGAAGGCTGGGTGGAGATTCTGGTCCCGCCCCTTAGCATCTGGTTGAGATCACCCAGGTGTGCCTTAGGGGAGCATGGGGGTAGCATGGGGGTAGCATGGGGGTAGCATGGGGGTGACATGGGGGTGACATGGGGGTGGTAGCTACCGGTCTTTGCTGTGGTTGGTCGCCTCCAGAGCCGCCCGAATCCGGACCAGTTCGGCGACACCCTCGGTGATCGCCCCGAGGAGCAGCCCACCAATCAGGATGAACGGCCCCTGGTCGCCCAGGAACGCCCTACCGAGGAAGGAGACGAGCACCGCAGTAACCATGCCGATCACGAGCCACATCGGTAGTGCCTCCCATAAATCCGGTCAGGGAGGCTAGGCCGCCCGGACCCCTGCTACCTCTTCTAGCCCAACTCCACGACGAGGTCGCCGTCGTTGACGAACTCGCCCTCCTTCACCTTGACCGCCTTCACGATGCCGGCAGAC
>DATGYC010000370.1:0-17738 GCA_035298385.1 Symbiobacteriaceae bacterium | reverse complement strand
GCTTTCCTTTGTTAAAGCGTTACTCTACTCGTTTGCATTACAAGTTCAAACCTTTTTATAATCGGACCAGGTCCAGTAGTCAACGGAGGGACCGGTATGCACGAACGCCAACTGAATCAGGATCTGACCCTGACCGATCTGGTCGCAGTCGCCCGCCAAGGGCGCCCCGTCTCGCTCCACCCCGACGCGACGGTGCGGGTCGCGCGCGCCGCCCGGATGGTGGAGGAGCTTGTGGCCGCCCGGCGCCCCGTCTACGGCATTACCACTGGCTTCGGCAAGTTCAGTGACGTCACGATCTCCCCGGATGAGACCGCTGCACTCCAGCGAAATCTGTTGCTCTCCCACGCCTGTGGCGTCGGGCCGCTCCTGTCCGAGGAGGAGGTCCGGGCGATGATGCTCCTGCGCGCGCAGGCCCTCGCCCAGGGGCACTCGGGCGTCCGACCCCAGACCCTTACCCTGCTCCTTGGGATGTTGAACAAGGGCGTCTGGCCGGCCGTGCCGGAGCAGGGCTCCCTGGGCGCCTCGGGCGACCTCGCCCCGCTGGCCCATGTCTGCCTGCCCCTGATCGGTGAGGGGGAGGCCCACTACAAGGGGAAGCTCTTGCCCGCCCGTGAGGCGCTGGCCCAGGCGGGGCTCCAGCCGGTCGAGCTTGCTGCTAAGGAAGGGCTAGCCCTGATCAACGGCACCCAGGCGATGACGGCGATCGGTTCCCTGGTGCTCTACGATGCGCTTCAGCTCCTGAAGGTGGCGGAGATTACGGCCGCCTTGACCGCTGAGGCCCTCCGGGCGATTCCGGCTGCGTGGGATGAGCGAATCCAGCTACTCCGACGCCATGCCGGACAGATCGCCTCCGCTCGGGCCCTGCGTCGGTTAGTGGCGGGCTCCAGCCTGGTCACGGACCCCGGTGAGCTGCGCACGCAGGATGCCTACACGCTGCGCTGCATCCCGCAGGTGCACGGTGCAAGCCGGGGCGCCCTCGCCCACGTAACGGAGATCGTCGCGGGTGAATTGAACGCGGTGACGGACAATCCGCTCCTCTTCCCGGCAGATGGGGCGGTGATCTCCGGTGGCAACTTCCACGGTCAGCCGGTCGCCCTGGCGATGGATTACCTGGGCATCGCCCTGGCGGAGCTGGCCAACATCAGCGAGCGGCGGGTCGAGCGGTTGGTCAACCCGGCCCTCTCCGGCCTGCCTGCCTTCCTGACCGCCAAGGGCGGGCTCCACTCCGGCCTGATGATTGTGCAGTACTCGGCGGCCTCCCTAGTCAGCGAGAACAAGGTCTGGGCCCATCCGTCCAGTGTCGATTCGATCCCCTCCTCGGCGAACCAGGAGGATCATGTCTCGATGGGCACGACGGGCGCCCGGAAGGCTCGCCAGATCCTCAAGAACGCCCAGCGGGTCCTGGCCATGGAACTCCTCTGTGCGGCGCAGGCGTTGGAGTTCAGTGACCCCCGTGGGTTGGGCAATGGCACCGCGATCGCCTACCGGCTGGTACGGGAGCGGGTTGCGGCCCTGGATGAGGATCGCTACCTCGCCCCCGAGATTGAGCGGCTCGCAGAGCTCGTTCGGAGTGGGGAACTGGTGAGGGCGGTCGAAGCGGTCGTTGGCGAGTTGTAGGGGGACAGAATCAAACAGGGGCGGTGCCAGTAGCACCACCCCACGTACCCATCAAGGATGAAAGAGTTCCAGTCCCAGCAACCGATCCCCAGGCTGTACGCCGTCCCAGCCGACGCCTTCTAGGGTGAGCGCTACGCCACCAGGGCGGAACTCTTCAACGAGGCCCCGGACCAGGTGCTCCCCGTTCACCTTCAGGGGGAGAAGGGCGCCCTGGTGAAGCGGGCCGAAGAGCGGTCGGACCAGGACCCGCACAGGGTGCCACGGCTCAAACTCGCCGATGACCAGCTCGACTTCCAGTTCAAGCGGTCGACGACGAACGCCGAAGCGCTCTGCGTAGATTCGCCGGGCGGCCCGGTAGAGCTCTTCGCCAGCCCGCAGATAGCGGGCGGTCAGAAGGCAGAGTGAGCCGAGCTCCAGCCAGAGGCCCCGGGCGTACTGACGGAGCCAGGACGGACCCTGCCGGTTTGGGTAGCCAGCCTGCCGTACGTGACGCGCATAGGCAAGAACCGCCTCGGCGTACTGGTGACGGGGTAGTGAAGAGATCGCGTCGCCATCCTCCGTCCAGCTCCATTCGGAGAGGACTACCCGATCCTCCTGATGACGCACGGTGAAATCCAGCCGTTCCCGATCAGACCCGACCAGGGTGCAGCCGTGGAAGAAGAGGCATCGACGATACTCGGGATCCGCGAAGTGATCCTCGAAGACGGTACGGAGCAGGGCAACGGCTGACTCCAGGGCGGCAAGTGACGGGCCACCGAGGACCGAGACTATGCGGTCACCCAGACGGATGGTCAGGTTCTGAGGCATCGCTGCGCTCTGCATCGCGGCCACCCCCCGTACGTGGTCTAGGAGAGTTCCCCTTTCGGACTGAATCTTCCTGCACCCGGTTCCTTACACTTCTCTAACAGTCATCAGAGGAGGCCTATCTCATGGCTTATCACCCGATCCGGGCGCCCCGCGGCACCACTCTCTCCTGTAAGGGCTGGCAACAGGAGGCTGCGCTCCGGATGCTGATGAACAACCTGGACCCAGAGGTCGCCGAGCGGCCTGAAGAACTGATCGTCTATGGCGGCAACGGTAAGGCGGCCCGGAACTGGCCGGCCTACGAGGCGATCGTCCGGTGCCTGAGGGAACTGGAGAACGACGAGACCCTCCTGATCCAGTCCGGAAAGCCGGTCGCCATCTTCCGGACGCATGAGAACGCCCCGCGCGTCCTGCTCGCAAACTCCAACCTGGTCCCGCACTGGGGTACCTGGGAGAAGTTCTGGGAGTTGGAGCGCCAGGGCCTGATCATGTACGGTCAGATGACCGCTGGCTCCTGGATCTACATCGGGACGCAGGGGATTCTGCAGGGGACGTACGAGACCTTTGCGGAGGCGGCCCGCCAACGCTTCGGTGGCACCCTGAAGGGGACGCTCACGCTGACCGCCGGCCTGGGTGGCATGGGGGGCGCCCAGCCCCTCGCCGTCACGATGAACGAGGGCGTCGTGATCGCCGTCGAGGTGGACGAGAGCCGGATCCAGCGCCGGATCGCGCACCGCTACCTGGACAAGATGGCCACCTCGATCGATGAGGCGATCAACCTGGCCCGCATCGCGCAGGCGAAGGGCGAGCCGCTCTCGATCGGCCTTCTCGGTAACGCGGCGGCGATCTTCCCGGCCTTTGTCGAGCGCGGAATCATCCCGGACCTGGTGACCGACCAGACCTCCGCCCATGACCCCCTCCGGGGCTACATTCCGGCGGGACTGGCCTACACGGAGGCGCTTGAACTGCGTCAGGCCGACCCGCAGGCCTACATCGCCCGGGCGAAGGCGTCGATGGCGACCCACGTCCAGGCGATGCTTGACCTGCAAAAGGCGGGCGCCCTGGTCTTCGACTACGGCAACAACATCCGCCAGGTGGCGCTGGAGCAGGGCGTGACCAACGCCTTCGACTTCCCCGGCTTCGTCCCGGCCTTCATTCGCCCACTCTTCTGCGAGGGGAAGGGCCCGTTCCGCTGGGCCGCCCTCTCCGGTGACCCCGAAGATATCCGCAAGACCGATGAGGCGCTGATGAAGCTCTTCCCGGCGAATCAGGCGCTGCATCGCTGGCTGCAGATGGCTGGCGAGAAGGTCGCCTACCAGGGCCTTCCGGCCCGAATCTGCTGGCTGGGCTACGGCGAGCGGGCGAAGGCGGGTCAACTCTTCAATGAGATGGTCGCCTCGGGCGAGCTGAGCGCCCCGATCGTGATCGGACGTGACCACCTAGACGCCGGCTCCGTGGCCTCGCCCAACCGGGAGACCGAGGCGATGCGGGACGGTTCGGATGCAATCGCCGACTGGCCGCTGCTCAACGCCCTGATCAATACGGCGGCGGGGGCGACCTGGGTCAGCCTCCACCACGGGGGCGGCGTGGGAATCGGCTACTCCCAGCATGCGGGGATGGTCGTCGTCGCTGATGGGACCCCGGATGCAGGGCGCCGCCTGGAGCGGGTCCTGACCACGGATCCCGGCATGGGCGTCGTCCGGCATGTTGACGCCGGTTACGAGCGGGCGGCTGAGGTCGCCCGGGAACGGGGCGTCCGGATTCCGATGCAATAAGGCGAGGAGGCACCAGGCGATGGCCGGGTGCTTCTTCTTTGCCGCTAAAAATACGGGTTATCTTTAATTACCCGCTTGACTTTAGTTAGTTGGCGTGCGAGAATAACCTCAACAACTTACAAAAAGTAAGTTTAGCGGAGCCGAACACCGTTGCCGTGCTACGGTACTGGACCGCCCCATACGACTGAACCGACGGCTACATCGATATCACCAGGAGGGATTCCCATGGCGACTTGGGTCATCGATTCGTCCCATTCGGAGGTTGGTTTCGCGGTTCGGCACATGATGATCGCGACCGTGAAGGGGCGCTTCAACAAGGTGGAGGGCACCCTCCAGTTCGATCCGGCGAACCTCGCCGCCGCCACCTTTGAGGGCAAGATCGAGGTCGCCTCGATCGACACCCGCGACGCGCAGCGCGATGGCCACCTCCGCACCGGTGACTTCTTCGACGCTGAGAACCACCCCTACATCACCTTCACCAACACCAAGGTGACTGAGGTGGACGGCAACGAGTTCAAGCTGGTTGGCGACCTGACGATTCGCGGCGTTACCAAGACGATCACCCTGGCTGGCGAGTTCGCTGGTACGAACGTCGATCCCTGGGGTAACACCAAGGCCGGCTTCACTGCTACCGCTAAGGTCAACCGCAAGGATTTCGGCGTCAACTGGAACGCGATCCTGGAGGCGGGTGGCGTGATGGTTTCGGATGAGGTCAAGCTGACGCTTGAGCTGGAGTTCAACAAGCAGGCGTAAGATTCTCTTTGCGAGAATCTCTGCTATAGGGTCAAGGGCTGCGAAAGGGCAACCTCCTGCGGGCTAAAATCGCAGGGTCCTCGGAGGTTGCCCTTTCGCCCGGCTGGTCACCAGCGGGGCGCCCTCTTTTTGAGGCAGGAGGGATCGCTCATGGTCGACGCGGTGCTGGTCGGGGCGTCCGAGTTGGTCACAATGGCAGGAGGGGTACGGCAGGGGCAGGCGCTGGGTGAGCCGGGGGTGATCGCCCGGGGCGCCCTAGCCGTCCGGGATGGCAAGATCGTCGCCGTGGGCAGCGAGGCGGAGATTCGGCAGTTGGCCGGTCCGCAGACGCAGGTGATCGATGCGGGCGGCCGGGCCGTCATCCCTGGCTTTGTCGATCCACACACCCACCTCTGCTGGGGGGGCGACCGGGCCGATGAGTTCGCCCAGCGCCTCGCCGGGGCGACCTACCAGGAGATCGCCGCTCGGGGCGGCGGCATCCTCTCGACCGTCCGGGCCACCCGTTCCGCCTCCGAGGCGGACCTGATCCAGTCTGGTCGCCGGCGGCTGAACGCCCTGGCCGCCTCCGGTACGACGACCGTCGAGGTGAAGTCCGGCTATACCCTTAACCTGGAAGGGGAGCTAAAGCAGCTCCGGGCGATCCAGGCGATGGCAGCGGGCCACCCGCTCGACGTGGTATCTACCTTCATGGGCGCCCACGAGTTCCCGCCCGAGTACCGCGAGAACCGGGAGGGCTTTGTTGACCTCCTCTGCCAGGAGATGATCCCAGCGGTCGCCGCTTCGGGCCTGGCCCGCTTCTGCGATGTCTTCACGGAGACGGGTGTCTTCACGCCGGACCAGACCCGTCGCATCCTGGCGGCGGGCAAGGCGCACGGGCTGCTCCCCAAGGTCCACGCCGACGAGCTCTCCGACCTGGGCGGTGGCGCTGTGGCCGCCGAACTGGGAGCTATCTCCGCCGACCACCTGCTCTACGCCAACGACGACTCCCTCGCAGCGATGGCGAAGGCGGGCACCGTGGCGGTCTGCCTGCCGGGCACCGCTTTCTGCTTGATGAACGTGCCCTACGCCCCCGCTCGGCGAATGGTAGAACTTGGTTGCACGGTCGCGCTTGCCTCCGACTATAACCCGGGCTCCTGCCCGGTCTACAAGATCCCGTTCCTGATCGCCCTCGCCTGCATGAACCTGAAGCTGACGATCGAGGAGGCGCTGGCCGCCGCCACGATCAACGCCGCGGCGGCGATCGGGCTACAGGACCAGGTCGGTTCGCTGGAGGTCGGGAAGCAGGCGGACTTCCTTCTGCTCGACCTGCCCTCCTACCGCCACCTGCCCTACCAGATCGGGCAGGGCGGGATCCACGCCGTTTATAAGCGGGGCGCCCTGATCGCCCGCGATGGCCTTGCCCTGATCAGCTAAGGAGGCGGACCTTGAATGCGCCCCGACATCGAGATCGCAAACGCTGCCACTCTCCGTCCAATCGCACAGATCGCCGCACAGTTGGGCCTTTCAGAGGATGAGATCTCCCCATACGGGAAGTACAAGGCGAAGGTGGAGCCCCAAGTCTGGGAGCGGGTGAAGGGGCGCCCGGACGGCAAGCTGATCCTGGTGACCGCCATCTCCCCGACCCCGGCTGGCGAAGGGAAGACGACCGTGACAGTCGGGCTCGGCCAGGCGCTTGGTCGCCTTGGCAAGCAGGCTGCCATCGCCATCCGGGAGCCCTCCCTCGGCCCGGCATTCGGCGTCAAGGGTGGGGCGGCCGGCGGCGGCTACGCCCAGGTCGTCCCGATGACCGAGATCAACCTGCACTTCACCGGCGACTTTCACGCCATCACGGCAGCGAACAACCTGCTAGCGGCCCTGATCGACAACCACCTGCACCAGGGGAACGCCCTGCAGATCGATCCCCGCCAGATCACCTTCCGCCGCGTGATCGACATGAACGACCGGGCGCTCCGCCAGATGGTGATCGGCCTGGGCGGTAAGGGGAACGGGGTCCCGCGGGAGGAGTCATTCCAGATCACCCCGGCCTCGGAGGTGATGGCCACCCTCTGCCTGGCCGCCGATCTGGCTGACCTGAAGCGCCGCCTCGGCGAGATTCTGGTCGGGTATACCTACGGTGGCGAGCCGGTCCGGGCCCGGGACCTGCAGGCAGCGGGAGCGATGGCTGTTCTCCTGCAGGAGGCGATCAAGCCCAACCTGGTTCAGACCCTGGAGGGGACGCCGGCCTTCGTCCACGGCGGCCCATTTGCGAACATCGCACACGGCTGCAATTCGGTGGCAGCGACGCGGCTCGCCCTGAAGCTGGCGGACTATGTCGTGACGGAGGCGGGCTTCGGCGCTGACCTGGGCGCCGAGAAGTTCATCGACATCAAGTGCCGCTTAGCCGGGCTGAAGCCCTCAGCAGCGGTCGTCGTCGCCACAGTCCGGTCGCTCAAGATGCATGGTGGGGTAAAGAAAGCCGACCTGGGCGCCGAGAGCCTGGAGGCGATCCAAGCGGGCTTCACCAACCTGCGCCGCCACCTGCAGAACCTCCAGCAGGTCTTTGGCCTTCCTTGTGTAGTCGCCATCAACCGCTTCCCCAGCGATACGGAGGCGGAACTGGCGCTACTCCAGCAACTGGTGGCCGCGGAGGGCGCCTGGGTCGTCCTCGCTGAGGTCCACGCCCGCGGCGGTGAGGGTGGAACGGCCCTGGCAGAGGCAGTGCTGGCACTTTGCGAGCAACCCGCTCAGGTCAGCTACGCTTACGATCTGGCCGATTCGCTCACGGCCAAGATCGAGCAGGTTGCCCGCCGGGTCTACGGGGCGGACGGTGTCGATTTCAGCCACGAGGCGAAGGGCGCCCTCAAGCGACTGGAGCAACAGGGCTTTGCGGGTGCCCCGGTCTGCATCGCTAAGACGCAGTACTCCTTCTCGGATGATGCGAAGCGGCTGGGGGCGCCCACCGGTTGGCGGCTGCAGGTAAGAGAGGTCCGGCCTTCTGCGGGGGCGGGCTTCGTGGTTGTGATCACCGGTGAGATCATGACGATGCCCGGCCTGCCACCGATTCCAGCCGCGACCGGGATCGATCTCGATGCCGACGGACAGGTGACCGGACTCTCGTAGTGCCGTGGCCATAACGATACAGAGAGGGCGCCACTCCTTGCGGAGGGGCGCCCTCTCTGTGTGGGTGGGGGTTAGCACCAGAACCACCACGTGCACCGTGGGGAAGTGGTGTAGACCCAGCCCGCCTGGGCGTTGACTAGGAACAAGGAGGTCAAGATGGCCAACGCTGCGAGCACAATGGCAAGACGCCGCTTGGTCCGTCGCCGTAGAAACATTGTTCTCCCCCCTTTCTGTGCAAACAAGAGTCTCATTGTCTAATACGAGACAAATCCAAAATAAGTTCGGAGTTCCAGAAGAAGGATTTTTTATGGCATGTGTCGTAACACTTACACAATTTGAATCAATATGATTTGGGGGAGGTCTGTCCGTGTTCTCCCGCCTTACGCTCCGGACCAAACTAACGACCTTGGTACTGGTAGTCGTCACGATTGGTTGCTACTCAGTCGGAAAGTTTATGGCGGATGGGATCTTGGAGGTCATCCAGCGCCTGTTTGGCTTGCGCGCGGAGACGGCGGCTGTTGCGCTCGTCTCACGAGCGGACGTGGATTGGTTGAAGCTGTCCAGTGTGCGTGAAATGCAGGAGGATGCTTCATCGCAACGTTTCGTTGAACGGACCACAGCCATGGTCCATGACAAGTACATTGATCGCGTTGAGGTTGTCCGTTATCTGGATGGAAACAGGGCGCAGCATCTCGTCAGTGAAGGTGGGGTCCGCCCGTTCGCGTATCCCACCATCGGCGAGATCACGGAGATGGGCAGTCAGGACATCTACAAGATGACAACGAACGGTCATATTGGGGTGCAGATCTACGACGCTGAGTATATGGCGGGCTGGGCGATTATCTATGACGGCACGGATCCACTCGGAATGGTCCTGGTATTGATCGATACGTCGGAGACCCAGGAGATCTTCGACCGCACACAGTTGATCATCATGATCGCCATGGGTATCATCATCGTGCTGTCAGGACTTGTCGCCTATCGGTTCGCCTCCTCCTTTGAGAAGACCGCCGTCACAGATGGGCTAATGCAACTCTATAACCACCGCTACTTCAAGCAACGCCTCGAGCAGGAGGTAGCCCGAGCTGCCAGACACAAGCATCCGCTCACCCTGGTCATGCTCGACATTGACCACTTCAAGAAGATCAACGACACCTGGGGTCACGCCACAGGTGATATCGTCCTCCGCCTGCTCGGGCGGTGGGTCAAGGACCAGTCCCGCAAGACCGACGTGGTCGCCCGCTACGGCGGTGAGGAGGTCGCGCTCATTCTGACGGATACCGCCCTGGCTGGTGGACAACTCTTCGCTGAGCGCCTCCGTGAGTTCGTCGCCAACGAGACCGTGCGCGACCCGGACGAGAACGCAGAGTTCAAGATCACCATCTCCGTGGGCTGCGCCCAGTGGGAGCGGGGGATGTCCTTCCTGGACCTGATCCGGGCCGCAGATACGGCGCTCTACCACTCCAAGAGCGGTGGACGGAACCGGGTCTCGGTCTACCATGAGGATCTCCTGCCCCGCCCGGAGAAGCAGGAGTTGGCCAAGGGTAAGCGTGGCTAGTTGAAAAAGCCTCCACCTTTGCATGGGTGGAGGCTTTTTTCGCTTTCTGCCGAACCTTTTCGCTACGTGGTCGGCTCTCTATCAGTGTGTGGAGTGAGATTCGCACTGCCCGATCTTCGACAACCAGTAATGCCCTGGAGGGTGTGGTCAACTTGCAGCAACCGCGGCTCTGGCTCCAGCGTCTCGTGGCCCTTGCGGTCGCCTTCCTCTTCCTGATCAGCGTTGGCGTCAGTCCTGCTGCGGCTGCCAAGAGCGGCTTCTCCTCGGGTGGAAAGTCCTCGTCGTTTAGTAGCGGTAGCCGTTCTTTCTCCTCCGGCTCGAAATCGAGTAGTTCGAGCAAGCCAAGCACGAGCAAGCCGAGCACCAGTACGAGCAAGCCGAGTACGAGTTCCAGTTCGGGCAGCAAATCCTTCTCGAGCCCGAAGCCCTCGACCGGTAGCAGTAGCTCTAGTAGCTCCAGTGGCGGCTATAGTTCCTCCTCCAAGTCCTACTCGAGCGGGGACCGCTCCTTCTCTAGTGGCTTCAACCCCTTCAGCTCGACCAAGTCGACGAAGCCGGTCGCCCCGCCCAGTTATGACCTGGGCCGGACCACCTACCCCACCCGCCCGCCGGTCGTCATCATCGGCTCCAGCCCGTACGATGACTACTACTGGCATAACTACTACTGGGGGCGCCCCTGGTACTGGCGGGCTTGGCATTCACCGACCTACAACAACGGCTACTGGGCGGTTAACTGGGTCCCCTTCGTCCTGGGCGCCATCGCTCTCTGGATTCTTATCGCTGTGATCGTTTCACGCATTCAACGCAGGAGGCGGTACTAATGTTCGAACTGATTGGTAAGCGGGTTTGGGTGATGCGTGACCGGCAGGGCCCCGACAACGGCATTGAGGGCACCGTGGAGAAGGTCGCCAAGGAGAAGTGGATCTACATCAAGGTTGATGACCCCAGTGGCAATGTCGCTGGCGTCTGGATCAACACCGACCTGCAGCGCGAAATCCAGGTTCTGGGCGAGTAAGGAGGAGACCTCGTGGAGACTGTAAACGTAGCTCTCTCGTTGACGCAGATCGGTTGGAGCGTGGCCTTCGTCCTGGGCGGCCTGCTCCTGATGTTCCTCGGCCTGGTCCTCTTCGACATCGTCACCCCGTTCAAGCTCTTTGACGAGGTCCAGAACGGCAACAAGGCGGTCGCCTGGGCTGCGGCCGGCTTCCTCCTCTCCACGGGCATCGTCCTGGGTGATGCCTTCAAGGATCTGCCGTACTTCCTTGATGCGATGATCGTGGCTGGCCTTTCGATCGTGATGAACATCGTGGGCTACTACGCCTGGGAGATTGTTACCCCCAAGTGGTCGCTCAACAAGGCGATCAAGAGTGGCAATACGGGCGTCGGAATGGTCTGTTTCGGCATCTTCGTAGCCGTTGGTCTGATCGTCGCTGGCTCTTTCTAACGGGTACGGGAAGGACTACACTAGGACCGGGGCGAAATCTTGCCCCGGTCTTTTTGTATCGGAAACGTTGAGGTGACAGGAATGCTCGTCGATCCAGGGCGCAAAACCTGGTCAATTCCATGCGGGGAGCGGACGCTTCACCTGGGTGACCGGACCGTAGTGATGGGGATTCTGAACGTGACGCCTGATTCGTTCTCAGATGGCGGTCAGTTTGTCGATCTGCAGACAGCGGTGCTTCATGCGCTGAGGATGAAGGCTGAGGGCGCCGAGATTATCGACATCGGCGGTGAATCGACCAGACCGGGCTACACACAGGTCGATGACGACGAGGAGATCGCCCGAGTGGTTCCTGTGATCCAGGCGGTGCGCGCCGCCCTCCCGGACGTGCTCATCTCGATCGACACGTACAAGGCTAGCGTGGCCGAGGCCGCCCTGCAGGCGGGCGCGGATCTCATCAATGACATCTGGGGCCTGCAGTACGACCGGTTGATGGCTGCCGTGGCCGCCAAGTACGGGGCGCCCGTCGTTGTGATGCATAACCAGGCGGAGCCGGTCTACCATGACCTGATCCACGACATGGTCGCCTTCTTCCGCCGCTCGATCCGGCTGGCGGTGGAGGCGGGGGTAACCCCGGACCGGATCATCATCGATCCGGGCTTTGGCTTTGGGAAGACCCCGGTGCAGAACCTGGAGCTTCTCCGCCGGATGAGCGAATTGAAGCTTCTGGGCCGGCCGATCCTGCTGGGAACGAGCCGGAAGTCGACCATCGGCAAGGTGCTCGGGGACCTGCCCCCGCAGGAGCGGGTGGAGGGAACAGCGGCGACCGTGGCGATTGGCATCCAGAACGGTGCCGAGATCGTTCGGGTTCATGACGTACAGGAGATGAAGCGGGTCGCGCAGATGACGGATGCGATCGTCCGGCCTGGCCGTGGCGGTTTTGTGGGCGCCTAGGAGGCAATAGCATGGACCGAATTCGCTTGACCGGGATGCGGTTTTATGGCTACCACGGGTTCTTCCCGGAGGAGTCCCGCCTTGGCCAGTCCTTTATTGTCGATCTGGAACTGGAGGTCGATCTCCGGCCAGCCGGGACGCAGGACAGCCTGACCCTGACGGTCGACTATGGCAAGGTCTATGGGACGGTGAAGGAGATCGTGGAGGGCGCCCCGTTCAAGTTGATTGAGGCGGTGGCGGAGCGGGTGGCGAGTCGGGTACTGGCGCTCCATGGGACCGTCCAAGCGGTTACCGTCCGGGTCCACAAGCCGAACGCCCCGATTCCGGGTCCGGTCGATGACGTGACTGTCGAGATCTACCGGCGGCGCGGCGAATGAAGACGGCCTACCTCTCGCTGGGCTCCAACCTGGGCGATCGGCTAGGGAACCTGGTGGCGGCGGTTCGGTTGCTGGGCGCCCCTGGCCCACTGGGGGCTCCTCCCGGCCGTATCCAGATCGTGCAGACCTCCTCGGTCTGGGAGACCCTGCCCCAGGGGAAGACTGACCAGCCCGACTTTCTCAACATGGCGATCGCCGTCCAGACTGATTTGACCCCGGCGGAACTCCTTGAGCATGCCCTGGCGGTTGAGGCCGCCCTGGGCCGGGTCCGGCTTGAGCGGTGGGGCCCCCGCCTGATCGATATCGATCTTTGCTGGTATGACGACCTAAGCATGAAGACGGACCGTCTAGAGTTGCCGCACCCCCGCATGGCGGAGCGCGCCTTTGTCCTAGTTCCCCTGTTGGAGCTGCGGCCTGATCCGCAGTGGCAGAACTGGCTCGCCCAGCTTCCGGATCAGGGGCTTCGCCCCTTCTTGGCAGGGTCCGACTTTCACCTAGTCCGTCCGGATTGACTCCTAAGGGAGGCTCCCTTTCATCATGACGCAGCGCTATCTTGCCGACGTTGACCTCGCGGCCCTACCCAAAGTCTCTTGTGACATCCTTGTTGTCGGCACGGGAATTGCGGGCATGTATACAGCGCTTAAGCTGAAGGATCTGGGTCAGGTTCTCCTGATGACCAAGGGCAAGCTGGTCGAGTCGAACACGCAGTACGCCCAGGGCGGCATCGCTGCCGCTATTGGTGGTGCAGACTCGCCCCGACTCCACCTCAACGACACGCTTGAGGCCGGCGCTGGTCTTTGTGATGAGGCGGCGGTCCAGGTCCTGGTGGAGGAGGGGCCGGACTGCGTCCGCGAACTGATCCTCATGGGGACGGAGTTCGACCGGAACCAGTCGGGCGAGTTGGAGCTGACCCGGGAGGGCGCCCACTCGATGCGGCGCATCCTGCACGCCCACGGCGATGCGACCGGCGCTGAGATCCGTCGGGCGCTGGAGAAACAGGTCCGGTCTGCCGGGGTGATCGTCCATGAGGAGCACTTCCTGGTCGACCTGCTGACGGAGAAGGGCGATGGCGCCCCTGCCCGTTGCGTCGGCGTGCTCGCCCTGACGCCGGATGGAGTGATGACAGCCTACCTCGCTCGGGCGGTGATCGTGGCGACCGGCGGTGCAGGCCAACTCTACACTAACTCGACCAACCCGGAGATCGCGACCGGCGATGGCTGCGCCTGTGCCTACCGGGCCGGGGCAGAGATCCAGGACGTCGAGTTCATCCAGTTCCACCCGACCGCCCTGAAGGAGGAGGGGAACCCCAAGTTCCTGATCTCTGAGGCGGTGCGCGGCGAGGGCGCCCACCTGCTCAACAAGCACGGCGAGCGCTTCATGGCGCAGTACGACGCTCGGCTGGAGCTGGCGCCCCGGGATATCGTCGCGCGGTCGATCGTCGACCAGATGCGCAAGACGGAGCATCCCTGCTGCTACCTGGATACCCGGCACCTGCCCGACGTCAAGGAGCGCTTCCCCGGCATCGCTGCCGCCCTGCACGAGCGGGGGATCGAGATGGGCGTCGACCTGATCCCGGTCGCCCCGGCCGCCCACTACATCATGGGCGGCATTAAGACGGATACCGAGGGCCGGACGGGCATCCTCGGGCTCTATGCCTGCGGGGAGGCGGCCTGCACCGGCATCCACGGCGCCAATCGGCTCGCCTCCAACTCCCTGCTGGAGGGACTCGTCTTCGGCAAGCGGATCGCTGAGGTACTCCGGACGGAGTTACTCCCGACGCCGACGTTGCCCGCGCTCCGCACGACCAACACGCCCGCCCAGGCGACTCAGTCGCTCGATGTGTACTGGCGCGAGGTCCAGACGTTGATGTGGGAGAACGTGGGCATCCTGCGGGATGAGGCCCGGCTGCAAGTGGCGATCGACCGGCTGACGGCGATTCTGACCGAACTGTCGAGCGCCCATGTCGACCGCGAGGCATTTGAGGTCGTCAATATGGCCCAACTGGGTCTGCTAGTCGCTAAGGCGGCCCTGGCCCGCCGGGAGAGCCGTGGCGGCCACTTCCGGACGGATTACCCCGAGCGTGATGACGCCCACTGGCGGATTCACGTGGCACAGAGGAGGTCCTAACAGATGCTGAACCCAATCGCCCTGACCGACTTGGTCAAGAACGCCCTGCTGGAGGATATCGGCCCCGGGGATATCACCACAGAGGCGACCGTCCCAGCCGAGGCCCAGGCTATCGCAATCCTCTACGTCAAGGACGAGGGCGTGATCTGTGGTCACCAGGCGGCTCAGTTGGCCTTCCAGCTCTTTGATCCGACCCTCACCTATGAGATCCTCGTGCCGGAGGGGACGTGGGTCGAATACGGGACGAAGATCGCCCGGATCACGGGCGCCGCCCGGTCGATCCTGACGGCCGAGCGCGTGGCGCTCAACTTCATCCAGCGGATGAGCGGTATTGCGTCGGCGACCCGGCGGCTAGCGGAGTCGATCAAGTACCACCGGGCCCGCCTGGTGGAGACCCGCAAAACGACCCCGGGCCTGCGCCTGATCGAGAAGTACGCGGTCCGGGTTGGCGGCGGCGTGAACCACCGCTACGGCCTGCATGATGCGATCATGATCAAGGACAACCACATCGCCGTCTGCGGTTCCATCCAAGACGCCGTTCTGGCCGCCCGGAAGGTCGCCTCCCACGTGATGAAGGTGGAGGTGGAGGTCGACAGCCTGGAGCAACTCCAGGAGGCGCTCGACGCCGGAGCGGATGTGATCCTGCTTGATAATATGGACCCCGAGATGCTCAAGAAGGCGGTCGATATGGCCGGCGGCAAGGCGATTCTGGAGGCCTCTGGTGGGATCACCGCAGCCAACTTGGCTGACGTGGCTCGGACCGGGGTCGACATCATCTCCATGGGCGCCCTGACCCACTCGGTCAAGTCGCTGGATATCTCGCTCGACATCGAGGTGTAGTCAATCGTGCTACTCGCCGTTGATGTCGGCAATACCCAGATGGCGGTCGGCCTCTTTGAGGGCGCCGAACTCCGCGCCGAGTGCCGGATTACCACGGATCGGCGCAAGACGCATGACGAGTACGGCCTCCTCTTCGTGGAACTTCTCGCCCACCAGGGCTTCAAGGCGTCTGATGTGGACGGGGTCGTCATCTGTAGCTCGGTCCCGCCGGTCGTCGCCACCCTGGAGTGGATGTGCCAGAAGTACTTCAACCGGAAGCCGTTGATGGTCGGGCCTGGGATCAAGACCGGGATGGTCGTTCGCTATGACAACCCCCGCGAGGTGGCCGCCGATCGGATCGTGACGGCGGTGGGCGCCCTGGACCGCTACGGCGGTCCGCTTGTGGTTGTGGACTTTGGCACGACGGCCACGATCCTCGATGTCATCTCGGCCAAGGGCGAGTACCTGGGTGGCTGCATTGCCCCTGGCGTAGCGCTCTCGGTTGAGGCGCTCTTCACCCAGGCCTCCAAGCTGCCCCGCATTGAGCTAGTCCGGCCGGCGACCACCCTTGCTCGGAACACCGTTCATGCGATGCAGTCTGGTGTGATCTTTGGCTTTGCTGCCCAGGTCGACGCCCTGATCGAGCGGATCGAGGAGGAGTTGGGCGCCCCGGTCACTGTCGTCGCGACGGGGGACCAGGCGGAGATCCTGATCGAGGAGCTGGACCGAGTGACGGAGGTCGACCCGTTCCTCTGCCTGCGCGGACTCCGGATCATCGCAGAGCGAAACGGCGTCAGAGGGGAGCGTGACTAGCGGATGCTCCTCGCACTTGATGTCGGAAATACGAACGTGACGATGGGCCTCTACTTGGATGAGGAGTTGGTCGCCACCTGGCGCCTCTCTTCGGATCGGCGCCGCACGGCGGACGAGTGGGGCATTCAGATCCTGCACCTGCTCAAGCAGGAGCACTACAACCCGAGCCTGGTCACCGCCGCGGCGATGGCATCCGTCGTCCCGCCGCTCAACGCCCCGCTGGCGGAGGCCTGCCGCAAGTACCTAAACGTAAAGCTGGTCGAGATCTCCAACCAGATGGAGACGCTCCCGGCGCTCCTGTATGACAACCCGGGCGCCCTGGGTGTCGACCGACTGGTCAACGCCGTCGCCGCCTGGGAGGTCTACGGGCGCCCCCGCAAGCGCCCGGTCATCGTGGTCGACTGGGGGACGGCGACGAAGCTGGAGTGCGTCTCGCAGCAGGGCGAGTACCTGGGCGGCGTGATCGCTCCGGGCATTGGCATCTCAACGGAGGCGCTGACCCGCGCCGCCTCCAAGCTCCAGCGGATCGAACTGGCCCGCCCGAAGTCGGTGATCGGCAAGAATATCGTCGCCTCACTCCAGGCGGGGATCCTCTTCGGTTTCGCCGGCCAGACCGATGGCCTGGTCCGCCGGCTCTCCAGGGAGATCGCCCCGAACGGCCCGGCCCCGGTCGTGATTGGAACCGGTGGTCTCGCACACCTGGTAGCGGCGGAGTCGAGACTCGTCGACCTGATCGACTCACACCTGACGCTGGAGGGAATCCGGCGTGTCTTCGAAAAGAACCAGGTCGGCGCTTAGCCGACCTGGTGCCGCGAAGAATGGTCCCCTACATCGAAAAGAGGTAGACAGATCGTGGCTCAGATTCAGGTGATCTTCACGGGTGGTACCATCTCGATGCAGATCGACCCGACGATCGGCGCCGCTGTCCCGGCCCTTGAGGGCTCGCAGATCCTCTCCGCCGTCACCCACCTGGGTGAGTCGATTCAGGCCAAGACCTACGACTTCGGCCAGTACCCCGGCCCGCACATCACCCCCGCACTCATGTGGGAGCTTGCCCAGCAGGTGAAGGCCTTCCTGGACGACCCAGCGATCGATGGCGTGGTGATCACCCACGGGACGGACACCCTGGAGGAGACGGCCTACTTCCTCGACCTGGTGATCCAGCATGAGAAGCCGGTCGTCGTCACCGGCTCGATGCGTAACGCCTCCGAACTCGGCTACGATGGCCCGGCCAACCTGCGGGATGCGATCCTGGTCGCCGCCGCTCCAGCGGCCCGGGGGATGGGCGTCCTGGTCTGCCTGAGCGAGCATGTCCTGGCAGCTTCGGAGGCGACTAAGACCCACACGGAAGAGGCGGGCACCTTCCAGTCGCCCAACTTCGGCCCCTTGGGCATTGTGGATATGGGGAAGGTCCTCTTCTATCGCTCCCCGGTCCGGCGGTTCCAGATCGATTCTAACGGGCCTGTGAGCCCCGTAGACGCCTTTAAGATGTACACGGGCGCCGATGATCGCCTGCTACGCTTTGCGGTCGAGTCGGGCGCCCAGGGCGTCGTCATCGAGGCGCTGGGTCGAGGGAACGTGCCGCCGCCGGTCGTGCCCGG
>DATGYC010000369.1:0-3750 GCA_035298385.1 Symbiobacteriaceae bacterium | reverse complement strand
TGAGCGAGCATCGATCGGGCCGCTGCCTGCCCCAGCGGCAGGGCGCCCCCGTCATGACCGCCAGTGGCCCAAGCTGGACGGAGTGGGACTCCCTCGCCTATGACGACGAGGATTTCCCCGCCATCGGGGCGGCCTACCTAGAGGGAGCGGCAGAGGCTGACGTCAAGCGCTTCAAGGTCGGGTCGGCCGACTGCCTCCTTTTGCGGCTCCAGCCGCTCATCGAGTTCGGCACCGCCTGGATGCGCCACCGGCGATGAGCGATCTCCTCGTCATCTCCCCGGGTGGGCGCCGCAAGCGGCCCGACCTTGGCCCTCTGCCAGCGGCCGAGCGCTACGACGGCCCCCATCACCGCCTTGTGATGAACGGCGTCAGCACGTTGCGATCCGCTGGGCTACAGGTTGAGGTCCAGTTCCTATCGCCCAAGTGGGGCCTGGTGGAGGAGGGCGAGCCCCTCTTCGACTACGATCTCGCCTTGGCTGCGCTGGGGCGGGCGGCTGCGACGGCACACCTGGCGGCGCTTCGGCTGCCGGAGGCGCTGGCGACTGCGATTGCCAGGGCGCCCCTCGCGGTCCTGCTCCTGCCTGGGAAGTACCTGAGCCCACTACGAGCCTTGGCCGGTGGGGCAGGCTCTGCCGCCAGGGCCACTACCGGCCCGCTAGGCTTCTTGCAACCCCCGTCAGGCGGGCGGCTGCTCGCCTTCGTCGCCCCATCCGAGCACCTGACCGGCCCTCAGGTCACAACCATCCACTGCGACCCCGCCCTCACTGGCCCCTTCCATGCCCCCAACACCGCCCTCAAGGGGCGCCTCTTCCAGGCGCTAGCCGGGGGGATCGCCCTTGACCCGGACCCGGCCCTTGCCGCTCTTCGTTCAGACCCCACGCCCCAGACGGCCTGGCGCCTCATCGATCAAGGTCGCTAATCCCCCCGAAAGTGAGCGATACGCCTATGCTACGCGGTCTACTGCGTGAGGTCGGACTTGCCGCAGCCAGTCTCCTCGCCTCGATCTTCAGCATGACCTTCCTCTTCTTCGCCCTCACCCAGGTGGGCCTCGCTGATCCCGCACTCTCGGCCATCTCGCTCTGGCTCGTCTTCAACATCATGCCGTTCACCGTTGGGCTGGGCGCGCTCGTGGCGGTGGTGCAGACCCGCTGGAGTCCGGTTCGCCCGTTTCAGGCGAGCCTCTACCTTATCCTCGCTGTGGGGGCGCTCTTCGCGAGCGCCATCGGCCTGTGGATGGGGTATCTGGGCTGGATGCTCTTCTTCCTGCTGCCCGGCTTTGCGCTCTGGGGCGCCCTCTCCGGCTGGTTCGCCCGCCGGCGCAGGGCCATGGAGGTGAGCCGATGATCTGGTCGGTCTTGCTTGAACTGCTCCTTGGCCTGGGCGCCGCCTTCATCGGGCTGATGGGGTCGATCATCGGGATCGGGCTCTTGGGCGATGGGAACTACACCCTGATGGCGATCTTCGTCGTCATCCCGCTCGGGGTGGTGACCCTGGTGCTGGCGCTGCTCTATGCCCTCCGTCGGCCCCGCTCTCAGCGGCCGCTCACCTGGTCACTCGTGGCTGCCCTACTTGGGGCGATCCTGCTCTTTGGCGGCCTCTCCTTCCTGGGCACGATCAACGACGAGTGGGATGCACTCCTCTATCTGCTGGCGCTGACCCTGCCGGCGCCGCTTCTGCAGGGGCTCCTCTCCGGCGGGATCGCGGCCATCCGGCGGCGGCGCCTCTCTGCGTAAGCTAACCATGACAACGGAGATCTCTTGTTCGGTGCTGACCGAACAGGAGATCTTTCGTTTGTGGCGAATCCTAGAGGCAGAGGTGAGACCCGCTTATGCCGACCAACCGTCCCCCTGAACAGTTCGACTTTCATAACGATCCGCTCCAGACCCCGGTCCAGTTCCTGAAGGGGATTGGCCCCGAAAAGGCCAAGGAGTTTGCCAAGCAGGGGATCACAACCGTCCGTGACCTGATCGAACGGATCCCCCGCACCTATCGGGACTACTCGACCATCAAACCGATCATGGCCGCTCAGTCCGGCCAGTTGGAGACCCTTCGTGGGCATGTCATCGCGGCGAATGAACAGAAGGTGCGCGGTCGTCTGAGTCTGACCAAGGTCTCCATCTCGGACGGAACCGCTACCGCTGCCGGCGTCTGGTTCAACCAGCCCTGGATGGCCAAGCGCTTCCCGATCGGCAAGGAGGTCATCTTCGCCGGCCAGGTGGAGCGCCGTGGTTCGCTCATCCAGATCCAGAACCCGGAGTGGGAGATCATCGAGGAGGAGGGCGAGGCCGAGACGCTCCACGCCGGGCGTATCGTCCCGATCTACCCGCTGACAGGAACCCAGCACCCGCGGGATGTCCGGCGGGCGACAAAGCTGGCGCTGGACCAAGCGGCCCACTTGATGCCGCAGACGATCCCCGAGCCGATCCGGCGCAAGCATCACCTGATGCTGATGGACCATGCCTGGCGGGCGATCCACTTCCCGCCGGATGAGGCGGCGCGGACCCGCTCGCATGAGACGCTCGCCTTTGAGGAGCTCTTCGTCCTGCAGACCGGTCTGGCCCTCCTGCGGGCGGGCACGGTCGATGAGGCGATCGGCTTCGCCCACAGCCCGGACGGCGAGGTGACCGAGAAGTTTTACAAGGCGCTCCCCTTCAAGCTGACCGATGCCCAGGAGCGCGTCATCCGGCAGATTAAGCTGGACATGGAGAGCCCGAAGCCGATGAACCGGCTTGTCCAGGGCGACGTCGGCTCTGGTAAGACGATGGTCGCGGCCGCTGCCCTGGCCAAGGTGATCGATTCGGGCAAGCAGGGCGCCCTGATGGCCCCGACCGAGATCCTGGCCGAGCAGCACTACCTGAACCTGCGGCGCCTCTTTGGGCCGATCGGGATCGAGGTCGTTCTGCTGACCGGCTCCCAGGGGAAGAAGGAGCGGGAGTCGAACCTGAACCTCCTGCAGTCCGGCATCGCCCAGATCGCCGTTGGTACCCACGCCTTGCTGGAGGATAAGGTCGCCTTCCGCGATCTGACGCTGGTCATCACCGACGAGCAGCACCGCTTCGGCGTGCGCCAGCGGGCGAAGATCCAGTCGAAGGGGCAGGTGACGCCCGACGTCCTCGTCATGACGGCGACGCCGATCCCCCGCACCCTGGCGCTGACGCTCTACGGTGACCTGGACGTCTCGATCATCGACCAGCTCCCGCCGGGACGCAAGCCGGTCGGGACCTACTGGCGCCCGGAGGCGGCCCGCCGCGGCGTCTATGACCACCTCATGAAGACGGAGGTCCCGAACGGCCGGCAGGGCTACGTCATCTGCCCACTCGTCGAGGAGTCGGAGAAGATGCAGGCCCAGTCTGCCGTTGAGTGGAAGGAGCACCTGGAGCACGAGTACCCCGGTGTGCGGTTCGGCCTGCTGCATGGCCGGATGAAGCCGGATGAGAAGGACGCCGCCATGGAGGCCTTCCGTAAGAACGAGACGCAGGTCCTCGTCGCGACGACGGTCGTCGAGGTCGGCGTCGATGTGCCGAACGCCTCGGTGATCATCATCGAGGGTGCGGACCGCTTCGGCCTCTCGCAGCTCCACCAGCTTCGAGGCCGCGTCGGGCGTGGGCAGCACCAGTCCTACTGCATCCTGATCTCGGATGCGAAGAACGATGAGGCCCGGGAGCGGATGCAGGTGATGCAGAAGTGCACCGACGGCTTCTCGCTCTCGGAGAAGGATCTGGAGCTGCGCGGACCGGGTGAGTTCTTTGG
>DATGYC010000368.1:0-10055 GCA_035298385.1 Symbiobacteriaceae bacterium | reverse complement strand
GGTGCCGGTGCGGCGGGCGCCGCCTCCTCCGGTGTCGCCGAGGCGAAGCAGCGCAACGCCCAGGCGATGAAGAACGCGGCGTCCAAGGGCGCTGGCGGCATGGGCACCTCCAAGTAGGAGCGCGCAGGAAGAGGAGCGGGCCAGACGGCCCGCTCCTCTTTATTGCTACCGCGGCCAGATCTCTACCCGCTTGAACTCGCCCCGCCAGACAACCTCGTAGCCAAGTGCCTCCGCCACGAAGCGGACCGGAACAAAGACCCGGTCACTCACGATCACGGGCGCCTCATCCAGAACGACGTTCGCCCCATTCGATTGGGCAACCTCCACCCCCACCTGGCACCGGGCGGCCCGGCTTCCCTTGCGCAGTGTGACGGTCTGCGAGGCGTTCTCCCAGGTCACCTCCGCCCCCATCGCCTCGGACAAGGGGCGAATATGGGCCAGGGTGACACCGCCCAGCACATAGGGTGCCGCCGGGAAGGAGATCGGAGTGTTCCCGACCCGAATCTCGATACCCGTCTCCTTGGAGACGGTGCGCCGGGCGCCCTGGTAGAACGGGGACTGGTGCGCCGACGTAAAATAGTAGTCCCGCAGGCCGTTGTCCGTCAGGGAGTCCCACATCTGGTCGTGCCACTGCTGCGAACGGGCGTTGATCGGGGCGCTCGGGTCTCGCACCTCGATCCAGCCCAGATGCGGTCCACGGGTGAATGACGAGTGAGCGTACCAGATCTCCTTGACCGTCCCGGCCTCATCAGTCACAATCTCGAGCACAACGCCCGAGTGGCGCCCCCGGTTGAACCGGAAGGTGTCCCCCGCCCGCAAGTCCCGTGCGCGGTTGACGACGAGGTCAAGCGGGGTGAGCAGGTCAAGCGGGGTGAACTCGCAGGCTGTCCCCAACGTGTCGATCAGGGGGCTGGCGCCCGAGAGGCGGGCCGCCTCATCTAGCGTCCGGTAGACAAAGCCCGAGCAGTCGATCCCCACGTGCATCTGCGACGAGTTTTGGCCCTTCATCCAGGCTTCGATCCCCCACTTGTCCTGAGCCGGGCAGTTCGCCTCGACAAAGGCGAGCAGTCCCGCCCGCGTCCCCTTGGCGTAGCCCCAGTGGTAGGGTCCATACTGCGGGGCGTTCTCGTCCCAGGGGATCTGGATGCGTTGCCCATGGACCGAGGCATGCGCCCAACGGAGGGCCGCCAACTTCAGCGGATTGGACAAAAGAGCCTCCCCCTTCAATCGGTTGGATGCAACCGACTTCGGGAGGAGGCCCTGTAACTCATGCTCGCCTATAGCTAAGATCGGCGCTACTGGCGCGTGATGAGGTCGATCACCTTGTCCAGCGGGGCGCCCTGCGGAATCTGGAACTCACCAATCTGAATGGCGGTCTCCAGTCCGCGCTCCGTCAAGCGGGCGAGGAAATTCCCCTGATTGTCGATGAAGCCCTGCGCCTTAAGATTGTAGGCGATCTCCTGCGAGAGCTGGCCGGAGGAGATCACGAAGGCGACCGCACCGCCCGGCTTGGGCGTGGTCGTCGTGCCAGCAGCCGGGGTCTCGGTCTTGGGCTGGGTCGGCGCGGTCGTCACCGGTGCTGCAGGCGCCTGCTCCGCCGCCTTTGGCGTCGGGTTGGCTGCCTCCGCGGTGGAGAGTCCACCCGGCACGACCAGGGCGTAGGAGAGGACCACACCGGCCAGAACCAAGCTCGAGCCAGCGCCAACGATCGAACCCTGGAGGAACTTGCTCCCCAGGACGCGTCCCCAGACCGGCTCGTCCTTGGGCAGTCGAATCAACTCATTCGCAACAACCGGCTGGCTGAGGACCGCCCACGCCTCCTCATCGCCCTCCGGATGGGCATGTGCACGGTCGGCCCGAAGCGTGGGCATCACTGCCAAGAGCACACCTACAACCAACAGGGCGATACCGAGCCCCAGAAAGATCCAGACCATGAGCGAAATCCCCCTTCGTTGCAAATGCTAAGAATCTCAGTGAACGGCAGGATGGCCGTTCTGCCCGGTGAACTCTTACTAGATAGATCAGGTAGAGGAGGAAACCCCTCAGTGAGCCATATTTACGAGCAGGCGGTCGTCTGGCGAGACCTAGACGCCTATGCTCACGTCAACAACGCCGTCTACGCCACCTACCTGGAGAACGCCCGACTTGCGTTCTTGGGCGCCCTGAGTCAGGAGGCAGGCGAAAACTTCCAAGTGATCCTGGCCGAACATACCATCCGCTACCGCAGCCAAGCCCACCTCAGCGACCGACTCCTCATCGAGACTTCGATTCGGGAGGTCCGAAACAGTTCCTTCGTCATGGTCGCCACCATCAAGGAGGCGACCGAAGGGCGCCTGGTGGTAGAGAGCGAAGCGATCCTGGTCCACTTCGACTATGAAAACGGGCGCCCCATCCCGGTCGGTACCGCATGGCGTGAGCGCCTGCTACAAGGACCAGCCGTCCCCTCTACCCGGTAGAGGTTCGTCACCCAACCGGATCGGCCTGGGGGTCTTAGCGGGACGTTCCTAAAGGCTAACTATTTCCCCGTCTATTATCCTCTGTACAGTATAAAAAGACAACCGCCGGAAACTGGAGAGGGCGCCTGACCGTTTGGTCAGGCGCCCTCTCCACTCTAGATCTCCTTCTGGTTCGCGCCCCCGATCAGCCACATGGCGACCTGGACCATTGGATCCTTCTCACGCTCCTGCGGATCCGGGAAGATCCGCTTCGTAAGCGTCTGACCAGGTAGCAGACCCATACTCTGCGCGGGGTCGTTGGCGTCGAGCGTGCCCAGGCCCCCATACCCCAGATCACGAACCCCGTAGGGCGGCGTGGACTGAAGCTCACGTGGACCGTACTTGATCATTCCATTCTCCTGCAGTCGGGCCATCAAGCACTCACCCCCACCGTAGTCTGCCCTGGTTTCCCGGCAGGGAATAACCTCGCCAAGCGTTGTCCTCCGCCCGCTTCACTTGGTAGGATGCGCCCAGAGAGCCTGTGAAGGGGGCACCCTCATGGCGAAGACGCCCTTGCTCGATTGGCTTCAGCGCGAGTCCTGCCAACTGAACCGGCGCGCCTTTCTGCAGACGGCGGCCATCGCTGGCGCCAGCCTGGCCGGACTGGGCGCCCTCGCCCTGCCCGAGCTGCGTGCCCGGGGACCCAAGGTCGTCGTCGTGGGCGCCGGACTGGCGGGCCTAAGTAGCGCCTACCGGCTACGCCAGGCCGGCCTCAGCCCCACCTTGCTGGAGGCGTCAGACCGTCCCGGCGGGCGGGTCCAGACCGAGCGGAAGGCGCTCGGCACTGGACTGATCGCCGAACGAGGCGGGGAGTGGATCGAGCCCGAGCACCGGCAGGTCCGCGCCCTGGCTGCGACCCTCGGTCTCGCCCTGGAGGCGGTACCGGGCGCCGAACCGCCCCAGGTCTGGCTCGGGGGCGCCCTGTACGAAACCCGCGCCATCCAGGCGGATCTAGCCGCCCTAGCCCCTACCTTGCAGCGGGACTGGCAGGCTCTCGGGGGACGGCTCCCC
This sequence comes from Symbiobacteriaceae bacterium, assembly GCA_035298385.1. Taxonomy (GTDB): domain Bacteria; phylum Bacillota; class Sulfobacillia; order Symbiobacteriales; family Symbiobacteriaceae; genus DATGYC01. The sequence continues at coordinate 6,549 of DATGYC010000368.1, read as the reverse complement.
ACCTACCAGACTGCTTCCCCAGCCGCCATCGCCCTTGACCAACTGAGCGCCCAGACCTGGATCGAGCAACACGTCCACGGCGGCGCCCAGAGTCGCCTCGGGCGACTACTTACAGCCGCCCTAGCCGTCGAGTGGGGCGCCGAGGCCGACCACCTGAGCGCCATCCACCTCGTGGCAGCCCTCGCCCACGGGATGATCACGCCAACCACCCGCTACCGGGTGACGGGCGGCACCGACCGCTTGACCGAGGCCCTGCAAGACCACCTCGGCGGCGCGCTCCTTCGCCAGACTCGCCTGACTGGCCTGCAGCGGGCGGGCGACGGCTCCTACCGGCTCGACGTTGCGGGCCCGAGCGGCACGCGAACCCTTCGGGCGGACCAGGTGATCCTGGCGCTTCCCCTTCCTGTCCTGCGGGAGTCCGTCGATTGGCGCCGGGCTGGCTTCAGCCCGACCAAGATCGCCGCCATGGCTGGGCTAGGCGTCGGGATCAAGGGCAAGCTCCACCTGACTGCCAGCGGCCCGGCCACCTTCCTCGATGATGGCTGGGGCGCCACCGCCCCCGGGCGCCCCGGCCTGCTCGTCCACTGGCTCGGCGGCGAGGCCGGACGGCGCCTCACCTGGGGCACCCCCGGTGACCGCAGTCGCTACCTGCTCGACCACCTGGCCACGTTAGGCGCGACCGTGCCGGCCAGCCAGTGGCAGGGGCGAGCGATCCTGGATGACTGGTCCACCTGGTCCCCCGCTGGCGGCGCGACCGCCTTCCGTCCCCCCGGCCACTTCACCGGCCACGCCGGGCGGGAGGCCGAGCCCGAGGGCTGCTGCCACTTCGCGGGCGAGTGGACGAGCCTGGGCGCCCTCGGCCGGATGGAGGGCGCCGTCGAGAGCGGCGAGCGAGCGGCCCAGGCCGTGATCGCCCAATTGGCGAGTCAGACTGGCTGAGATCCAAGCGGAGACGTAAGAACGGCGGGGCCTACAGCCCCGCCGTTCGCATCTCCCGAATCCACCCGCACACCTGTAACTCGGAGACTGGGCCAGCGTGTTCGGCCGCGATCTCCACCCCGCAGAAGGTGAGCGTCGCCGCCCCCATCACCTGCCGCATCGACTCGGTCAGCCCCGCCGGCTCCGTCGTCGTCGGGCAGAGCATCGCCCGCTTACCGGCGAGGAAGCCCGCCATCTTCCCGTCCCGCACCCCGTAGGCGAAGCCCTGCGCGAAGACCCGGTCGATGTAGCCCTTCAGCATCGCCGGCGTGCCCCCCAACCGAATCGGGTAGATCAGAAGCAAGAGTTCGGCCCAGTCTACATCCGCCTGCAGCGGCTGTAGATCACGGGGCTGTTCGCCGCGTTGCCAAGCCGCAAAGTCACTCTGTTGCAGCGCCGGCTGAAAGCGCATCGCGTACAGGTCATGGATGCGCACAGGGGCGCCCTGCCCCGTTAGCTCTGCCGCTGCGCCGCGCGCGATCGCAGCGCCAAGGGAGTCCGACTCTCGCTCAGCCAAGATGATCAGGCTCTTCACGGCACGGCCTCCACCTTCCTACCCAATCGGTTCCCTACCCTAATAATCTACTCTTTCTACCCATAGGTAAATAAGGCATTCATAGCGAATTTTGTATCGATCTAGATCGGAACTTTTATCCTGGGGGCACCATCATGTCACTTCATCGCTCTCGCCTCGCCGCCTGGTTCCGTCGGCCCACGCAAGTGCCGCCAGCCCAGTCCGCCGTGCCTATCGATGAGAGACCCCCCGCTCCCGCTACACTCTCGCCCGCCATCGCCGCACAAGTGACCGCCGTCGCTACGGACGGAGCCATCGCTGAGGTTGCGTCCCGTGAGGTGCGAGGCCTGATCGCCGAGATCGGCCTGAACGCTGGTGAACTCTCCGGCGCTGCCCGCTCCGCCGGCGAGCTGATGGGACAACTGGAGGAGTCCGTCGGGCAGATCGCCCAGGGCGCCGACGAGCAGGCCCAGCAGCTTTCCGAAGCGACCAACCGAGCGGCCGCCTCCGCGGCTGCCGTCAACCAGATCGCCCAGACTGCCACCGCCGTTGCCGCCGCCACCCGCCAGACCGGCGCTGCCGCCCGCCAAGGGAGCGACCGCCTCGTGGCGATGACGGGCGCCCTCGCCAGCATGCAGGGCTCTGCCCAGTCCGCCTCCGCCGCCGTCGAGACGCTGACGAAGCTCAGCCGGGAGATCGGTGATCTGGTCGAGGCGCTCGGGACCGTGGCCAAGCAGTCCAACCTGCTGGCGCTGAACGCCTCGATTGAAGCCGCGCGGGCCGGGCAGGCCGGTGCCGGCTTCGCCGTCGTCGCCGGGGAGATGCGCAACCTCGCCAGCCGCTCCAATGAATCTGCAACCCGCGCCCGCCTCCTCGTCGATGAGGTCCAGGGCGAGCTCGGCCAGATCGCCCAGGGCGCCCAGGCCTCAGAGGCCGAGATGGCCCGCTCCACCGCCCTGATCACCGAGACTGTCTCCCAACTGCGGGAGATTCTGACCGCCACGGCCTCGCTCGAGAGCGGCATGGAGACGATCGTCACCCAGGCGGGAGAGGCCAACAGCGCCGTCACCCTCGTGGCTGAGGTCGTCTCTGAGGTGGCCGCCCTCTCCCAAGAGACGACCGCCGAAGCCTCCACCATCGCCACCGGCGCCCGCGGTGTGAGCGCAGCGATCAAGTCGGTCGCCCAAGTCGCCAACCACTACGCCCGGATGCCAGAGGCGGTCCGTGCCGCCATGGTCCCCCTTGAGCGGACCGCCGTTGAGACCGCCGCACTCACGCGATCCCTGCGGCCACTCCTGCCCGAAACCACGGCGATCGACGCAACCGCCGTCAAGTACGCCGACTGGCAGCCCTGGGAGAACGCCCGCGACTGGTGGCGCCTCGGCGCCTTCCAGCAGGCACACCCAGCGATCAAGCTGAAGCACCTGCACCTCAAGTCCGCCGACAGCCATCATCAGCTTGCCCTGCCTGAAGTGCCAGACGTCACCTGGCTCGCTCCAGATATGGCGCCGGATCTCTTCGCCCCCCTTGATGACCTGATCGCGCGTGACAAGTTCCCGCTTGATACCTTCGTCCCGGGCGTCGTCGAGTCGCTTAGGCAGACCGGCGGTGGCAAGATCCTCGGCCTGCCCGTTCATCTGAACATGCCGCTGATGGTCTATAACGTCGACCTCTTCCGCAAGGCGGGCCTTGCCGCCCCACGCCCCGGCATCACCTGGGAGGAGCTCATCCCCCTGCTCCGGCAGATCCGGGAGCGGACCGGTGCCTGGGGCCTCGAGATCGATATGCGCAACGCACACTTCCTCCCCTTCGCCCTGCACTTCCTGACGCCTGGCTCGATCCCGCTCCTGAAGGGGGAGCACGTCAACGACTCGCCCGCGGTATTGGACCGGCTCAAGTTCTTCGCTGAGCTGCGGACCAGGCATGACCTGCTCGTGCCGTACGATGATCTCTGGGCGCCCGTCCGCCCCTTCGTTGAGGGCAAGGTCGCCTGCCTGATCGGCTCGACCGCCACCCTCCTCTTCACGCCGATCCGCGAGTTCGCTGCGAAGGGGCAGCTCGGCTTTACGCCCGAAGTGACGGCCCATCCGACCTTCGCTAGCCATCCGGGTGTCGCTCCGGCCGCCAACTTCCACCTGGTCGGCATCCACAAGCTCTCCCAGGCACGCGAGGCGAGCTGGCAGGTGGTCCAGCACCTGGTGACCGATCGGGAGCGGATTCGGGGCGACATCCAGCGCTGGGGCCAGGCCCCGGTCATCCTGGACGAGGGCGTTCGGCAGGCCTATAAGGAGTTGGGCCGGCAGGGCGCCCCCACCGCCTACGAGACGATCTGGCAGGTGCAGACGGCGCCGCTGCCCGCCTATCTACTCTCGCCCACCTTCCGCCGGCTAGAGTCGGTGGCGGGCCATGAGATTGCGCTGATGCTCGCTGGGTTCCACTCGCCGCACGATGTCCTGTCGGGGCTGAATCGAAAGCTGGCTGGGCACTAAGGCGAACGACCCCCTGGAGAATCTCCAGGGGGTCGTCTCTTTGCTCAACGTACCTCTTCTTCTGGGGCGCCAGCGAGGCCGTGCCGCCGCATCTTGTTAAGGAAGGTCGTGTGCGAGATCCCCAGCAGGCGAGCCGCCTTGCGCACCGACCCAGACCGAGCCAGCGCCTCCGCCAGCGCCTGGCGCTCTTCCGCTCCCACTCGCTCCCGCAGGCTGGCGGGACTGAGCGGCGCCGCTTCGACGACCGGGCGCCCCTTAGTGGGTCTCCCCATCGCTCCGAGCAGCAGATGCTCTGGCGCAATCGGCTCCGCTTGCGCCAGCATCAGGGCCCGCTCCAGCACGTTCTGCAACTCCCGGACATTCCCCGGCCACTCATAGCGCCGCAGGCGGGCGAACGCTTCGGGCGTGACGCTAGGCCGTACGCTCCCCAGTGCTCGCCCCCAGTTCTCCAAGAGCGAGTCGACCATCACATCCAGGTCTTCCAACCGCTCCCGCAGCGGGGGAATCACCAGCGGGAAGACGGAGATCCGGTAGTAGAGATCGGTGCGGAACTGCCCCTCCTGGGTAAAGCGGCCCAGGTCACGGTTGGTCGCAGCGATCAGCCGGAAATCGACGGCGATCTCGTCACGGGCGCCCACACGGCGGATTCGGCCCTCCTGCAGGACCCGCAGGAGTTTTGCTTGGTGATGCAGGGGCAGGTCGCCGATCTCATCTAAGAAGAGCGTTCCCTGGTGGGCGTGCTCCATCATGCCCGGGCGCCCGCCGGACTGAGCGCCGGTAAAGGCCCCAGCCTCGTAGCCGAACAGCTCGCTCTCGACCAGCGCCTCCGGCAGGGCCGCGCAATTGACCGGCACGAACCGGTGCTGCGCCCGCACGCTCGCCGTATGGATCGCCCGCGCCAGCAGGTCCTTGCCGGTGCCGCTCTCCCCCAATAGCAGGATGGGCACGTCAGAGCGGGCGGCCTGCTTGGCCAATGCCACCAGGCGTTGCATCGCTGGGCTGACGTGGATCACGTCCTCGAACGTCACATCCGCGCGGGTGCGCATGGTCATCACGCGGCCTGGTGCGGGTTCCACAGCCCGGACACCAGGCACAAGCTGCACCTGCTGCCGGAGTGCGCTCAGCACCGCCTGGTCCGCCCCGAAGCTAATAAAGATGTGATGCGCGGTGACATCCATGGCGGTGATATTCAGCCCAGCAGCCGCAAAGACCGCCAGCACGTCCATCGTCATTCGGGGACGGTCCTCGGTGCGCACCACCCAGCGTACGTGTTGCATAGCCCTGCTCCTATTGCGCTTGTTGGTTTCAGGCATGCTCTTCGCCGCTGGGACCTTCATCTCCTATCGAACGGCGGAAAGGTTGGGCATAGAGCCGACATAGGCCAGCCCCTGCGCCAGATCTTCGATGATATCCGCAGCGTCCTCAATCCCTACCGCCAGACGGATCAGTCCATCGGTAATCCCGGTGGCCATCCGCTCTTCCCGCGGGACGATACTATGTGTCATGGAAGCCGGGTGCTGGATCAGCGTATCCACATCGCCAAGGCTGACCGCCAACTGGCAGAGCTCCAGCCGCTCGATGAAGCGGCGGCCCGCTTCCAGCCCACCGCGCACCTCGAAACTGATCAGGCTGCCCGGCGCCGACATCTGCCGCTGCGCGATCTCGTACTGCGGGTGGTGTGGCAAGCCGGGGTAGTAGACCCGCTCCACCATGGGGTGCTGATCCAGGAAGGCTGCCACCTGCATCGCGTTCGCACAGTGGCGTTGCACCCGGACATCCAGCGTCTTGAGCCCACGCAGGAGGAGCCAGGCGTCAAAGGGAGCGATCACGCCGCCAATATCCTTCAGGGTGGTCATCCGCAGTTCGTCCATCAACGCCTTGGGTCCGGCTGCCACGCCAGCGATCACATCGCCATGGCCGCCAATGAACTTGGTGGCCGAGTGGACGACGACGTGGGCGCCCAGCTTCAGCGGCAGCTGGAGAGCCGGTGAAGCGAAGGTATTATCGACAACCAACTGGATGGCGTTCGGCGCACAGAGCGCTGCGATGGCGGCGATGTCAACGACCTTGAGGGTGGGGTTGCTCGGGGTCTCAAGCAGGAAGACCTTCGTATTGGGCTGGATCGCCTGGGCGACCGCCACCAGGTCCGTACCATCTACCGCCGTGGCGGTGATGCCCCAGCGGGGGAGCAGTTCGTTGATCAGCGAGTGGCTACACCCGTAGATCGAGTCGCCATAGAGCAGGTGATCACCGCTACGCAGCAGTCCAAGCAGAACCGCCGAGATCGCCGCCATGCCCGACCCAAAGGCTAGGGCCGCTTCGGCGCCCTCCAGGGCCGCGATCTTCTCCTCAAGAGCGGCCTGGGTCGGATTGCCCAAGCGGGTGTAGATGTAGCCAGCCTCCTCGCCAGCGAAGCGCCGGGCGCCGGTTGCTACGTCAGGGAAGACAAAGGTCGAGGTCTGGTAGATCGGCGTCGAGAGGGAGCCAGTGACCGGGTCAGGGCGCTGGCCAGCATGGACGGTGACGGTGGCGAATCGTTGCTTCATGGCGGATCGACCTCCGTGGTTA
>DATGYC010000367.1:0-3179 GCA_035298385.1 Symbiobacteriaceae bacterium | reverse complement strand
CTTCGGGGTCAAATAACTTGTCCGACATGGATATGCCACCTACATTTAGTGCGTTAATCGTTTAATACCCCACAAAAGAGGAAACCCCTCTTGATGCACCCTTTTTACAGGTGTCCATCAAGAGGGGTCCAGTTCATTGCGAGGGACGCCCATCTCTATACCACCAGCAGGGCCCGCACGGCCTCGCCGTCGATCACTTCATCTGCGACCAACTGCGCAGCCAGCGCCTCCAGCGCCGAACGCTTCGACTCCAGGTGCGCCGCCACCAGGGCCCGCTGCTCCTGGACGATCCGGCTCTGCTCCTCCGCCAGCGCCTTCTGGTCGCTCTTCTCGGGATCGATGATCCCCAGCCGCGACATGCCGCCGCCCACGATATGCCAGGCCAGCTTGTTCGCTCGCTCGAAGTCGTTCGAGGCGCCCGTCGAGCCCTCGCCCAGGATCATCTCCTCCGCCAGGAAGCCCGCCAGCAGCCGGCGGATATCTGCCTCTAGCTGGGTCTTCGTATGCAGGTACTGGTCATCCTGCGGGTTCGACCGGACGTAGCCCATCGCCCGACCACGGGGCGTGACGGTGATGGTCGCGACCGAGCCCGGATCGACCCACTCGCCCACCACCGCATGGCCGGCCTCATGGACCGCAATGCGATGCTTCTCATCAGCAGCCGGCTTCCGGTCCAGCTTCTCGCCCAGCATCACCTTATCGACCGCCTCGACGAAGTGGCGCATCTCGATCTCCTTGAGGCCCTCACGCAGGGCCAGGATCGCGGCCTCATTCGTCAGCGCCTCCAGGTGGGCGCCCGAGAAGCCGAAGGACTGGCGGGCCAGATCGACCAGATCCACGTTCGGCGCCAGCGGCTTCTTGCCCGTCTGGATCTGCAGAATCGAGAGGCGGGCCTCCTTGTCCGGCAGGTCGACCTGGACGATCCGGTCGAAGCGGCCGGGGCGCATCAGGGCCGGGTCGAGCATATCCACCCGGTTGGTGGCGCCCATTACTAGGACCTGGACCGAATCATCGATCTTGACGCCGTCGAGCTGGACCAGCAGTTCATTCAGCGTCTGCTCGTACTCCATATGCCCGCCGGAACCGCCGCCGCGCTTGGCGCCCAGGACTTCGATCTCATCAATGAAGATGACGGCCGACTCCTTGCCCGCCTTGCGGGCCGCCTCGCGGGACTTGACGAAGAGGCTGCGGACGCGCTGGGCGCCCACGCCGGCGTACATCTCAACGAACTCCGAGCCGGAGGCCGAGAGGAAGATCGAGTCGGTGTAGTTCGCTGCCGCCTTCGCCAGTAGGGTCTTACCCGTGCCGGGCGGGCCGGTCAGCAGGACGCCCTTGAGCGGGCGAATGCCCATCTGCTTGATCTGCTCGCGGTTGCGAATGAACTCGATCGCCTCGAGCAGCTCCTTCTTGGCGGCGTTCTGGCCGCCGATATCCGCAAACTTGACGTCGGGCACACTGGTCAGCCCGCCCCCGCCGATGCCGCCCGCACCACCACCACCCGCCCGGACGGTCGCCTGGCGCTGCAGGAGAAAGGCGAGGAAGGCGACGGCGAGCAGGTACGGACCAATGTACGAGAGATCCTTCAGACCGGTGTAGAGCAGTCCACCGATCAGAACGCCAGCGAGGAGCTCCTTCCACAGGTGGGCGAATGGCAGCTTCTTCACCAGGTCTCACCTCCCGTCTTCACGTCCGTCGTCCGATTGATCACCCGATAGAGGCGCTGATCGCCCGTCTGCATGGTCACGAAGAGGTGCCTCTCATCAATCGTTACCGTCGCGCGGGTGAACCCCGCCGCCTCTTGCACCCGATCGGGCAGGCCCGCATAATGCCCGGTTGCGATCGCCTCATGCAGGACGAAGGCGACCCGCTCCCGGAAGAGCCTGGCCATCGCCGCATCGTTCGAATCCTTGACCAATACCTTGGCGACGGCGTTCTGCGCATGCAGACCAGCCTGGGCCATCGCTGCCTCATAGGCGGTCTGCAGGTCGGCGCCCTCCTTGACGGTCAGAATCACCGTCAGGCCCTCGGTCCCGTTGATCATCTCCACGTCCTCCACGCTATCGGCCGAGGCCATCGCGTTGAGCAGCGGACGGGTCACCGTCAGGTTCCGAATCGCGTTGCCACCGAACCAGAGGACCCCGCAGAGGACGATTGCGACGACGAGCGCGATCGACCAGCGAATCTGCCGCAGATCCATCCTCTCACCTCCATCTTTCATAGCCGTTTTAGGTAAACTACTCTATCCATACAATAACATAAGCCGGGCAGACCTGCCCGGCTCAAATCTCACCAACCCTGTGTCGGCTGGCCAAGCCTGGCAGAATCCATCAGCGCTGCCAAGTATCGACGGAGGAAGCGCTCCGTCCGGGTTAATTGTAGCTGATCAATTCCGTCAAGGCGATCCGTCGGCCAGTGGTAATTAGGAATCGAACCATCGGGCCGGAACCCTATAAATGTAAGGACGCGACCGCCCGCCTGGCAGACGGGGCAGGCATCGGTCGGCAAGAGCAGGTTCTGGCGCGCCCGCAACTCGCCCGGGGCGGCCACCTCATTCGCCACCGCCAACAGTTCGGGGTCGTAGGGATGGTAGCGGAGCATCCCCTCCCCCTGCAGGGCATAGAGATCCCCGGCGCCCAGGTTATCAAGGTTGATGAAGATCGTCTCCGGACCGAACCGCCGCTCGGCCAGGAAGCGGCGCATGCCCCGGCAGCCCACCTCCTCCGCTCCTGTAAAGAGGAGCACGACCTCGATTCCGGCAGGACGGTTGGCGGCAAGGTGCTCCCCCAGGCTGAGGACGAGGGCGACCCCTGAGCCGTTGTCGTTGGCGCCCACCGTCTCCCCTGCGCTCAGACCGCACCACCAGAGGAAGAGTCCATTGAGCGCTAGCAGGGCGGCCAGCAGCAGGCTGAGCCACTCGACTCGGAGCAGCAGGGCGCCCACGGCGAGGCCCAGCAGTGCGTAGGCCAGGTTGAAGTAGAGGGGCAGGCGGCGCACGAAGCGGGGATGGAAGAGCAGTCCGGCCCGCTGGGTGTCGATGTGGGCGACCAGCACGAACCGCTGGCGGAGCGGCCCCTGACTGGGCAGGTAACCGACGATATTCTGCGAGGGCGCCCGCGGCAGGATCTGCCCGAGGTCCGGCCAGAAGCCGAGGAGTTCACCCAAGAGCGGTAGCAGGGCGA
>DATGYC010000366.1:0-6424 GCA_035298385.1 Symbiobacteriaceae bacterium | reverse complement strand
ACCGCTGAACCAAGCACCAAGAGCCAGTCGCCCCCGGCGAGGGGCGCCGTGCCAAAGGCGACCTGCAGGAAGGGCAGGTAGACGAAGCCCACCTGCAAGAGCAGAAGGAGCCCAATCCCGTACCAGATGAACAGGTTGCTCCGAAACCCGATCTCGGTCACGAAGCCGCTGATCGAGCGGCACTGGATCACGTAGAAGATCTGCGCCAGGACGACAGCCGTGACCGCCCCCGTCTGGGCCTGGGCAAGGGCGCCGTGCGAGACGCTACCGCCGTGGCGCCCAATGATCGAGAGGAAGACCACCAGCGCCTGCGCCGTAAAGAAGAGGGCGACCAGGAGCGTGCGCACCGCCAGGAAGCGAGCCGTCCCTGGGTCCTGCTTCGGCCGCGGCGGCCGCTCCATCACGTCCGGCTCCTTCGCCTCCAGCGCTAGCGGCAGGGAGAGCGTGATCGTGGAGACCAGGTTGATCCAGAGGACCTGGGTCGGCTCGATCGGCATCAGGATCGTCCCGCCGACGAAGGGGAAGAAGAGGACGGCGATCAGGATGATCAGGCCCTCGCCGAGGTTGGTGGGCAGGAGGAAGGCGAAGGACTTGATCAGGTTGTCGTAGACCCGGCGCCCCTCCTCGACGGCGCTGCGGATGGTGGCGAAGTTGTCATCGGTCAGGATAATGGCGCCCGCCTCCTTGGCGACCTCGGTCCCGGTGATCCCCATCGCTACGCCGATATCGGCCTGGCGGAGGGCGGGGCCGTCGTTGACGCCGTCACCGGTCATGGCAACGACTTGGCCCTCGGTCTGCAGTGCCTTGACGAGGCGGAGCTTCTGTTCGGGGGCGACACGGGCGAAGACGTTCTGGCGGAGGGCGACGGTACGGAGTTGAGCGTCATCCATCGCCTCGAGTTCAGAGCCAGTCGTTGCCGGAGCGATGGGCGCCGCCGCGGCAGAGGCGTTGGCGCCAATCCCGCCCGGGCGCCCGTCGGTCAGCGGGGCGCCCTCGGTCAGCCCCAGTTGCTGCCCGATCGCCGCCGCCGTCACGGCGTGGTCGCCGGTGATCATCTTGGTCACAATGCCAGCTCGCTTGAAGGCCGCCACCGCCTCGATCGCCTCTGCTCGCGGCGGATCGATCATCGCCACGAGGCCGAGGAGCCGTAGCCCTTGGTGGAGCTCCTCCTCTTCGACCGTGTTGTCCGAGCAGACGTTGGGCTTTTCGGCGATCGCCAGGACCCGCATGCCCTGGCCAGCGTAGCCGCGCATCGCCTCGTGTGCGGCCTCCGCATCGAAGGGGCGCCCCCCGGCCATCTCCGTACAGCGCTGGAAGACGACCTCAGCGCCGCCCTTGACCAGGAACTGGCAGGTGCCATCCGCCCGTTGGTTCAGGGTCGCCATATACTGGCGCTCGGACTCAAACGGGATCGCATCCTTGCGCGGATTCGCCGCCCGCAGCTCGGCGGCGGTGATCCCAGCCTTCTGCAGGGCGACGACGAGGGCGCCCTCGGTTGGGTCACCGGTCACCCGCCACTCGCCTCCTGCCTGCTCCAGGGTCGAATCGGAGCAGAGGACGGCGGCCTTCAGCAGCTCCAGTGCGGCCGCAGAGGGCGGCGCATCGGTCGGCGCAAGACCGGCTGCGTCAACGGGCGCCGCACCACTGCCTTCCCGCACGAACCCGCCCTTCGGCTCGTAGCCTACACCAGTGACCCGCCAACTCTCCGCGGGCAGCCAGATCGCCTGGACCGTCATCTCGTTCTTGGTCAGGGTGCCGGTCTTGTCCGAGCAGATCGTATTGACCGAGCCCAACGTCTCGACCGCGGGGAGGATGCGCACGACCGCCTTCCGATCGGCCATCCGCTGGACGCCAATCGCTAGGGCGATCGTGATCACGGCGGGGAGCCCCTCCGGAATCGCGGCGACAGCCAGGGTGACGGCGGCCAGGATCGCATCGCCGATGGCGTAGCCCCGCACGAGCCCGGCGATCAGTAGGAGGAGGGCCACGACCCCGATCACGATCGTCAGCATCTTCGAGAGCTGTTCGATCTGCCGGGTGAGCGGCGTCTCGACCTTGGTGCCCGCCTCGTTCATCATCAGTTGGATTCGGCCGAGCTCGGTCTCGGCGCCCGTCGCCACGACGACGCCGGTGCCGGTGCCCCAGGTGACGAGCGTCCCGCCAAAGGCGAGGCAGGTCCGGTCACCAAGGGGCGCCCCGGCATCGACGGGATCGGTCGTCTTGCTGACGGGCAGGGATTCGCCCGTCAGGGCCGACTCTTCGATCTGCAGGGATTTGAGGGAGACCAGCCGGAGGTCAGCGGGGACCTTGTCGCCCGAGCGCAGAACGACTAGGTCGCCCCTGACGATCTCCCGGGCGGGGATGGCGGTCTCCTGCCCGTCCCGCAGGACGGTAGCGTTCTGCGGCACGAGGGAGGCCAGCGCAGCGATCGCCTTGCCGGCGCGAGACTCCTGGACGTAGCCGATCACGGCGTTGAGGATGACAACGGCGAAGACGGTCAGGCCGTCCGTCCCCTTACCGATCGCGACCGAGAGGGCGCCGGCGCCCAACAGGACCCAGATCAGCGGGTTGTTGATCTGCCGCCAGATGATCTGGAGGGTGGTCTCCTCTCGGCCCTTGGGGATCTCGTTCGGTCCATCCTGGGCCAGGCGCTCCGTGGCCGCGGCCGCCGCGAGGCCCTGTGGGCCGGAATTGGTCGCCGCCAGAGCGGAATCGGGGGAATCGGCGTGCCAGTGATGGGTTATGTTCAACGTCAGATGCACCTTCCCCTAAGCCGGGACGCGCAGAGGCAACGGCAGCCCGGCTGAGTTCGTCTCTGAGTAGTCTCGGCGTTGGTGGCGGTTTTTTATGAGGCTGTCACCCTGGCATCAGCGCGTATCTATTCACCACCTGGTGTCCGTTTACGGGGCTCGAAAGCGGTCGATACTCCTCCGGTAGGAGGTGTCGTGCTCCTGAGTACAGAGCTATTACGGATGCGGTTGCAGCGCGTACTGGAGTCACACGCCGAGAACGAGCGGATGCTTGATGCCTATTGGCAGTGGGCGACGAACCCGACCCCGCCGGTCTCGGGCTATGCATTGGAGGAGAACGAAGGGTTTATTGCGACCGGGCTTCTGATGCGATACGGCAGCCCGGCGATTGAGGAGGTAAGCCGCCTCTCGGCGAGTTGCCGGGACCTAGTCAGCAGCGGTGCCTCCGTCTTTGAGCTCCAGCAGACGATCATGCTGCTCCTGGGTGGGCCGTTGGGCGCCGCCCTCCGTGCGGGGATGGCCCGCCGGATCGCGGCGCCGCTCCCGGGGCGCCGAGCCCTAGCTGCTTGGTTGAAGGCACGAGCGATCTGGCGGGCGGCGCCCGATCGTCCCGAGTGGACCCTGGGAGAGTTCGACTGGTCGCTCGGCCAGGACCTGGAGTCGCTGGAGAAGGATCTGCAGTCGACGATCTTCCGGACGCTCTTTGGTGGGCCGCACGACCTGCTGCGAGAGGCGCTGGCGGCTGGCGTGATCAATCGGCTCTACTACCGCTCCCCGTCAGGGCGGGTGGAAGCGAAGTTCCGGCCTGGCCCACGCATCCTGGTCAAGGAGATCTGTTGGCTGGATCAATAGCGGACGGCGGCCCTGCCATTTCGGTAGGGCCGCCTTTGACTTTGCAAAGCGACTGGCCTATTTGCCGCTCGGTCATAGGATGAAGGGAATGAGTCCGCAAGGGAGGAGAGTGCCTTTGCAACCCTTCCAGAATCACACGATCTTCGTTCCAGCCGGGGCGCCGACGCTGGTCTCAAACGGGGTGCAGGTCCAGTATCTGGCGCAGCCTCAGGCAGAGAGCAGCACTGTACGGGGATGGCAAGCGGCGGCTGAAGGCGCCCCCGCAAGCGGGCGTACCAATCGCCAAATCAGCAGCGGCGCCGGTGCACAGAACGGGCGCCCGTGGCGCCCGCCTGCCGATGGCAAGGGCTGGGTGCCAACCGGTGATTTGGCCCAGGCCGCGGCCAAGGACGCCTGGCAGAGCAGCGGAGAGAACCTGGTCGTCCCGCCCGAACTAGAGGCCGAGGCCAGGTCCGCCGCTGAGTCCTGGGCGATGACGATGGGCGAGATGCAGGTCATGGCGACCAAACCGGAGTTTGGCGGCGCCATCTGGCGGATCGAGACCGACCACGGCCCCCGCTCGCTCAAGCGGCTCCACCGGCCGATTCCGCGCTCACTCTTCTCGGTCTACGCCCAGGTCTATCTAAAGGAGAAGGGCGCCCGGGTCCCGGCGATCATCCCGGCGAAGGACGGCTCCATGGCCGTTGCGAAGGATGAGAAGCTCTGGATCGTGACCGACTGGATCGAGGGGCTCGTGCCCGCCAACAAGGACGTGGTCGATGGCGCAGCCGCCCTCTGCTATGGTCTGGGCGAGTTCCACCGCATCTCCCAGGGGTACGTTCCACCGCCGCAGGCGAAGGTCGCCTCGCGCCTCCACCGCTGGCCTGCAGTCTACGAGAAGACGAAGCGGAAGTTCGACTGGTTCCGCCAGATCGCCCTGCGCTACCCGGAGATGCCGGCCAGTGGCGCCCTCCTGAACGCCCTGCCGCGCTTTGAGACCCAGGTAGACCAAGCGATGACTCGACTGGCCAACTCGCCGTACGCGTCGCTGGCCGCGCTGGGCGGTCCGGCCAATGGTCTCGTCCACCAGGATTATGGCTACTCGAACGGCCAGATCGGCCCTGGCGGTGTATGGCTGATCGATCTTGATGGCGTCGCCTACGACTTTGGCATCCGTGACCTGCGTAAGCTGGTCTCCTCGCAGATGGATGACATGGGCACCTGGGATATGAACTGGCTTTGGTCGATGGCCGAAGCCTATCGGTCTGCCAACCCGATCGGGCCGGAACTCTGGGAGCTCTTCCTGATCGACCTGGCCCTGCCGAACGAGTTCTATAAGCTCTGTGCAGAGGTCGTCTGGAGCCCGCAATCGCTCTCGGCGGAACTCGCAGCGATGATCGATCGGCTTCTACAGGTGGATCAGCGCAAGCTGGATGCGCTCCGGGCACTGGGGGTGGCGGTCAAGTGAAGGCCCTGATGATTGCGACGGAGAAGCTCCCGGTGCCACCGATCCGGGGCGGTGCGATTCAGACCTATATTGCCAACGTGGCGCCCAGACTCGCACAGAGCGGCATCGACCTCACGATCCTGGGTCGCAACGATCCAGAGCTCCCCAACGAGGAGATTCGGGACGGGGTCCGGTACGTGCGGGTGGAGGGCGGCATGCTTGACCGCTACCAGGAGTCCGTGACCGCCTTCTTGGCGACGGAGCGGTTCGATCGGATCCACCTCTTCAACCGGCCGAGGCTCGTCCTGCCGGTGGCGACGGTGGCGCCCGACAGCCGGCTCTCACTCTCGCTGCACAATGAGATGTTTCTGCCCAACAAGATCGACCCGACCGAGGCACGAGCGGCGATCGCTGCCGTTGACCGAATCGCCACGGTCTCGAACTTTATCGGTAAGGGAATCAGCGATCCCTATCCGG
This sequence comes from Symbiobacteriaceae bacterium, assembly GCA_035298385.1. Classification (GTDB taxonomy): domain Bacteria; phylum Bacillota; class Sulfobacillia; order Symbiobacteriales; family Symbiobacteriaceae; genus DATGYC01. The sequence goes on along the minus strand of DATGYC010000366.1, from coordinate 919 downwards.
AGGCAGGCCCGAAGCTTCGTACGATCTACTCCGGCGTCGATGCTGGTCAGTTTGTGCCAGGCTGGAGCGCCAACGGCAAGGCGATGCGTGACCGCCTCCGGCAGGAGCACGGTCTAACCGGTCGGCAGGTCGTCCTCTTCGTCGGGCGACTCTCGCCGAAGAAGGGGGCGGATATCCTCCTGCGGGCGATGGAGATCGTGGCGCAGTCGGTGCCGGGAGCGGCGCTCGTCCTGGTCGGCTCCAAGTGGTACGGGGCGGACGAGATGACGGACTACGTCGCCTACCTGCAGAATCTGGCGGCCCGCTCCGCTGTTCCGGTGGTGGCGACGGGCTTCATCACGCCGGATCAGGTCAACCAGTGGTTTGCGGCTGGCGACCTCTTCGTCTGCCCGTCGGTCTGGCAGGAGCCGCTGGCCCGCGTCCATTATGAGGCGATGGCTGCGGGGCTCCCGCTCATCACCACGCGCCGGGGCGGCAACCCCGAGGTGGTGGAGGGAACGGGGATCGGTCAGGTCGTCGATGATCCGGAGAGCCCTGAGGCGATGGCCCAAGCGATCCTGGGGCTCTTGAAGAGCTCCAGCAAGCGGGCGGCGATGGGGCAGGCTGGCCGGCAGTTGGCGCTGGAGCGGTTCACGTGGGACCGGGTGGCCAGCGAGATCGGGGCGCTCTGGGCGGAGGCAGACCAAGAGGCGATGAGCCCTGTGACGCAGCCGACTGGAGAGGCGGGTGCTGCCGCGGGATCGACCGGCACCGAACAAGGGGCGGGCTCAAAGCCGCAGGAGAGCACGGAGCAGGAGTCGAGTGCAAGGCAGAGGTCGAACTCCGAGCAGAAGCCGAGCTCTGGGAAGAAGCAGAGCTCTGGGCAGAAGTCTCGGTCAGAGCAGAAGTCGGGCTTCGACTCAGGGCAGAGGTCAGGCTC
>DATGYC010000365.1:0-3630 GCA_035298385.1 Symbiobacteriaceae bacterium | reverse complement strand
ATCGTCCGGGCCGAATCGCTTGAGGAGGCCCAGGCGATCGCGGCAAACGACCCCATCAGCAAGCAGGGCACGCACCTGCTCAAGGTCTACGAGTGGAAGGCCGAGTAGCGAAGGCGGGGCGCCCCCCAAAGAGGGGCGCCCCGCCTTCGTGCATGGCGATTAGTGACCCCCGGTCGTGTCAGACTCGTCCGGGTTGTTGACGACGCTGGTGCAGGCGATGAGCTGAGCCGCGGGATCCTCTTTGTTGAGGTAGAGGTTCGCGGTCCCGTCGACCGAGTGGAAGGCCTGGTTCGGCGGCACAGAGTTGATCACGGCAGCCATGCGTACCGGCTCAAGGTTGTGCATGGTGCCCATTGGCGTCTCCACGGCGATGTAGACGAGTTGCTCGCTGTAGGCGCCATCGGCCAGGCTCTGGCCGGCCGGGATTCGGACCGAACCGTAGATCGGCAACGCCTCCGGGCCGATGAGTCGGCCGCCGGACATCTTGACGGGGGCGCCCGGCCACAGAACGGCGCTCGTCCCGGCCACCTCGAACTTCAGGATCTCGAGGTCGAGCGTGGTGGTACCCTGCTCGTCGATCGTAGGCGCCTTGACCAGGAACTCGGTCGGGCAGGTCGACTTGAGCTCGAAGCGCTCGCTACGACCATCAGCTAGAACCATCTCCAGGGTACTGGTAGCGTAGACGATCGAGACGACGGAGCCGTCGAGGTTTACCTCGACACGAGAAGCAAGGTTCATCGTGCATCCCTCCGGACTAGATTGAGGTGGCCGGTTCGCCCCCCAATGGCATCGTACAGATGATTAAGATTTATTACTACGATCAATCTAGAAGGAATACTCAGCGAAAGTTGCGAAGTTGAAACAGCGCTATGCCGATCCGTCGAGATCCGTAACGCCGTGGCACAGGTGCGCAACGTTCGCCGAATGGCCGCCTCGATTACACGAGTGGACGCTCTCGATAGGGTGAGATGCTCGTAGGAGGGAGGGATTACCATGGAGAGACCGTCCCATGATCCGTTGGAGCAGGCCGCTGCGGAGGTAGCGGAGGCGATTCAGAGCTACCGGGCAGATGTTGAGCGCCTCTTTCGGGGGGAAGGCCCGACTGAGGCCGTCTTCCGCTGGATCGACCCGTCCTTTCAGGCCTACTATGGGATCCCCCGCGTCAATGACAAGTTGGTCGCCTACAGCGAGGCCGAGGAGAAGGCTGGCTTCATCGAGGCAGCGGCGGCCTACAGCGTTAGGGGCGGGGCGCCCATGACCCTTCCGTGGATGCGCTTGATCGCACGGTCGCCCAATGAGGTGATGGCCGCCTACGAGATCTGCCAGATCGGGCCTCGCTTCTGGGACCGCGCCCTAGTACTTGAGGTCTGGCGGCGCGGCGCGGACTCGACGTGGCGTGTCATTCGCCAGACCATGGAGCAGGAGGAGCGTCGCTCCCCGACCGATGACCAGCCCCGGTCTCCAGTCCCCATGGTGACGATCTAAGGCTCTGGACGAAGGAGGGTCTACTGATGAAGGGTGTTACGCCCGTTCTGATGGTCCGTGATCTCGAGGTTAGCGCTCGCTTCTACCAGGAGTCTTTGGGCTTTTCGGAGTGGTTCCGCTACAAGGACGGCAACGGCGTTCTGGAGACGGTCGGGGTGGAGTATGGCGGTGTACGGCTGATCCTTGATCGCTTGGCACCGGGCGCCACGATGGTTGCGGGTGGGATGGAACTCTACATCGATATCGGTGCGATCAACATGGACGAGTACTACGCCAAGACCGCGCCGAAGGTGAACGTGATCAGCCCGCCAGAGGTGAAGCCCTGGGGCGACCGAACCTACAAGATCACCGACCCGGACGGCCATCCCCTCGTCTTCTTGACGCCGGCCCAATAGGGGGAGACGTGGCAGCCGAACCCATCTCCACACCCAAGGACGACTCCCTCTGGCGGAATCGCACCTTCTTGACCGTCTGGCTTAGCCATGGGATCTCCGTGCTGGGGGACGGCTTCCATTCGGTAGCAGTAGGGCTCCTACTTCTGCAACAGACCGGCTCTGCCGCCGCCTTCTCCGCCGTCCTCGCCGTCCGAGTCGCCGCCATGATCCTGCTGGGCCCCTTCGCCGGGACCTTCGCTGACCGGGTCGATCGGCGGCGACTGATGATCGTGACAGACCTCCTGCGTGCGGTCCTGGTCCTGGCGCTGCTCCTTCTGTTGGTGCTACCCGCTGGTGCCTCGCTCCCCCTCGTGCCGGTCGTGATCGGTCTGACTCTGTTGATCCACGCCGCGGGCACCTTCTTCGGCCCGGCCTTCGGCGCCTCCCTCGTGCAGATGGTGACGCCGGGAACGCTCGGAAAGGCGAACAGCCTACTCCAGTTGACCGAAACGGTCGCTGGGGTGGCTGGACCGGCCCTGGGCGGCATGGCAGTCGGACTGATCGGCTCGGCGGGCGCCCTCTCGGTCGATGCTGGCTCCTTCCTGCTCTCAGGGCTCGCGATCCTGCTCGTGCGCTTTCCGAGTCCCAGACGGACTGGGGAGAGCCGATTCCTAGCCGACATGGCGGAGGGTCTCGCCTTCCTGCGCGGCCAACCGGTTATCTTGGGCGTCATGCTGCTCGGCCCGCTCTTCAGCCTCTTCGGGGCCGCCCACGGGCTTCTCATGCCGGTCATCGCCATTCGGATCTGGGGTGTGACCCCCTTCCAGTTTGGTCTGATCGAGAGCGCCTGGCCGCTCGGTATGGGGTTGGCCGCACTCCTGCTGACCGTCGCTGCTAGCCGCATCAAGCAGAACGGGCCGCTCTTGGTCGGGGCGTTCGCCGTGGCGGGCCTCTTTGAGGTCGCATCGGCGCTGGTGCCCAGGGCGACACCCGCGCTTGTGCTCTTGGTCGGGAGCGCCTTCGCCACGGGCCTCGGCCTGGTGATCATGCGGCTCCTTCTACGCAGCCTCGTGCCGCCCGAGATGCAAGGGCGAGCCTTTGGCCTCTACGGGAGCGCCGCCAACGCCGCCTACCCGTTGGGCGCCCTGATGGCAGGGCTCCTAGGTGACTGGCTCTCACCGGTCGCCGTTGCAGCGGCCTGTGGCGTCGGCTTCTTCCTGACGGCGGTGGTGGGCTGGGCCAACCCCTCCCTGCGCCGCTTTGGCTAACCGATCCGCCAAAACAGGGCGCCCAACCGCCGGGCGCCCTGCTCTCCTTTTCAGCCCTCTTGCATAAAGAGGTAGGAAAGCCCCCTGCGGGGCTACGGGAGGGATGCGGATGGAGCGGGCCTGGTCCTACTTGGTCGATCTCTGTGCCGGTGGGCCGCGCACGACGGGGACGAAGGGCGAGCGGGCGGCGGCGAACCGCATCGCAAGCTGGCTGGGACGGATGGGCTGCCGGGTCGAGCGGCAGCTCTTCTGGGCGCCCAAGGCCACGCTCTACTGGGGGCCAGCCCTCGTGATGGGCGCCGTCGCCGGCAGTCTGCTGCTCGCCCTGCGTTGGCCGTGGCTGGGGCTCCTCCTGGCCGTCCTCGCCCTGCTACCGCTCTTGGGTGAACTCCTCGGCTTCTGGCCGGACCTCGGGCAGATCCTGCCGCGGGCGCCCTCGCAGAATATCGTCGGTTACCTGCCCAGTCAGGGGCCGCTCCGCCAGCGGTTCGTGCTGGTCGCCC
>DATGYC010000364.1:0-3390 GCA_035298385.1 Symbiobacteriaceae bacterium | reverse complement strand
CCTCGCCGCACTCGGCGCGGGTGCGCTCCTCGCTGCCATCCACGCCTTCCTCACGATCTCCCTGCGGGCCAACCAGGTCGGCTCCGGCCTCGCCCTGACGATCTTTGGTGCTGGCTTCTCGGCCTACCTGGGCCGGCCGGTGGCGGGCCAGCCCCTGACGACCGCCTTCAAGAACCTGGCGATTCCGGGCCTCGCGAGGCTCCCGGTCATCGGGGAGATCCTCTTCAACCAGAACCCGCTCGTCTACCTGGGCTACCTGCTCGTCCCGCTGCTCTGGTGGTGGCTCTACCGGACCCGTCCCGGCCTGAACCTGCGCTCCGTCGGTGAGAACCCGGCGGCGGCGGATGCGGTGGGGATCAACGTCACCCGGACTCGCTACCTCTACGTGCTGCTCGGCGGCGCCCTCTGTGGCCTCGCGGGGGCGCACCTCTCCCTGGCGGTGACGCCTGCTTGGGTAGAGGGCATGACGGCCGGGCGCGGCTGGGTGGCCGTGGCTTTGGTCATCTTCGCTGGCTGGGACCCGGTGCGGGCTGCGCTTGGCGCCCTGCTCTTTGGTGGCGTTGAGGCGCTGACCTTCCGCCTGCAGGCCGCTGGGTCGGGCCTGCCGCCTGCGCTGCTGGCGATGGCGCCCTACATCTTCACCCTGGTGGCGCTGGCCTTCGCCAGCCGGGGGCGCTCCCGGATTCCTGGTGCGCTGGGCCTGGCCTACGATCGCGAGAGCCGCTAAGAGAGGCGGGGCGCCCGCAGAGAGTCAGACAGGAGGCGTGGCCGCCAAAGAAGGGAAGGCCACCGCACGCGCGGTGGCCTTCCTCTATGGACTTAGCGAGTGGGCCGGAAGTAGTGATACGAGCCCTCCTCGCGCGCGAAGCCGAGCCGCTCATAGAGGCGCTGGGCGCCCTGGTTCGTCACACCCGTCTCCAGGGCGAGGCCCTTGGCGCCCATCGCTTGGCTAAGGGCTGCCGCCTGCTCGAGCAGCGCCTCCCCCACCCCCTGCCCCCGCAGGTCCGGCTGCACGAAGAGATCGTTCAGCAGCCAGAGCCGCTCCATCGAGACGCTCGAGAAGAGCGGGTAGAGCTGGGTAAAGCCAACGGCCCGCTCAGCCATGTAGGCGAGGAGGATGATCGACTCGCCCTGGAGGAGCCGTTCAGCGAGGAAACGGCGGGCGCCCGGGCGGTCGCTCGCCTGCTGATAGAACTGGCGATAGCCATCGAAGAGCGGCACGAGTTCGTCCAGTTGCTCGATCGTAGCCCGACGGATCTGGATGGTGGCTGACATCTACGTCTCGTCCTTTCCTAGGCGAACTGCATCCAATCCAGGTCGACAAGCGCCCGGCCCTCCAGGATCCGATTGCGATGCTCAGCCAGCCGTACTAGTTGCTCGTCATTCCAGGTCGAGAGATCCCAGCTCTGGTGGACCACGATGAAGAGGAGCAGGTCACGCAGCAAGAGGAAGTCATGCAGGCGCGGTAGCCAGGTCGGATCGAGCTTGTTCTCCTGGCGATAGCCGTGGAAGAAGGCGGTCAAGTACGCCTGGGCAAAGGCCGTCGGATCCTCGATCGGGGCAGGCGGGAAGACCAGCGCCGAGAAGAGGCTGACGGCGATGTCGCTGGCGAACCAGTTGTAGCCGCAGTCGTCGAAGTCGAAGGCCGTGATCCGGCCCTCATGCACGAAGAAGTTCCCGTGCGATAGATCCGTATGGAGCATCCCGTAGGCGTCCGGTGGAGTGGGCAGACCACGGATCGAGCCCAACAGCTCCTCCGCTCGAGCGATCACCGCCGCCTCGCTGGCCGGGAGGTACTTGCGGGCGTTGAGCTGATCCTCCTCGAACCACTCCTGCCGCTTGTAGGCTGGGTTAGAGAGCCGGTAGGACTGCGTTAGGCGATGCATCTGCCCAACCACGCGGCCCCACTCGGCGAAGAGCTCACCGTTCCACTCCGCAGCGGTCACGCGCTGCCCGGGCGCCCGATCATAGGCGATGGCGAGCCAGGCCCCCTCGTCACCCGCCTCGATGCGCTCAACCAAGCGACCGCCCGCTGAGGGGATGGCGCGAGCGACCGAGACGCCTCCGTCAGCCAGGAAGTTGAGCCATTCGATCTCACCCATGATGTACGCCTCGGCGCGACGCAGCGTATGCGTGAGCTTGAGGATGTAGTGCTGGTCATGGCGCTTGAACTCGTAGACAAAGGACTCGAAGCCGCCGAGGTTCTTCAGTTGCTCAGCAGTGATCCCGTACCGGGTGGCCGCCTCTTGCAGGATGGCGTCACGAAACTGTGCTTGTATCTCTTTGATCACTGCGGGGCCTCTCTCTCTACAGCAGGTCGGGCCTGCCTCATGGTCTTGGATTAGATAGACGCAAATAATCCCAATAGGTTCCATAAATCGGGCGCGATCGGATGAACGAAGGCCACCGCTCGGCGGTGGCCTTCGCTCCTTAGCGGGCTACGACGTTGATGATCAAGCCCAAGGTGCGGAAGCGCAGCTGGTTGGAACCTTCGGGCCAGGGCAGCACGGCAGCAAAGGCGCCCCGTCTGCCTTAGCGCACCTCGATCACGTAGAACCAGAAGGCGCCCTCGATCCCGTTCGTGGTGATCATGAAGGAGCCAGCCCCGTCGGGCGTCGAGCTGTAGTTGAGGAAGGAGTGGATGCCGACGGACTGGACCGAAGGGATGGCGGTGGAGCCGGCGGGGAAGGTCCCGGGCGCCCAGTTCACGGTGTAGAAGGAGGAGCCGGGTGCATGGGTGACGGTGAAGCCGGTGCCAGCCTGGACGGAGCCGTCGGCACGGATATAGCCGGTCAGAATCCGGTTCCCGGGCTCACCCTGATCGCCCTTCGGCCCCTGCGGGCCGATCGGTCCAGTCGCGCCCATCGGTCCAGTCGGTCCTACTGCCCCGGGATCGCCCTTGGGCCCCATCGGTCCGATCGCGCCTGGCTCACCCTGGGCGCCTTGCGGTCCGGCTGGCCCCATCGGTCCCATCGCTCCGGTCGGCCCCATCGGTCCCATCGCTCCGGTCGGCCCCATCGGTCCCATCGGTCCCATCGGTCCCATCGCTCCAGTCGGTCCGGCGGGCCCCATCAGACCCATCGGCCCAACCGGACCCATCAGTCCCTGGGCGCCTTGCGGCCCAACCGGACCCATCGGTCCCTGCGGACCCGCTGGACCAGGCGATCCCGACTCGTTCCACTGGATCTGATACTCATGACTGCGGCAATCATCCTCTGATCCAACGAGACGCATGTTACCGTTCGTTCTATTAACACAGGCCTGGTAAATCGTATTGGTCTGAGCTGAATATGCCGCCGACGTCAGCCCGAGCACGGCCACCCCGACGACTACGGTGGCCACCTTCCAGCGCCTCACTGCCGCCCACCTCCTGCTCCAACTTGGACCTGT
>DATGYC010000363.1:0-2580 GCA_035298385.1 Symbiobacteriaceae bacterium | reverse complement strand
GCCTTCAGGCTCTTCGGCATCTCCAGCTGCGTCATCAGGTCATCGATCACCTTGCAGAGCGACTCCACGCCCTCCGCCGGCGTCGCGGCTGGCAGGTGCAGGAAGCGGGCGATCTCCTGGAAGCGCTCCGGCGCCACGTAGGACTCGTACTGCGGGTAGGGGACCCGCTTCGTCGGTGTGCCTGCGTTGTAGCGGATCACGTGCGGCAGCAGGATCGCATTCGCCCGGCCGTGGGCGATGTGGAAGGTGCCGCCCAGGATGTGCGCCAAGGAGTGGTTGATCCCAAGGAAGGCGTTCGTGAAGGCCATGCCCGCCAGGGTCGAGGCGTTGTGCATCTTCTCCCGGGCCTTCAGGTTCTGCGGCTCCCGGTAAGCGGTCGGCAGGTACTTAACGACCAGTTCGATCGCCTTCAGGGCGAGCGGGTCCGTGTAGTCCGAGGCCAGCACCGAGACGTAGGCCTCGATCGCATGGGTGAGCACATCCATGCCGGTATCGGCCGTCACGGTCTTGGGGCAGGAGAGGACGAGCTCCGGATCGATGATCGCGATATCCGGGGTTAGCTCGTAGTCGGCGAGCGGGTACTTGATGTTGTTCTGCTTGTCCGTGATGACGGCGAAGGCGGTCACTTCGGAGCCGGTGCCCGAGGTGGTCGGGATGCCGATGAACTTAGCCTTGCGCCCCATCGCCGGGATCTTGTAGGCCCGCTTCCGGATATCCATGAACTTCAGGCGGAGGCCCTCAAAGGTCAGCTCCGGCTGCTCGTAGAAGAGCCACATCCCCTTCGCCGCATCGATCGGGGAGCCGCCGCCGAGGGCGATGATCGCATCCGGCTTGAAGCGGTTCATGGCGGCGACGCCGTTCATCACGGTCTCGACCGACGGGTCGGGCTCGACGGCGCTGAAGATCTCGTACTTGATCCCCCGCTTCTCGAGGTGGTGGATCGCCTTGGCGACGATGCCGATCTTGACCATCACCTCGTCGGTGACGATGAAGGCCCGCTCGGCGTTCAGCTTGGCCAGGTAGGCGAGGGAGCCGGGCTCGAAGTAGATCCGCTCCGGGAGCCGGAACCACTTCATCCGGGCCTGGCGCTTGGCGACCCGCTTGATGTTGATCAACTGGCGGACGGAGACGTTGGAGGTGGTCGAGTTGCCGCCCATCGTGCCGCAGCCGAGGGTGAGCGACGGGGTGTTCGTGTTGTAGATGTCGCCGATGGCGCCCTGGGAGGAGGGGGAGTTGACCAGGAGGCGCCCGGTCCGGATCCGGGTGGCGAACTGCTCGATTACGGCGTCATCGGTGGCGTGGATGACGGCGCTGTGGCCCAAGCCGCCGAACTCGGTCAGTTCTTCGCACCTCTTCAGGCCCTCGGTCACATCCTTGACGATGTAGCAGCCCAGGATCGGGGAGAGCTTCTCCCGCGAGAGCGGCTCCTGCGGGCCGACCTCGGTCAGCTTGGCGATCAGGAGGCGGGTCGTGGGCGGCACCTTGATCCCGGCCATCGCTGCGATCTTGGTCGCCGGCTGACCGACGATCGAGGGCGCCATGGCGCAGCGCTTCGGGTCGACGGCGACGGCGCCGAGCTTCTTCGCCTCCTCATCATTTAAGATGTAGGCCCCGTTCGCAGCGAAGAGGGCGAGAACCTGGTCGGCGATCTCCGCGTCGATGATGATCGCCTGCTCCGAGGCGCAAATCACGCCGTTGTCAAAGGTCTTGGAGAGGATGATATCGTTGACCGCCCGGTGGATCTCGGCCGTCCGGTGGATGTAGGCCGGGACGTTGCCCGGACCGACGCCGAGGGCCGGCTTGCCGGAGGAGTAGGCCGCCTCGACCATGCCGGAGCCGCCGGTCGCCAGGATGATGGCGATCTCGGGGTGCTTCATCAGCCGGTTGGTCGCCTCGACCGAGGGGGTCTCGACCCAGCCGATGCAGCCCGCTGGGGCGCCCGCCTTGACCGCCGCCTCAAGCAGGATGCGGGCGGCCGCGCTGGAGCAGCCCTGGGCCTTCGGGTGGAAGGCGAAGATGATCGGGTTGCGGGTCTTGAGGGCGATCAGTGCCTTGAACATCGTGGTGGCGGTCGGGTTGGTCACCGGGGTGATGCCAGCGATCAGGCCGACCGGATCGGCCACCTCCATGAAGCCCTCGGCGTCGGACTCGTTGATGATGCCGACGGTCTTCAGGTCCTTGATGTCGTGGTAGACATACTCGCTGGCGAAGAGGTTCTTGGTCACCTTATCCTCATAGATCCCCATGCCGGTCTCCTCAACCGCCAGGCGGGCGAGCGTCAGGTGGGCATCGACGCCAGCCAGGGCCATCGCCTTGACGATCGCATCGATCTGGGTCTGGTTCAGGGTCATGAGGGCGGCCTGGGCGCCCTTTGCCTGCGCCACGAGCGCATCGATCTGGGCCTGGATCGGATCGACGGTAACGAGGGCCTTGACTTCCGTCTTCGCCGTCATGTCGAGTCGCCTCACTTTGTAAACTGTCATTACTAAGTTCTGGCCTCATCGTATCATGGTGTCGAATCTGACCCCATCAGGCGACTCCTTGATCTGGTGGTAGGTTCGTGAACTGATTCACAAAGTC
>DATGYC010000362.1:0-4847 GCA_035298385.1 Symbiobacteriaceae bacterium | reverse complement strand
GGCATCGCCTACTATGGCCTACGCGATCCGAATCAGGGGATCGTCCACGTCATCGGCCCGCAACTCGGCTACACCCAGCCCGGCAAGACGATCGTCTGCGGTGATTCGCACACCTCCACTCACGGGGCCTTCGGCGCCCTCGCCTTCGGTATCGGTACCTCCGAGGTCGAGCACGTCCTCGCCACGCAGACCCTCCTGCAGCACAAGCCCAAGACGATGGAGGTCCGGGTGAACGGGCAACTGAAGCCCGGCGTTACGGCCAAGGATCTGATCCTCCACGTCATCGGGCGGATCGGCACCGATGGCGCCACCGGCTACGTGATCGAGTATACCGGCGATGCGATCCGCTCCCTCTCGATGGAGGGGCGCATGACGGTCTGCAACATGTCGATCGAGGGGGGCGCCCGCGCTGGCATGGTCGCCCCTGACGAGACGACCTTTACCTATCTCAAGGGTAAGCCGTTCGCCCCGCAAGGCGCTGCCTGGGAGGAGGCTGTCGCCGCCTGGCAGCAACTCACGACCGATGCAGGTGCATTTTACGATCGTGTAGAAATTTTCAATGCAAACGATATAATCCCCCACGTCACCTGGGGTACCTCACCAGGGATGGTCGTTCCCGTCTCGGGCGCCACCCCGCTCATCGGTCAGATCGCCGATCCGGTCGAGCAGAAGGCCGCGGCCTCTGCCCTCGCCTACATGGGGCTGGCGGAGGGCCAGTCGATCACCTCGATCAAGATCGACCGGGTCTTCATTGGCTCCTGCACCAACGGCCGTATCGAGGATCTCCGGGCCGCCGCTGCCGTCGTCAAGGGCAAGAGCGTCGCTGATACGGTCCGGGCCCAGGTCGTCCCCGGCTCCGACGCCGTCAAGCGTCAGGCCGAGGCCGAGGGCCTCCACGAGATCTTCCTGGACGCTGGCTTCGAATGGCGGGAGGCGGGCTGCTCGATGTGCCTGGGCATGAATCCGGACATTCTGAAGCCCGGTGAACGCTGTGCCTCCACCTCCAACCGGAACTTCGAAGGGCGCCAGGGCAAGGGTGGCCGGACACATCTGGTCTCGCCCGGCATGGCCGCTGCAGCCGCGATCGCTGGTCACTTCCTCGACGTCCGTGAGTGGGAGGCCTAACGAGATGCCAAACTTCGTCAAGCAGACCGGCCTCGCCGTCCCGCTGGATCGGGCCAACGTCGATACCGACCAGATCATGCCCAAGCAGTTCCTGAAGCGGATCGAGCGGACCGGCTTCGGCCCCTTCACCTTCTGGGACTGGCGTTACTTGGCCGACGGGGCGCCCAACCCCGAGTTTGTGCTGAACCTGCCGCAGTACCAGGGCGCCTCGGTCCTGATCACCGGTCGGAACTTCGGCTGTGGCTCCTCCCGCGAGCACGCCCCCTGGGGCCTCGCTGATATGGGCTTCCAAGCGATCATCGCCCCGTCCTTCGCCGACATCTTCTACAACAACTGCTTCAAGAACTTCATGCTCCCCGTCGTCCTGCCGGAGGAGCAGGTCTACGAGTTGATGCACCGAGCCAAGACGATCCACGGCTATCAGGTCACGATCGACCTCGAGGCCCAGCAGGTACGGGATGAGAACGGGTTTGTTAATGGTTTTGCCGTGGACGGCTTCCGGCGTCACTGCCTGCTGAACGGCCTGGACGAGATCGGGCTGACGCTTCAGGCTCTCGGAGCGATCGAGGCGTATGAGGTAGAGTTGCCTTCGTATCGCCGGTAAAAAGGACTCTTAATCCCCACCAAGGAGGCCCCACACCCATGACCACGAAGACCATCGCAGTCCTCCCCGGTGACGGCATCGGCACAGAGGTGATCGCGGAGGCCCTCAAGGTCCTCGCCAAGGTCGAGACCAAGTTCGGCCTACGTTTCAAGAAGGTGCACGCCCCCGTCGGCGGTGCCGCCTACGACCAGACTGGTCACCCCCTCCCCGACCAGACCCTCCACGTAGCCAAGTCCGCTGACGCCATCCTCTTCGGTGCCGTCGGTGGCGAGAAGTGGGACAGCCTACCCCTGCACCTGCGCCCTGAGGCGGCGATCCTCGGCCTGCGCAAGGCCTTCGACCTCTACGCCAACCTGCGCCCTGCCGCCACCCACAAGCCCCTCCTGCACCGCTCCCCCCTGAAGGCCGAGATCCTCGGCGATGGTGTCGATCTCCTGATCATCCGGGAACTGATCGGTGGCCTCTACTTTGGCCTGCCCAAGGGCCAGATCGAGCAAGAGGGGCGCCAAGTCACCGTCGATACCCTCGTCTACGCTGACGACGAGATCGAACGCGTCATCCGCCTCGGCTTCGAGACCGCGGCGACGCGCCGCAAGAAGCTCTGCTCGGTCGACAAAGCGAACGTCCTGGCCACCGGCCGACGCTGGCGTGAGATCGCCACCCGCCTGGCGCCCGAATACCCGGACGTCGAGTTGACCCACCAGTACGTCGACGCCGCGGCGATGCAGCTAATCCGCAACCCGCGTCAGTTCGACGTCATCGTCACGGAGAACACCTTCGGCGATATCCTGACCGACGAGGCCTCCATGATCCCCGGCTCGATCGGCCTCCTCGCCTCGGCCTCCATCGGCACCGGTGGCCAGGCCCTCTACGAGCCCATTCACGGCTCCGCCCCCGACATCGCCGGCCAGGGTAAGGCCAACCCGATCGCCACGATCCTCTGCGTCGCCATGATGCTCCGGCTCTCCTTCGGCGCGGAGGCGGCAGCGTGCGCCATTGAGGCCGCCGTGACCAAGGTCCTCGAGCAGGGCTACCGGACCCCAGACCTAGCGGAAGAGAGCTGCACCACGGTCGGTACCGCAGCGATGGGCGACCTCATTGCGAATCTGGTGTAGGTGAGAAGAGGCATAACATCCATACCAAACAAGAATCGCTAAAGTTTCGCCGTTTAAGATTGACACCGAAGTTTCTAAAGCGTAGAATGGGCAACAATATCTCGAACGCATATAGGAAGTGTACCTAGGGTTCCGCACCGACAGGTGGTCTGGACCGAGCGGTACAGCCCCCGGTTTGGGGGTACACCGTGGGTACAAAAGACCCTAGCGGCAAGTTCCAACCCTCCCACCCGACGTGGGAAGGTTCGAACCTGCACGCTAGGGTTTTTCTATACGCAAAAAGCGATGACGGGACAAGTAAGCAGGCCTGTGGGACCTACAGCGAGTGGCGGACAGTGGAAGCGCCATGGACCAAGGCCAAGATGCCGAACCTCACCCCCGAGCTGCCCGCCTGAACGTGCCCAGCCTGGGCGCCAGTAAGAAGCGGCCGGTCCTCCTCGGATCGTTACAAACAAGAGGCTCCAACCGGAGCGAAGTAGGGTGGTACCACGACAGCAGTCGTCCCTACCGCGAGCGGCCGAATGATCGGACGCGCGCGGTAGGGATTTTCTTTTGCGCCGATACGAATCAAGCGAAGGAGGTGTGCGGGAATGAAGCAGATCCTTGCTGTCCTGGTCGAGAACCAGCCAGGCGTTCTGGCCCGTGTCGCCGGCTTGATCCGCCGACGGGGCTTTAACATCGACTCCCTGGCGGTAGGCACCACGGCGGACCCGGCCATCTCCCGAATCACCCTCGTTGTCGATGGTGACGAGCCCCAGATCCAGCAGGTGATGCGGCAACTTGAGAAGCTGATCGAGGTCCTAGCGGTCAGTGAGTTGGCCGAGGGCGCCTCCGTCGCCCGAGAGCTCGCCCTGATCAAGGTGACCGCTACCCCCGAATCCCGCCCCCAACTCCTCCAGCTCGCCGCTGTCTTCCGGGCCAACGTCGTCGATGTCGCCAAGGGCGCCATCATGATCGAGGTCACCGGTAATCAGGAGAAGGTCGATGCCCTCATCGCAGTCACCCGCGAGTACGGCATCCAGGAAGTGGTCCGGACCGGCGTCATCGCCCTCGGCCGCGGCACCCAGTCTGCTATCCCATCATTCATTCAGGAGGACGATACCCATGACGCGTATGTACTACGAGGCTGATGCGAACCCCCAGTACCTCTCTGGTAAGAAGATCGGCGTAATCGGCTACGGCTCCCAGGGCCACGCCCACGCCCTGAACCTCAAGGAGTCCGGCTTTGACGTCACCGTCGGCCTCCGCCAGGGGCGCCCCTCCTGGCAGCGCGCCGAGGCGGCTGGCCTGAAGGTGGCCACCCCCGCTGAGGTGGCCCAGACGTGCGACGTGATCATGATCCTGATCAACGATGAGAAGCAGGGCGCCCTCTACGAGCAAGAGATCAAGCCCTACCTCCGCCCGGGCCAAGCCCTCGCCTTCGGCCACGGCTTTGCGATCCACTTCGGCCAGATCAACGCCCCGAAGGATGTCGACGTCTTCATGGTCGCCCCGAAGGGCCCGGGCCACCTAGTCCGCCGGACCTACACCGAGGGCAAGGGCGTCCCCTGCCTGATCGCCGTCTACCAGGATGCGACGGGTGACGCCAAGCAACTCGCCCTGGCGTGGGCACGCGGGATCGGGGGCGCCCGGGCCGGCGTCATCGAGACCACCTTCCGCGAGGAGTGCGAGTCGGACCTCTTCGGCGAGCAGGCGGTCCTCTGTGGCGGCGCCACCCAGTTGGTCAAGTACGGCTTTGAGACGCTAGTTGAGGCCGGCTACGCCCCCGAGATCGCCTACTTCGAGTGCCTGCATGAGCTGAAGCTAATCGTGGACTTGATGTACGAGGGCGGTATGGCCTCGATGCGGTACTCGGTCTCGGATACGGCGGAGTACGGGGATTACGTCTCGGGGCCGCGGGTGATCGACCCGTCGGTGAAGGATCGGATGAAGGATGTGTTGGCGGATATCCAGTCGGGACGGTTTGCGAAGGAGTGGATCTTGGAGAATCAGACCGGTCGGCC
>DATGYC010000361.1:0-6532 GCA_035298385.1 Symbiobacteriaceae bacterium | reverse complement strand
AAACCTGACCGACTCGGCCACGGACGTTGAGCGAACCCGCAACTACCCAGCTGACCGGGCCATTCGCATCCTGCATGGGCTGGTCGACCTGCTTGCAGCAGCGGCGGAGCGGCTCGTGGGCGCCCCCTGGACGATCGTCGTTGACGGCTTTGATCAGGCGGGCGCCCTCGTCCAGGCCTTCTACCCGCACCTCCTGCGGCGGCGGGGCAAAGACCTTGGGCTGACCCTGCTGATCGCCACCGCTCCCGGCAGGGGGGATGAGGCGATGGGGCGCTTCCCGGCGGCCTGCCAGGGCGCCCGCTTCTACCTAGACTTGACGGGGGATGTGCCGGTGGTGCTCTCCCCGCTGGAGGCGCGGGCAGAGGCGCTCGCCCTCGAGGCGGAGGCCGGGACGGACCCGATTCAGCGGGAGATCCTCCTGCCGGCGATCATTCCAGCCTGGCTGGCCAGTGATGAGCCCCAGCGAGCGTTGCCCTGGCTGGGGGAGGCGCTCGATCGGTATGTCACGCAGGGGCTCTATGCCGACGCACTCCCCTACGGCGAGATGGCGCTGAACCTCTTGGAGGCACATGACGCAGCGAATCTCGACGGGCGCTGGTTCATCACGGCGAAGCTCTTCAACATCTTCGCCGGCCTAAACGAGGGGCCGAAGGCGAACGCGGTCATCGAGCAGTTCCTGACCCACACAGCGAATCCGTGGTATACCTTCCAGTGCAATTACTACCAGGCGATGCTCTGGAGCCGCTTCCTGCCGGAGCGGAACTACGACCGGGCGGAGGCCTACCTGCTGGAAGGACTCGATAGTCTGCAACGCTGCGAGATGGAGGAGGAGCGCAAGCAGTTCCGCGGGGTCTTCCTGAAGAACGGCCTTGCCCTTATTCGGGTGCGGCAGCGGCGGATGGAAGAGGCGCTGGAACTCTGCCAGGAGGGTTTCCGCTTGATGGCGCGCATCCTGCCGGATGTCCATCACCTCCACCGGTCGGTCCTGCTCTACAACTCGGCGCAGGTCTATGTCATGATCGGTCGGGTCGACGAGGCGATCGAGCAGTTCGGCGGGGCGATCGCAATGGACCCGAACTACTCGGAGTACTACAACGACCGTGGCTCCATCTTCCTGGGGCTTGGGCGCTTGGCAGAGGCCGAGGCCGATTACCGGCGAGCGATCGAACTCTCCCCGCCGTACGCAGAGGTCTGGGTCAACCTGGGCCAGTGCCTCCGCCAGGCGGGACGGGAGCGTGAGGCGGTGGAGGCCTATGGGCGGGCGCTAGACTTGGAGCCGGCGCTTCCGTCAGCCCGTTTAGCTCGGGCTGAGTGCCTGGAGGGGCTGGGCGACCTACCTACGGCTCTGCTCGACTACGATGAACTCCTGGCGGTCTCGCCGGCTCACGTGGTGGCACGGGGGAACCGGGCCGTGCTGCACTGGACGATGGGGCGCCCGGACTTGGCGCTCCACGACCTGACCACGGCGATCGAGATCGCCCCGCGGGAGGCGGAACTCTACCAGAACCGGGCGGTTGCGCTGGTGGAGGTAGGAAGGCCCCAGGAGGCAAGGGCCGATCTGCAGACCTACCTGCGGCTGGCACCGGAGGCAGAGGATCGGGCGGCGGTGGAGGCCCAGATTGCAGAGCTAGAGGGGGTGGGGGCGCATGGCTAGCCCAGCGCCTCGGACGGGTATGCCCGCCGGTGAGACGGCCCCTGACGAACTAGCCCCTGTGGGCAGTCCGGTCGCCGGCTCTCGGATGAAGCGTTGGCTCTTGGTGGCCGGTCTTCTCGCCTTCGGCGCCCTGCTGATCACCCTGCGCCTGACCGGCGCCCAGCCTCCCGGCGAGGCGGTCCCGATCATGGGGCGCATCCACATCCCCTCGCCGGACTCCCCGCACGAGCCCTACAACTCCAGTCCACCCACATCTGGCCCGCACGTGGGCGGTGATGCCCCGCTCCCAGGGATCTACTCAACGAAGATCCCGTATGAACGCCTTGTCCACTCGCTGGAGCACGGCCATGTCGTCCTCTACTATGGCCCTGACGTCACAGAGGCGGAGCTGTCCGCAGCCAAGCGGCTCCATGACCGCTTTTCGGATCGGGTGCTGGTCGTACCCTCACCAGAGGGCGCCCCCGGGCTCGTCCTGACCAGTTGGGGGCGCATCCTTCGGCTGGAACGGCTGCACTACAGCGAGATGGAGCGCTTCGTGCGCGCCTGGGGCGGGCGGGACTGGCACGCTCCTGAATGATCGGTTCGTGACCCTATAAGATGGGTTTGATACCTTATTTTGTTGGTTAAAGTGTCTAGTCCGGATGGGTTCACCCCTCGATGGAGATCGCTACGGGCGCCCTATACAATTGAACTATCAATTGTGTGGAGGGGACGACCGTGAGCATCGACTCCCGTCGCGATTTTATCAAGGCAGCCTCCGTGATCGCCGGTGGCGTCGCCCTATTCGGTTTGACTGGGTGCAGCACCAAGAAGGAAGAGGCGGCCCCCATGGACCACACCATGCCGGCTGCGAATACCGACGGCCGGATGGACTGGAAAGAGATGGACCGGATGCATGAGGAGGGCATGAAGGCCTTCCCCGCCAAGACCGAGAAGATGGGCAACCAGCCCCTTGCCTTCAAGATGGACGGTGACGTCAAGGTCTTCGAGCTCGTCGCGCAGGAGATCGAGTGGGAGACGGAGCCGGGCAAGAAGAAGAAGGCGATGGCCTACAACGGCATGGTCCCAGGCCCCGTCTTCCGTGTAACGGAGGGCGACAAGGTCCGCATCCTCTTCAAGAACGAGATGAAGGAGTCGACCGCCGTCCACTGGCACGGTCTCCGCATCCCGAACAAGATGGACGGCGTCACCTTCCTGAACCAGCCGCCGGTTACGCCGGGCTCCACCTTCACCTACGAGTTCGTGGCGAAGAACCCCGGCAGCCACATGTACCATGCCCACCACAACTCGGCCGAGCAGGTCGGGCGTGGTCTGGCTGGTGCCTTCATCATCGAGCCGAAGGACAAGTCCAAGGAGCCGGCGGCCGACAAGGACTACCTCGTCTTCCTGAGCGACTCCCAGCTCGGCTACACGATCAACGGCAAGGGCTTCCCGGCAACGCAGCCCTACACCGCGAAGCTGGGTGAGCGGGTGCGGTTCCGCTTCTACAACGCGGGCGTCATGATCCACCCGATGCACCTGCACGGCTTCTTCATGGAGGTCTTTGCCAAGGACGGCAATGCCCTGCCGAATCCGTACCACTGCGATACGCTCTGCGTCGCACCGGGTGAGCGGTATGACGTGATGGTCCTGGCGGATGAGCCCGGCCCGTGGGCCTTCCACTGCCACATCCTCTCGCATGCGGAGTCGGAGCATGGCATGTACGGCATGACGACGGCCTTCATCGTCGAGTAGGACCGAGGTACGAAGAGGTGGTAGACAGTCGTCTACCACCTCTTTTTTCGCCGCACAACGGTGGAGCATCTCGGGCGCCCCTTGCGCCGTCCAAACTGCTGAAAAGCGCCACCCAGGAGGAACCGCTATGCTACTCTGGTCCCGCTCGCTCGGCGACTTCGACACCAACTGCTACATCATCGCCTGCCCAGAGACGAAACAGGCCCTGATCATCGATCCCGGCCAGCCCGACCCCTGGATCTGGGAGACCGTCCAGATCGAAGGGCTTACCGTCAAGGAGATCATCCTGACGCACGGCCACTGCGATCACATCGGCGGGGTCGAGTACGTCAAGTCCTGGTCCAAGGCTCCGGTCCGCATCCACAACAACGACCGGCCGATGCTCCTCGACCCGCGCCTCAACGGCTCTGCCTTCTTTGGCGAACCCTTCACCGCCCCGGCGCCCGACGCCTCGATGAAGGAGGGCGACGAGATCGCCTGTGGGACCCTCCGCTTCGCTGTCCTCTTCACGCCCGGTCATTCGCCCGGATCTGTCTCGCTCTACACCCCGGGCCATCTGATCGCCGGTGATGCGCTCTTTGCCGGCTCGATCGGGCGGACCGACCTGCCCGGTGGGGATGCCAAGGCGCTCCTGAAGGCGATCAAGACCAAGCTTCTGACCCTGCCGAAGATGACGATCGTCTACCCGGGCCACGGCCCGACCACAACGATTGGCGACGAGGCTGCCTACAACCCGTTCCTTTCCTAACCCTTCGGGCGCCCTAGATGACTACAACCTTTTGATTATCAAGAACCTGGTCAATCCGAGAAGGAATTGAGATCTGATCGGGCGAATAGACTATGCTGCTGATTCCGCAGAATCGGGTTGAGAAAGGGTTGGATCAAGGTGGAGATTCCGTTCGAGTCCCTGTATGTGATCGCCGCCATCCTTGTAGCCGCCAACATCTTCGCCTTCCGCCAGACCCTCTTCGGTGCGAAGGTCGACGCCAAGCTGGCTAGCAAGGACGCCAAGTTGGCCGCCAAGGCTGCTGAGCGGGCCGCTGCGGCCGCTGAGCGTGCTGCCAAGGGTATTATTGTTGTCCCGGCCCATGCCCGTGGCTTCGGCTGGAAGGCGCTCTCGCCGATCATCTTCGCCACTGGCGTGCTCTTCGCCATCGCCCTCGGTGGCACCGCTGGCCTGGTCCTCTTCCTGCTCGTGACGGCGAACCTGATCTTCGGCCTGATGGGCTGGCAGTTCTACGTCCCGGGCCGGAGCTAACCGTTTCTCGTGGCAATGGCTAGACCGCAGGCGTCCTTGCCTGCGGTCTTTGCGCGTGCCGTCGCTGACGGAAGGCCGAATTCGTGTATACTAAGGGCCGAGGTGTAATGAGCTTGTCTGGCATTTTTTTCTGGGCCAATAGCCCGATTTTTACCAAGGACCTGCAGCTCTTGGGCCAGGTCTTCTTCCCGGGCGAGACCGTGCGCGTCGCCACCCCGACGGACTGGTTTGGACCAGAGGTGTTGGGGCCGGAGCCCGCCGAGGCCTGGCAGATCACCGTAACGGCCCTGCCGGTGGGCGTCGAGAACGCTGAGGCTGAGACGGATGCAGAGGACGTTGACGTGGCTGCAGCGGAGGCCGAGGCTGACGAGGCGGTGGCGGAGGCCGAGGCTGTCGAGGCGGTCGCACTCGCTGAGGCGATCCTAGCGGGCGAGGCGACCATCCCGGTGGTCGCTCCTGTCGTTGCGCCCTCCATTCCCACCCGCCGGCTTCCCCGCAGCGCCACCTGGTCGGTCTCGCTCCACGTGCGTGGCCCCAAGGGGGTCCGCCAGGTCGAGCAGAGCGTCGAGGTTGAGCCCAGCGCCTCCCCGCGGACGATCGATCATACGATCCGCCACGCCGCCCAGGGTCTTCTAGTGGACCTGCTCGCGGAACTGACCGGCTTCCATCCGGGCTGGGGCATCTTGACGGGGGTTCGCCCGACCAAGCTCGTCCACCAGATGATCGACCGCGGGGTCGCAGATCCGGTGGCGGAGCTGACCAAGACCTACCGGCTGACCGCAGAGAAGGCGAGCCTTGTGACGGAGGTCGCCCGCTTCCAGCGGCCCTTCCTGCATCAGGACCCCCGGGCGATCTCGCTCTACATTGGCATCCCCTACTGCCCGACGATCTGCTCCTTCTGCTCCTTCTCGATCTACCCGATCAACGAACACCGCGGGCAACTGCCGACCTTCTTCGAGGCGCTGCACCGCGAGATGGCGATCATCGGTGAGGCGATCCAGGAGCTGGGCCTGCGCGTCGAGACGATCTACTTCGGTGGCGGCACGCCAACCTCGATGAACGACCAGGACTTCGCCGCGATGCTGAAGCAGGCCGAACTCACCCTGCTGAAGGGGCAGTCGCCGAAGGAGTATACCGTCGAGGGCGGGCGCCCGGAGACATTTACGCGACATAAGTTGGATACAATGGCGGCAGCGGGCGTTTCGCGGGTCAGCGTAAACCCGCAGACGACCGTCCAGTCGACCCTGATGCATCTGGGTCGCATCCATACCAGCGAGAAGTTCTACCGGGCCTACGAGATGGTCCGGTCACATGCACATCCCTTCGTCGTCAACTGCGATACGATCATCGGCCTGCCCGGCGAGGGCCGGGAAGAGGTCGAGTATACGCTGAACGACATGAAGCGGCTCGACCCTGATAACCTGACCGTCCACACCCTGGCGATCAAGCGCGGCTCCCGCCTGCACCAGACGGAGGGCGCCGCTGCCGAAGCGCTGACTCGCCTGACCCCGGAGGAGGCGGAGGACCTGGTGCGCTTTGCCGCCCAGACGGCGCGCTCGCTGGGGCAGCATCCCTACTATCTCTATCGACAGAAGTATATGGTGGGTTCGATGGAGAATGTCGGTTATGCCAAGCCGGGGACGGAGTCGCTCTACAACATCCAGATGATGGAGGAGCGGCAGACGGTGATCGGTCTGGGCGCCGGGGCAACCTCCAAGTGGTACAAGCCGCTGGGCGAGAACCGGGGCTGGCTGATGCAGGCGAAGGATAACCCGAATGAGCCGATGGCCTATAGCGAACGGGCGGAGGTGAACGCATGGGAGCGCGTCCGGCAGCTCCGTTTAGTCTACGACGCTGGCTAACCTCCGAGGACAAAGCGAGTTTAG
>DATGYC010000360.1:0-1847 GCA_035298385.1 Symbiobacteriaceae bacterium | reverse complement strand
TAGAGCCCGCTCAGGCGGGCGCCCTCGTCGAGCTGTGGAACCGCGCCTTCCCCGCCACCTACCCGATGCGATCGAAGCTCCTCCGCCAGGTGACCTGGCTCTCGCCGCAGTTCGACCTAGAGGGGAGCCAGACCGTCTGGGATGGGGATCGACTCGTGGCTGCGCTCTTCGTCAAGCGCTTCCTCGTCCCGATGCACGCGGTGCCGGACGATGGGCGTGGCTTCATCCAGGCCCTCTTCGTCGATCCGGAGTATCAGGGACGGGGGATCGGTTCAGCGCTCTTGCAAGATGGGATCGCCCACATCCGGCGGTACTGGCAGGGCGTGATTCGGATCGGTGGCGATCCGGACCGGCTCTTCCCGGGCATCCCGTCTGATTCGCCCTCGCTGACCTGGTTCGCCCGCCGGGGCGCCGTCCTTGGCAAGCCGGGGATCGATCTGCAGAACCTCGATCTGCAGGAGACGGAACTCCCCTACGGGGATGAGTACCGTCCGGCGACGTGGGCGGACCGGGACGACCTGCTCGCCTTCCTGGCGATGGAGTTCCCTGGGCGCTGGACCTGGGAGGTGGCGCGGCACTTCGAGACGGAGGGGCGCCCGGAGGAGATCATGCTGGCCGAGAAGAACGGCCGGATCGTCGGCTTCGCCCTGATCTACACGCACGAATCGCACCACGTGGGACCTGGGGTCTACTGGACCTGCGGGCGGGAAGGGGAGGCCTTGGCAGAGGGGCGGGTCCCTGGTGGGCTCGGCCCGATCGGAGTGGGCCACTCGGTTCGGGGCAAGGGGATGGGGCTTGGGCTCCTGCAGGCGGGGCTGGCTGAGCTGCAGCGGCGTGGCGTGACGGAGGCGGTGATCGACTGGACCCACCTGGTCCAGTTCTATGGGAAGGCCGGCTTCCGGCCCTGGCGGTACTACACGATGGCCCAGTTCGAATAGGCGAGGGCGCCCTGCCGGGGGCGCCCTCTTTCTGTTTCGGGCGAATCGCCCATGCTCTGCGGGTGCCAGTGCCTAAGCTCTGGCCGCGCGAGCCTTTCATCTAGTGGAGTCATACGGCCTGTTCGGCGTATCCTTGGAGCGACTCCAGGGGTTTCTAAAAGGTCCCTAAGATGTGGAAGGGGATGTGTCCGGTGGACGCTTGGCTCATCGGCCTCTTGAGTAGCCTGTATGCCACGCTTCTCCTGCTTGTCCACAACGATCCCATCCTCGTCACCCTTTGGGCCATGGGCATCCCGACGTTGGCTCTGCTCCTCCGAGGAGTGCAATCATCTGGATACAAGCGGGACCCAGCCGCAGAACAGAGTCCGGGCAATCTAAGGTAACGCCTCTGTGCCGTCTCTATAACGCCTCTGTGCCGTCTCTATAACGCCTCCTATACGTCTCTGTGCCGTCTCTGTAACGCCTTTATCAGCTCTCTATGCGGGGCCCAACCCCGCTCAAAGGCCCATCCTGCCTGGCTTTGCGGTCTCTCACCCCGGCCGCTGCGGCAAGCTCGTCGCTGTAACCCTCGACAACTGCACCCTCTGCATCGTCGCTCCGCCCATTCTTGGCCAAGCCCTCAACGGCCCATCGGACGGGCATTTGCGGGCTCAGCAGGGCCATGCGAAGCGATCGCAACTCCCCGCCAATCGGCGTCTTGTGATCAACGACTACGTCTCTGCAACGTCTCTGCAACGTCTCTGTGACGCCTATGTACCATCTCGAGAGTGTTTTCGCCGCGTCCCAAGGCGCCGCAGGCCTCCTCCAGACTGGCATTGCGCAGGAGCGTCCCCCAAAAAGGCAACCCACTAGCAACAGGAGCGGAATCTGCGCTTGACAGCCCGGCTCGTCTAGGTGTATTTATTAACT
>DATGYC010000359.1:0-18287 GCA_035298385.1 Symbiobacteriaceae bacterium | reverse complement strand
GTGCGAAACCGTCCCGAAGATGAGATCTCCCATTCCGCAAGGAAGTAAGGCCCCTGGAAGACTACCAGGTAGATAGGTCAGGAGTGGAAGCAGGGTAACCTGTGGAGCGGACTGATACTAATCGGCCGAGGGCTTGACCTTAAGAGATTGCGGCAAACAAAATCCACTGTACAGTTTTCAGGGTACAACGAACCCGACAAACTCCAGGAAGTGAGTGCTAGTCACTCTACCCGCGAGAGTTTTCGAGTGAGCAACCCTTATAGTTTTGGGTGGCTATGCCGGAGGGGATCACCCGTTCCCATTCCGAACACGGCCGTTAAGTCCTCCAGGGTCGATGGTACTAGGCACAAAGAGCCTGGGAGAGTAGATCGCCGCCCAAATCCTTTACGAAAGACCACTGCGTACGCAGTGGTCTTTTGCTTGTTACTAGGAGTCGATGGTACTGGGCACAAAGAGCGACCCCGAAAATTCCAGGTGATGAGTGCTCTCCGTTGTGCCGATGGAGTTTTCGGGGTCGATGGGAGAGTAGATCGCCGCCCAAATTCATTAGAGAGACCACTGCTCATGCAGTGGTCTTTTGCATTGCTCATCTGTCTGCCCAGGGATCGCCAGTGGAGTCAACATCTGTGCGTTGTTCCCCTCGGCCTGTCCTGGTAAGATCGTAGATGTCGACGGCGCCGCATCTGCGGCGTGCCTCAGACATGGTGGGTTGGCGAAGTGGTAACGCGGCGGTCTGCAAAACCGTTATTCGTAGGTTCAAATCCTACACCCTCCTCCAGTGTTGGACCGCTAGCTCAATGGTAGAGCATTCGACTCTTAATCGACAGGTTGTAGGTTCGAGTCCTACGCGGTCCACCAGGGTCCCCCTCAGAGGGGGACAAATCGGAGAGGTGTCCGAGTGGTCGAAGGTGCAGCATTGGAAATGCTGTGTACGCCAAAAGCGTACCGAGGGTTCGAATCCCTCTCTCTCCGCCAAGAATTCCGGCATAGCTCAGCGGTAGAGCATCCGACTGTTAATCGGAGGGTCGTAGGTTCGAATCCTACTGCCGGAGCCAGACGGACCCCAACAAAAGGGACCGGTTGTACACGTACAACCGGTCCCTTTTGTATGAGCGCTATAACGAACGTAGTTGTACCTGCGTGCGGATCTCTTCGACGGTAGCCGGATCGACCTCCGCCACGCCGTCGGTTAAGGCGTTGGCTGTGCCGCAGGCGACGGCCAAGCGCAGTGCATCGGCGGGCGAGGCTCCGGTACTCAGAGCCGCTGCCAACCCGGCCACGGCCGAATCGCCAGAGCCGACAGTGTTCCGAGCCTGAATCAGAGGCGGAGTCGCTACCAGGGCCTCGGTCGCGGTGATCAGGATGATTCCATCCGCACCGAGCGAGACTGCAACCATCGCTGGGCCCGCCGCGGCCAGGACCCGAGCGGCCTCGATCACGTCGGCCAGGGCAGGGAGTGGGCGCCCCGCCCACTCGGCCAACTCATCCCGGTTCGGTTTGACCAGGGTTGGTCCTGCCTCGATCGCTACCTGGAGGGCCTTGCCGCTGGCATCCAGGATGACGGGAAGCTCCCGCTCCTTCGCCAGGCTGACAAGGGTGTGATAGAACGCCGGGGGCAAGCCAGGTGGCAAGGAACCAGAGATAACGACCAGCCCAACGTCGCCGAGGAGTCGGGTGAAACGCTGGACAAAGCGGTCGCCATCCTGTTCCGTCAGGGTTGGGCCTCTCTCCCGCAGTTCGGTGACGCTGCCAGCCTCGGTGCCCAGGATCGTTAAGCAGGAGCGGTTTTCACCGGCCATCCGTTCATAATCGGTTGCAATCCCCTGGGCGGTCAGATTCTCCAGGAGGAACCGGCCAGCGGCACCGCCAGCGAACCCGGTCGCCAGGACGGGGCGCCCCAGCCGGGCAAGGACGCGGGCTACGTTGTTCGCCTTCCCGCCAGCGACCCGATCGACCGTCATAGCGATATGGATGGCACCCGGAGTCAGTCTGGGCAAGGTATAAACAACATCGATCGCAGCGTTTAGGGATACGGTAAGAATCGGGGTGGTCAGGTCGGTCACGTCCTCTCGTAACGGACAGAACGGCTGCCGGAAGGATTCGCCCCCGCCGCTTTGGAACCCTATCAGGGAGTAACTTGTTGGCGGGAAAGGGAGCGTTCGGCGTGCGGATCATCCTGGCCCCCGACTCCTTTAAGGGTTCGATGACAGCGGTGGAGGCAGCAGCGGCGATGGCCCGCGGGGTTCGCCAGGTCTACCCGGCGGCCGAGGTAGTAGAGCTCCCCCTGGCCGATGGCGGGGAGGGGACGGTCGACGCCCTGGTGCGTGGGAGTGGGGGCGAACTGGTCACGCTTCCGGTACGTGGGCCCCTCGGGGGGCCCGTCGAAGCGAGTTTCGGCCTCCTCGGTGACGGCGAGACGGCCATTATCGAGATGGCTGCCGCCTCCGGCCTCCTCCTTGTTCGGCCCGAGCAGCGGAATCCCGGTCGGACCACAACCTGGGGCACCGGCGAGTTGATCCGGGCCGCCCTGGACCGGGGCGCCCGTCAAATCTTGGTGGGCCTCGGCGGCTCGGCCACGAATGACGGCGGAGCCGGGCTGTTGCAGGCCCTAGGCGCCCGCCTTCTGCGGGCTGATGGTACTCCGATCGAACCGGGCGGTGAGGGCCTGCTAGAACTGGATCAGATCGACTTGACCAACTTGGACGCGCGGCTGAGCGCAGTGGATCTAGTCGCCGCCTGTGACGTGACCAATCCCTTGACCGGACCGACGGGGGCCTCTGCGGTCTATGGCCCGCAGAAGGGGGCGACTCCGGACCAGATCGAGCGACTTGACCGGGCGCTGGCGCTGTTCGCGACGGTTGTCGCCCGGGATTTAGGGCGACAGGTGGCGCAGACCCCGGGGGCAGGCGCTGCTGGCGGAGTGGGCGCCGGCCTCCTGGCGCTGGGCGCCCGACTCGCCCCTGGCATTGAGCTAGCCATGTCTAGCCTCCGCTTTGCCGAGCGCCTCGCGGGGGCCACCCTTGTGCTGACTGGCGAGGGGCGGACGGATGGACAGACGCTCGCAGGTAAGGTTCCCCTGGGAGTCGCTCGCCAAGCCGCTCGGGCCGGTGTGCCGACGATCGTGATCAGCGGGGCGGTGACGTTAGATGCGGAGGCCCTGCACGGCGAGGGCGTCGCAGCGCTCCTTTCGGTGACCGATGGCCCCTGCTCATTGGCTGAGGCGATGGCCGCGGGACCAGCCTTGCTCGAACGGGCAACAGCCCGTGCACTCCGACTGGTCGCCCTGGGCCAGCAGATCGGGGGATGACGCTCGTATAGGCGCCCTTCATTAGCGGGAGATTACCAGTGAGAGCACTCCAAGGAGGCTTGATCGACTTGCGTAAATGGATGGGCGCCCTCTTCAGTGTCATGATTCTGGTTGGCTGCTCCGGCGGTGGCGGTGGCGGAGGTGGCGGGCAAGAGGCTAAGGTTGAGGACGATCAGGTCAAGAAGGCGGTCAAGGCGACCCTGGCCGAGAACGAACAGAAGGACTGGCTCGCCAGTCAGGTAAAGACCGAGGGCGGTACGGTGATGCTAGAGAAGGCGCTCGACACGCAAGAAGGCCAGAAGACGATTTCGGAGGCCGTCAAGAAGTCGGTCACCGATGTGACTGGCCAGCAAGCGATCGCAGACTCCTTCGGCAAGATGGTTGAGAGCCCGAAGTTCAAAGCCCAGATGCAGCTGATCATCCGTGACCTCATGCAGGAGATGATGATGAAAGGCGTCCAAGGTGGCCAAGGCGGTGGTGGACAGGGCGGCGGCCAAGGCGGCGGTGGTGGACAAGGCGGCGAACAGAAGAGCGGCGAAAGCGGCGGCGGCGGTCAGTGACCGCCGCCTTTCTGTTGGGGCATCAATCCATCAGCCTCAAGCGCCTCCAGGAGAGCCGCCTCTTGGTTGCCGTCGACCACGAGGTCTTGGGGTGTCAACTCGCCCAGAACAAACGGGGCGGTGCGGCGGGAAAACTTGATCTGAAGGGCGAGGTCTGGCGAGGAGCAGCGCAGTAGGGTGAGCCGCTCCAGGCTTACTTGACCAAAGGCCTGTGTCCAACCCTGTAGGTCGAAGAGAACGTTTTGGGGTACCGGTGCAGCGGAATGACGCTGGAGGAACTCAACGAGGGCGGGGCCGCTCTGCCCGTCCTTCAGGGAGCGGTAAACAGACTGGCGGTTCAGGCCGTAGGTGAGTGAGCGGTCCGTCTCCGCCTTGCGATCGGCCATCGACTCCAGGAGCCAGAGCAGACCGGTCGGGACCGGGCGGGGCGCCAGGATCTCGTAGGTGGACTGGACCCAGAAGCCGGGGAAGGGCGGTTCGGCGGCGGGGTCGGGGCGCCCCTCCCGGATCAAGGCGAGCCCGGCGGGCGTCGGTCGGAACCAGAGTTGTCCGGGTTCGCTCCCGGCGGCGAGCTCGAAGAGGCCCAAGGGCGCCAAGAAGGTCGCCAGGTGATGCTCCAGGCGGAGGCGGAAGGAGCCGCGCTGACTCGGGTTGACCAGCGGCTCGAGCTCCGTGGTGGCCGAATCCAGGTCGAGCCAGGGGATCTCGCCCGCCGGCAGATGGCGCAACACGGCGACGATCGTCTGTAGGTCCTGGTAGGAGTAGCGATCGACCCAGTACTGGAAGAGTTCGGCCCGCTGTGCATAGTCCGGCAGGGCGAGCCACTCGGTCAGGTCGGGGCCGGTCAGCATCTGCCGCTCAGTCCGATTGACCAGACGGCGGTGCAGCAGGAAGGCCATCAGAAGCCCGATCGGCTCCGGGTAGCGCCCCGGGAGTTCATCGGGGTTAGCGGCGCAGCCCATCATGGTGAGAAGGGCCGTCAGGTGGCGCTTGTGGAGCTGCCCCTGCTGGGTCAGGGCCGGCTTGGTGAAATGGACCCAGGAGAGCAACTGCTGAAGGTCCTCCAGCAGGAAGCGGCCCGATGGTAGCGAGCTGACGGACGCCGCTGGGGGCTGGATCGCCGCGAAGATCGTCGCCGCCAGGAAGCGGTCGACCGGGTCCTGCCAGGGCTGAGCGATCTGGTAGATCTGGCGGTAGTTCTGCGTGCGGGTGCTGATCGCGCCGAGGCTCTCTAGGAGCTCCAGGGCGCCCATCACCGCCTTGCGGCGCCGGTTCAGGAGCAGGTGGAGGATCTGCTGGGTCAGTTCGACCGTGATCCCGCCTACGCTCCCATGGATCCAGACGACCTTGAGGGCGGCCAGCCCTTCCTCGGTGAGCGTCGCGAGTTGGGACTCCATCTCATCAGGGTGCAGGAGCGCCAACGGGCTCACCTCCTAGGAAGGCCTCGCCATGGGTGATCTCATACTGGTAGCCCTGCTCGGTCAGGAAGAGCTGCCGCTTCAGGGCAAACTCTTGGTCGCGGGTCTCGCGGGTGACCAGGGCGTAGAAGGAGGCTGGTTGGCCGTTCGCCTTGGGCCGCAGGACGCGCCCGAGGCGCTGCGCCTCCTCTTGCCGGGAGCCGAAGGTGCCGCTGACCTGGATCGCTACGGAGGCGTCCGGTAGATCGACCGCAAAGTTGGCTACCTTGGAGACGACCAGGACCGGAATCGTCCCTTCCTTGAAGCCCGCGTAGAGCACCTCGCGCTCCTTCTCGGGCGTCTTGCCGGTGATCAGGGGGGCGCCCAGCAGTTCGGAGAGCCGCTTTAGTTGATCAAGGTACTGCCCGATGACGAGCGTCTGCTCGCCGGGGTGGCGGGCGACGATCGCTTGGACGATCACGTCCTTGGCGGGATTCTCGGCGGCGTAGCGGACCTTGGCCCGGTCGTCGGCCGTGGCGTAGGCGAGCCGGACCCGCTCGTCCAGCCCGATGCGGATCTCCGTGCAGGTGGCGGCCGCGATAAAGCCGGCCCCCTCCAGGATCCGCCAGGGGACCTCGTAGCGCTTCGGCCCGATCAGGGAGAAGACGTCGGTCTCCCGACCATCCTCCCGGATCAGGGTGGCGGTCAGGCCGAGGCGTCGGAGCGCCTGGATCTCGGCCGTCGCCCGGAAGATCGGGGCGGGGAGGGTGTGGACCTCATCATAGATGATCAGGCCCCAGGCGCGGGCGCCTAGCAGCTCCAGGTGGACCGCTCGCTCGCCCTCGGCGTTCCGGTGCGTCAGCATCTGATAGGTAGAGACGGTAACGGGCTTGATCTCCTTGACCTCGCCGGTGTACTCGCCGACCTGGTCCGGGGTCAGGTCGGTCTTGTCGAGAAGCTCTCGGATCCACTGCCGGACGGCGGTGATGTTGGTGGTCAGGACGAGCGTCTGCTGGCCAACAGCGGCCATGGTCCCGATCCCGACGACGGTCTTGCCGGCCCCGCAGGGGAGGACGATCACGCCAGAGCCGCCGAAGAGGGAGCCTTCCTTATGAAAGGCGCGGACCGCTTGTTCTTGATAGGTGCGCATGGCGAAGGGGCGCCCGCCGCGGGAGATCTCGCGCAGATGGACCGGGAGGGGGGCGCCCGTCTGGTAGCCGGCCCCGTCTTCCACGGGGAAGCCGATCTTGATCATGGCGTATTTGAGCTGGCCCCGGGCGCCCGGGTCGACGACCAGTCCGTCCGGACGTTCGGCCAGCAGAAGCGGCCGGACCGTCTTCTGATGCCAGAGTTCAGTCAGGAGGAGGGGGTCGTCAGCCTGCAGGAGCAGGGCGCCGTCGCTGCCACGCATCAACCGAACCTTGCCGTAGCGTCCCATCAGGTCTTGAATCTCCACACGCAGGGCGGGGGGCACGGGAAACTTCGCAAACCGCTCCAGCCCCTCCAGGACACCGCTGGCGGTCAGTCCAGCTGCCGCAGCGTTCCAGAGGGAGAGCGGGGTGATGGCGTAGGTATGGATATGCTCCGGGCTCTTGACGAGCTCGGCAAAGAAGGCCAGCAGGTCACGGGCCTCCTCGTAAAGGGGGTTCCCGACCTCCAGAAGGACGGTCCGGTCGCTCTGGACGATCAGGGGATTCATGTAACTGCTCACCAGCCCGCCTCCTCTGCATACGGTTCTCAATCTGAATATTTTCTCGGACGTCTAGAGTTTCTCCTGCCGCTCAGGATATCCGGCGAGTTGGACGGTCAAACTTGGGTGCTAGGTATGGGAGGGGGAAACGAAGAACACGGAGATGGAGTGAACCCTCCGAATCTCCGTGTACCCATTATAATCCCCCAAAGGATACCAGGTCTGCGCGCATCCGGGTTGAATCGGGTTATCGAATCCCTACGAAGGACGATAGTAAGAGAGCACCCGTGCCACGTAGATGTTCGACTCCCACCCCGCCGCCGCCCGTGGCCCGCCGTTGTAGACCGCCAGCGCCTTCTCGACCGAGCCATACTCGCGCAGGTTGATCGCTAGATAGATTGCACCTAACTCCAGCGACGTCTCATCATCACGCAGGTCGTAGCTCTCCATCCCCGCGTAGCGGGCCAGCCAGGCCCCCGTATCGGCCAGGATCTGCATCAGCCCGACCTCACCATGCGTGCCGACGGTCGTTCGATCAAAGCGGGACTCCAACTTGATCACGGCTGCCAGCAGGCGGGGATCAAGCCCGTGACGGGCAGCGGTGCGCAGGACCAGCGAGCGGTACGCAACCGGGACCAGGTCGTCGATCCGGGCACTGGGAACCACCTCGGGTAGGACTTGGACGGGCTCCGGGCGCCGCTCGCCCTCCCGGCTGGCCGCGATCGCGACCCGTTCCCGCAGCACATCCATCACGAGTTCCTGTGCGATGAGCGGCTGACTGGCGTGAGGCAGGGCAGGGGCGCCCCCAACCTCGACCGAAAGCTGTGCCCAGTTGATCACGCGGAGTGTCACCAGACCGCCCAGGCAGAACGGGAGCAGGAGAATCGTGAGCCGAAGGGGTATCCCAAGAGGGGAGAATCGGTCTTGCATGATCGCTGCTCCTTTCTGGGACGGAGTATTTCGTGCCGGATAATTTAATTGGCTATTTGGACAGCGGGTAAGGACCACTTTACTGGAGGTCTCTGACCACTGTCAACGTGAAACTGGAACGATCTGGGTGGTTATAGCCATAAAAGATTTCGATCTGTTCGCCGTCAGCGCGCTGCTTCGACCACACCCCCCGTTCCGTTGCAGGAGGATTGTATGGCAATTGATCTAACTACCTTGAACCCCGAGCAGCGGGCGGCCGTGGAGCATGGGACCGGCCCGCTGCTGATCCTGGCGGGCGCCGGCTCGGGCAAGACCCGGGTCCTCACCTTCCGCATCGCCCGCCTGATCGAGGAGGGGACGGCGCCCTGGCGCATCCTGGCGATCACCTTTACCAACAAGGCCGCCAACGAGATGAAGGAGCGCGTCGCCCACCTAGCCGGTACCGCTGGGGCTGACGTCTGGGTCTCCACCTTCCACAGCGCCTGCGTTCGGATGCTCCGGCGCGATATTGAGAAGCTCGGCTATGCGAAGAACTTCGTCATCCTGGACGGGGCAGACCAGCAGGCGGTGGTCAAGGAGTGTCTGAAGGAGCTGAGCCTCTCCGACAAGCAGTTCCAGCCGGGCGCCGTCCTGGGCACGATCTCCGACGCCAAGAACAAGGGGCAGGACGAGCGTGCCTTCGAAGCGCGCGTCGGTGACTACTATCAGCAGCAGGTAGCGAAGGTCTATCGCCGCTATCAGGAGAAGCTAAGGGCGAACAACGCCCTGGACTTCGACGACCTTCTGGTCAAGTGCGTCAAGCTCTTCGAGCTCTACCCAGAGGTGCTCGAGTACTACCAGAACAAGTTTGAGTTCATCCACGTGGACGAGTATCAGGATACGAATGCGATTCAGAACCGCTGGGTCTTCCTGCTGGCAGCGAAGCATCGAAACCTCTGCGTCGTCGGTGATGACGACCAGGGGATCTACTCCTGGCGCGGGGCGGATATCTCCAACATCCTGGAGTTTGAGCACCACTACCCGGACGCCCGGGTGATCAAGCTGGAGCAGAACTATCGCTCCACCGGCAACATCCTGAACGCCGCCTTTGAGGTGGTCCGGCTCAACGTCAACCGGAAGGACAAGAAGATCTGGACCGCCGAGGGGCCGGGTGAGAAGCTTCACCGCTACGGCGCCTCGGACGAGTCGGATGAGGCCTGGTTCGTCGCCGGGGAGATCGAGCGGCTCCGGGCGGAGGGCTATGGCGAGGGCGGGGGCGCCCCGACCTACCAGGACGTGGCGATCCTCTACCGGACCCATGCCCAGTCGCGCGCCCTGGAAGAGGCCTTCGTCCGCAAGGGGATCCCCTACGGAATCGTGGGCGGTCTCCGCTTCTTCGAGCGCAAAGAGGTCAAGGACGTGATGGCCTACCTCCGTCTGATGGCCAATCCCAGTGACTCGATCTCCTTCCGGCGCGCCATTAGCGTGCCGAAGCGAGGAGTTGGACCGGCCTCGGTCGACAAGGTCGTAGAGTACGCGGAGCAGTGGGGCGCCCCGGTCGCCGCCGTAGCGGTCGACTGCTCGCTCGTGCATAACCTGACCGGCAACTACCGGACCAAGGTCGAGGAGTTCGGCCGCCTGATCGAGGAACTGACCAACCTGACCGCCACCCGGACGATGGCCGAACTGGTTCAGGAGGTCCTGGACCGTTCCGGGATCCTGGCCGAACTAAAGGCCGACAACTCGATCGAGGCCGCAGGGCGGTTGGAGAACCTGCAGGAGCTGGTCTCCATGGCCGGCGAGTTCGAGATGCCCGTCGGCGAAGAGGCCGAGGGGATGACCGCCTTGGATGCCTTCCTGGCGACCGCCGCCCTTGTGGCGGATGTCGAGGGCGTCGAGGAGGGCGAATCGAAGGTGACGATGATGACCCTGCACTCGGCCAAGGGGCTCGAGTTCCCGGTCGTCTTCCTGGTTGGTATGGAGGAGGGAATCTTCCCCCACAATCGGGCCCTCACGGACGAGACCCAGATGGAGGAGGAGCGCCGCCTCTGCTACGTCGGCATGACCCGAGCCCGCCGGCGGCTCTATCTGACCTCCGCCTCAGCCCGGTCTCTCTGGGGCCAGACCCAGTGGTACGCCCCAAGCCGCTTCCTGCAGGAGGTGCCGGATGAGCTCCTCCAGCAGCGGAATGGCGGGCGCCCGGCCTGGGCCGCATCCAACGCCGCGCCGGGATGGGGCGCCCGTGGCCGGAGCGATGCTGAGTCTGCGGGCGCTTCTAGCTGGGGCCGCACCGCCACCCGTGGCGAGGCCGAGTCCGCCGCCCCGGCGATCGGCTCCACCGGTTGGGGCCGCACGCCGGAGGCCAAGGGGCTCCAGCGGCGGACGACGCCCGACTGGGGCGCCCCTGCCGCCCCCGCAGCCCCGAACTTCGCCGCTGGCGACCCCGTCTGGCACGCCAAGTTCGGCGAGGGCGTCGTGCGCGAGGCCCGCGGCGAGACCGTCACCGTTCACTTCCCGGGCGCCGGGCAGAAGACGCTACTTAGCTCCTACCTGCGTCCGATCGAGCCGGAGTAGGCGCCACAAGCCAAGCCAGAAACCTAAGCGGGAGGTCGATCCACCGTGCCCCTTTCCAGTCCCGCCGACCGGGTAGCCGAGTTGTCCAGTCTGATCCGCGAGCACGAGTATCGCTACTTCGTGCTGGATGACCCGTCCGTCACGGACGCTGAGTTTGACGCCCTGATGCGGGAACTCCGGGAGCTGGAGGCGGCTCATCCCGAGCTGCGCAGCCCGGATTCGCCTACCCAGCGAGTGGGGGGCGGAGTCGTGGGCGACTTCGCCAAGGTGCCGCACAACCCGCCGATGCTCTCCCTGGACAACGCCTTTGGCGCCGATGACCTGCGCGCCTTTGACCAGCGGGTTCGGTCGCTCCTGGGCGACGAGCCGATCGAGTACATCGGCGAGTTGAAGATCGACGGCCTCTCGATCTCCCTCCGCTACGAGAACGGCCGCTTTGTGCAGGGCGCCACCCGCGGTGATGGCGAGACCGGTGAGGATGTAACCGAGAACATCAAGACGATCCGGGCGATCCCGATGCGCTTGGCGGATGTGAACGGTCAGGTTCCGGCCCATCTGCTCGTCCGGGGCGAGGTCTACATGACCAAGCAGACCCTGCTCGACCTGAACGTCGATCTGGAGAGGCTCGGCAAGCCCCTCTTGCAGAACCCGCGCAACGCCGCTGCGGGCGGCCTGCGCCAGAAGGACCCGAAGAAGACCAAGGAGCGGCGCCTCAGCGCCTTCCTCTACAACCTGGTCGAGGCCGAGGGCTTCACCCCGCAGGACCACTGGGACGCTCTCAGCTACTTAGAGCAACTCCGCTTCAAGGTGAACGAGCACAAGGTGCGGCTCGACTCGATCGAGGCGGTGATCGACTGGACCGACTCCTGGCGGGAGCGGCGCTACGACCTGCCCTATGAGATCGACGGTCTGGTGATCAAGGTGAACGACCTAGCCCAGCGCGAGCGGCTTGGCTTCACCTCTCGCTTCCCCCGTTGGGCGATCGCCTTCAAGTTCCCGGCGGAGGAGAAGGAGACGACCGTCGAGGGGATCACCCTAGAGGTCGGGCGGACCGGTGCCGTTACCCCGGCTGCCGATCTCGCCCCGGTCAAGATCGCCGGGACGACGGTGCGGAGAGCGACCCTGCACAACGAGGATAATATCCGAGAGAAGGATGTCCGGATTGGTGATACGGTCATCGTTCGCAAAGCGGGCGAGATCATCCCGGAGGTGGTCCGGGTCGTCCTGGAGAAGCGGCCTGCGGAGAGCCAGCCCTGGTCCTTCCCGACCGCCTGCCCCTCCTGCGGCGAGGAGCTCGTTCGGGCGGAGGGTGAGGCAGCCGTCCGCTGCGTCAACCCGCTCTGCTCGGCCCAGCAGTACCGGGCGATCCTCCATTTTGCCTCCCGTGATGCGATGAACGTCGACGGCCTGGGCGATGCCCTGATCGCCCTCCTGCTCGATGAAGGGCTGATCCGGGACGCCGCTGATCTCTACCAGCTTCATACCAAGCGGGACGAACTGCTGGCGATGGAGCGGATGGGCGAGAGGTCGGTGGAGAACCTCCTCGCCTCGATCGACCGGACCAAGCAGAACCCGCTCCACCGGCTCCTCTTCGGACTGGGCATCCGGCACGTGGGCGAACGCGTGGCCAAGCTCCTGGTCGATCACTTCGGCCCGCTCGAGGCGATCGCCAGTGCCTCTACGGACGAGATCGCGGGCGTCAACGGGATTGGGCCAAAGATCGCGGAGATGGTCGCCAGCTACTTCCGGGATGAGCGCTCCCAGGTACTGATCGAGAAGCTGCGGGCTGCTGGGGTTAACCTGAGCGCCGAGAAGAAGGCGGGGGCGCCCGAGGGTCCACTCGCCGGCCTCTCCATCGTGGTGACTGGCACGCTGACCAAATGGGGCCGCAAGGAGATCGAAGAGCTGATCGAGCGACTGGGCGGCAAGTCCGCCGGTTCGGTCTCCAAGAAGACCGCCTTCGTCCTGGCTGGTGAGGCAGCAGGCTCTAAGCTTGAAAAGGCACAGAGTTTAGGGATTCCAGTCCTAACAGAGGAGGAGTTCCAAGCTCGGTACGCCGAATATATCTAAAACCGAAAGACGCAGGCTTGTCCTGCGTCTTTCCGTCCTCGTATCTCTGGGCTGAATCTCCCATAGACATCCATCGAGAGCCTATCCACTGCATCTGGTAAGGAAAACTCATACAAACCTGAGTAATCCGTGCAGGAAATAGGGAGCAAGTCGAAGAATTCATGTATGGTCTTGTATGTCCATGCCAAGGGAACGAGGAGTGAGCCGATGAGCGAGAAGCTTGTAGAGATCCGTAACCTACGGACCCACTTCCACACAGAGGACGGCATTGTGCCGGCCGTTGACGGTGTGAACTTCTACATCAAGCGCGGGGAGACCCTAGGGGTTGTAGGTGAGTCGGGTTGCGGCAAGTCAGTGACCTCCCTCTCCGTGATGCGTCTCATTCCTAATCCGCCCGGCAAGATCGTAGAGGGCGAGATCCTCTTCGAGGGCCAGGACCTCGTAAAGAAGTCCGAATCCGAGATGCGGAAGATCCGTGGCAATGATATCTCGATGATCTTCCAGGAGCCGATGACCTCGCTCAACCCGGTCTACACCATCGGTGACCAGATCGCTGAGGCGATCCAGCTCCACCAGGGCCTCAACCAGAGGGAAGCGATCGACAAGGCTGTCGAGATGCTTCGCCTGGTTGGCATTCCCCTGCCGGAGCGCCGGGTCAAGGAGTACCCGCACCAGCTCTCCGGCGGTATGCGTCAGCGCGTCATGATCGCCATGGCGCTCTCCTGCAACCCCAAGTTGCTGATCGCCGACGAGCCAACTACCGCTCTGGATGTAACGATCCAGGCGCAGATCCTCGAGCTGATGAAGAAGCTGAAGAAGGAGCTCGGCATGGCGATCATGTTGATCACCCATGACCTGGGCGTCGTCGCCGAGATGTGCGAGCGTGTCATCGTCATGTACGGCGGCAAGGTGGTCGAGGAGGCGGACGCAGTCTCCCTCTTCAAGAGCCCCCTGCACCCGTACACGGAGGGCCTGCTCCGGTCGATTCCGCGCATGGACGAGGACGTGGAGAAGCTTCACGTCATTGAGGGCGTGGTGCCGAACCCGCTTCACCTGCCGGAAGGCTGCCGCTTCCACCCGCGCTGCCCCTACGCAATCGACAAGTGCAAGGAGTCGCAGCCTGAACTTGAGCAGGTTGCACCGGGCCGTTATGTGGCCTGCTTCATCTCCGCCGAACGTCTTGCCAAGGGGGTTAGCGCCTAATGTCCACCGTTCTGCCGAACCCGACGCAGGCCTCCGACAAGAAGGACGTTCTGGTCGAGGTGCGCGACCTAAAGAAGCACTTCCCCATCTCCGGTGGGGGTCTGATCTCTCGGACCGTCGGCCACGTCAAGGCGGTTGACGGCGTCTCCTTTGACATCCGCAAGGGCGAGACCCTGGGCTTCGTCGGCGAGTCTGGCTGCGGCAAGACCACGCTCGGCAAGGTCCTGCTCCGCCTGCAGGATGCGACCGCCGGCAACGTCCTCTTCGAGGGCAAGGATATCATGAAGCTGAACCGCGAGGAGATGCGGAAGCTTCGCCGGGAGATGCAGATCATCTTCCAGGACCCGTACGCCTCGCTCAACCCCCGCATGACCGTCGGTGAGATCATCGGCGAGCCGCTGGAGATCCACGGCGTCGCCTCTGGCGCTGGGAAGCAGAAGCGGGTGCAGGAGCTGCTGGAGGTCGTCGGTCTGGCCTCCTACCACTCCCGCCGCTATCCGCACGAATTCTCTGGTGGTCAGCGCCAGCGCATCGGCATCGCCCGTGCGCTCGCCCTCAACCCGAAGCTGATCGTCTGCGACGAGCCGGTCTCGGCGCTGGACGTCTCGATCCAGTCGCAGGTGCTGAACCTGCTGGAGGACCTCCAGAAGGAGTTCGACCTGACCTACCTCTTCATCGCCCACGGCCTCTCGGTCGTCAAGCACGTCTCCGACCGTGTCGCTGTTATGTACCTGGGCAAGATGATGGAGATCTCCCCGGCGGCCGAGCTCTATGCCAAGCCGCTGCACCCGTACACCGAGGCGCTGATGTCGGCGATTCCGATCCCCGACCCGACCATCCGGCGCGAGCGCATCGTCCTCCAGGGCGATGTCCCCTCCCCGGTCAACCCGCCCTCGGGCTGCCGCTTCCACACCCGCTGCCGCTACGCAGAGCAGGTGGGCGAGAAGTGCAAGACGGTTGAGCCGCAGTTGATCAACGTCGGTAACGACCACTGGGTCGCCTGCCACCTGCGGATCGATGCCTAGGAATAAGCGAACCCCCGACGTAAGTCGGGGGTTCTTTTTACGTGGAAAGGCTAGAGCCTAAACTTCGACGTCGCCTGGGCCAGAATCTCGGCCGTCGTGGTCAGCGCCACGGCTGCCTGGGCGACCGCATCTGCACCGGCGGTCAGTTCCTCGCTCGAGGCGGCTACCTGCTGGGCGGCGGCGGCCGAAGCGGAGGAGAGACTGTTGACCTGGCTCAGGTCCTGCAGGGCGGTGGAGGTGCCGGCGGCCATCTCTTCCGTCGAGGCGGTATTCTCCTCGGTGACCGCGGCGGCCTCGCTGAGGCCAACCGCTACCTGCTCGGACTGCGAGCGGAGCTGGGTGATGGCGGCGGCGATGCCCTCGGCCGCGTGGCGGGTCCGCTCGGCCGACTCCTGCAGATGCTGGATCGCCTGAGCGGCCTCGTTGGCGATCGTGACGCCATCGCCAGCCAGCGAGCGGGCGGCCGTAACAGCGGAGATCACCTGGCTGGTCTCGGCTTGGATGGCGGTGGCTAACGCCTGGATCTCACCAGCGGTCGATCGGCTGGACTCGGCCAGCTTGCGGACCTCGTCGGCGACGACCGCAAACCCACGTCCCGCCTCGCCTGCTCGGGCCGCCTCGATGGCGGCGTTCAGGGCAAGCAGGTTGGTCTGGTTGGCGATGCCCTGAATCCCCAGGAGGAGATCACCGATCTGATCAGTGCGGTGGCTCAGCTCTGTCATCCGGTGCACGGCCTCCTC
Source organism: Symbiobacteriaceae bacterium (assembly GCA_035298385.1). GTDB lineage: Bacteria > Bacillota > Sulfobacillia > Symbiobacteriales > Symbiobacteriaceae > DATGYC01. Next base: position 2,812 of record DATGYC010000359.1, on the reverse strand, counting down.
GGCCGAGGTCTGGATCTGGTTCATGCCCTGCACGGTGGCCGCAACGGCGGTGCTACCGGCCTCTGCGGCTTGCAGGTTCGCCCGAGCGACCGAGGTGATGGCGTTGGCCTCGGTGGCCACAGCCTCCATGGCGCCCGCCATCTGCTCGGACTCCGTGCTCACTTGCTGCATCGCAGCCGCCTGCTGGTTGGCGCCGCGTGCGATGCCATCAACCGCTAGGCCTAGCTCCTCCATCGCCCGTCCCACCTGGGCGGTGAAGGTGGCCTGCTCCTGGGCGCCCGCCGCCAGGGCGCCCATCGCCGAGGCGATCTGGTTCGCCCCGTTCACGGTCTCCGCTGACGTCTCGCTTAGGTGACCAGCAGCGGTACGGACCTGGGCCGTCGCGGTCAGAATCTGCTCCAGCAGGGTGCGGAGGTTGGCCTGCAGGCGGTTGAACGCCCCGGCCAGCGCTGCGACCTCATCTGAGCCCTTGGCGGAGACCGCTTCCCCGGTTAGGTCTCCCTCTGCAATCTGGGTGATCGCCTTCTCAACCCGGTTCATGCGCCGCACGATCGGGCGGACCAGGAAGAGCGAGACGATGAAGGAGAGGATGACCGCCACAACTGGCAGGGCGATCGCCCCGTAGAGCAGTTGCTGGATCATCGTCTCGTTCGTCTCCTGGCGCTTGGCCATGGCGAACTCTTCCTCATGCCGGAACGCCAGATTCAGGTCGCGGATCTGGTCGGTGTAGATGGAGGTCTCATCAAGCGCCTGAGCGAGGCTCATCGTGACGCCGAGCTTGCTGAGGTCCGTGACGTCCCGGCGCTTGGTGATGTGGCCGTTGGCCGCGGCGCGGAATCCGGCCAGGTTCATCACCATCTGGTTGATGCGCGCCCGCTGCGGATCGCCCTCCGCCAGCTCCTTGCCCAGTTCTGCGACGATGCCAGTTAACCCCTTATTGGCATCATCATAAGGGACGAGAAACGAGCTATTCCCCGTTAGCAGGTACCCACGGTAGCCAGCGATCATCTCGTTGGTGTAGGTCTCCATCTGTTGCGCCTTGACTACCCGGGCGAGGTTCTCCTGGAGCAGGCCAGCCGTGTTGCCTCGTACCTGACTCAGGTAGGAGAATGCCAGCGCCGCGTAGAGGGTCAGGGAGAGGGTGATAAAGACGTACGATGCCACGAATCTTGGGCCGAGGCGGAGACGGAAGCGAGACCGACCCTTCTCTCCCATATGGAGAACCCCCTTCGACTTTACACAGTCTTTACATAGTTCGTTATGGGAGTAGAAATTCCCTGCAACCGTACACTTGACATGGGCGCCCCCGTAGCGTTGCCCCTCATTTCTGCTTGTGATAGAATCAATTGACTACCGAGCGCTCCTCAATTTGGAATGGCGGTGACTGCAGAATGGCACTTACTCGTGAGCAGGTGGCCCATGTGGCCCGCCTGGCGCGCCTCTCCCTGACGGATAGCGAACTGGAGGCTTATACCGACCAGCTTAGCCGCATTCTTGATCACGTAGAGAGCCTGAACCAGGCGGAGACGGCCGACGTGCCGCCAACCTACCATGCAATCGATTTGAAGAACGTCTTCCGTCCGGACGAGCCCTGCCCCTCCCTCAACCGGGAGAAGGTACTGGAGCAAGCCCCGGATGCGGAGGCGGGCTGCTTTAAGGTCCCGAAGATTACGGAGGGCTAAGCTTTATGGCTGGAAGCACACATAAGCTAAGCGCCGCCCGGCTCAACCGGCTCTTCCTGGCCGGTGAGCTGTCCGCGGTCGAGATCGTGGATGCGTTTCTCTCCCGCATTGAGAGCGTTGAGCCCAAGGTCCAGGCGTTTCTAACCGTTACCGGCGAGCAGGCCCGCGACCGCGCGAAGAAGCTGGACGCCCGTCGGGCCTCCGGTGACACCGAGCTTGGCTCGCTGGCAGGCGTGCCGATCGCCGTCAAGGACAACATGGTGACCGAGGGGATCCGGACGACCTGCGCCTCCAAGATCCTGGGCGACTTCGTCCCGCCCTACTCGGCCACGGTTGTCGAGCGCCTGCAGGGCGCCGGAGCCATCATCATCGGTAAGACCAACATGGACGAGTTTGCGATGGGCTCCTCCGGTGAGAACTCCGGCTTCTTCCCCACGCACAACCCGTGGGCGCTGGACCGGATCCCGGGCGGCTCCTCCTCCGGCTCCGCAGCGGCGGTCGCTGCCGAGATGGCGCCCCTCTCGCTCGGTTCGGATACCGGTGGCTCGATCCGTCAGCCGGCCGCCCTGACCGGCATCGTGGGCATGAAGCCGACCTACGGCTACGTCTCCCGCTATGGCCTGGTCGCCTTCGCCTCCTCGCTCGACCAGATCGGGCCCTTCGCCCGCGACGTCGAGGATACGGCGAAGCTCTTCGAGGTGATCGCTGGCTCGGATCGGCGTGACTCCACCAACGCTGGTAAGACGCCGCCGTCGATGAAGTTTAACGGGGAGCCCTCCCTGAAGGGTGTCAAGTTCGGCGTGCCCCGCGAGTATGTCGGCGCTGGCACCGACCCGGGCGTTATGGCCCGCTTCGAGGAGGCGCTGCAGACCCTGCGCGACCTGGGCGCCGAGATCGAGGAGTGTTCACTCCCCTCGACCGACTACGCCCTCTCCGCCTACTACGTGATCGCTCCCGCCGAGGCCTCGGCCAACCTGGCCCGCTTCGACGGCGTCAAGTACGGCTATCGCTCGCCGAACGCTAACGGCATGCTGGAGATGTACGGCCAGAGCCGTGCCGAGGGCTTTGGCCCTGAGGTGAAGCGCCGGATCATGATCGGTACCTACGCCCTCTCCTCGGGTTACTACGAT
>DATGYC010000358.1:0-7147 GCA_035298385.1 Symbiobacteriaceae bacterium | reverse complement strand
GCGTAGAGCCAGACTTCAGCCTCTGAGTTGAGCAAGCCAACCTGTGCAGCCTTCAGCAACGGCTGCTTAGCACCGGCTAGATCCCCTTGCAGGAATCTGGCCTGCCCGAAGCGCAGTTCGGTAGCCGGATCCAACTTGGCGGGTGTCACGCGCCAGAGATGCTGATTCTCCTTCGCTGACGCCAATCGATCCGTCCATGCCTTCTCGAGTGCCAGCAGGTCTTGGGCCTTCTTCACCGCCGAGTCCTTGCGCCCGGCTGCGAGCTCATCGAGCATCAGGAAGCCTGCAAGGCGAGCTTCCTTATCAACGTAGCGAGACTCCCAGGGGTCGAGTTCTGCTGCCTTCTGCGTGGCCGCCAGCCCTAGCTGCCATTCCTTCCGCACCTCGTGGCTGACCGCCAACTTGAACCAGGCCTCCGGGTTCGTCGGATCCACCTGGACGGCCCTGAGTAGTAGCGCATGCTCGGCGGTTTGAACCAGGGCCTCACTGTTCAGCGCATCCCAGGCCACAGCCCGGGCCGCAACTGCCTGGGACTCTGCATTCTTCCCCTTCGCAGCCAATGAAGCAGCCTCCTCAGTCAGTCGGGCGCCCTGCCAAAGTGCGCTCGCTGTCACCAAGATAGCCAGCGCCGAAGCGACCGCCCCCGAAGCCATGATCCCTTCGCGCTCTCCCTTGGGCGCCCCAGAGAGTGCTGCCCCCAGCAAAGACCAGAGCATCAGCCATACCCCCCCGTATGACAGATCGAAATCGATCAGGCTGTGCCCGGCAATCAAAGCGGCCCCCGCCGCCATCGCCCAGCCCAGCGGATTCCCGACTCGATTACGCCAGGCTCCCCAGAGCCCGGCCAGCAGGGCCGTCACCAGGGCGATCAGCCCTGGTACGCCGGCATCCACGGCCGTCTGCGCAAAGTGGTTGTGCGTCTCCCGGGCCGTGTAGTTGAAGGTGGCATACTGCCGGTATGAACGGGTCCAGCCCCAACCGCCCCGGCCAAGCGGCTGATCACCCACCATCCGCAGGGCGTCTTGGTCGTAGATGAGGCGGAGGACGACGTTCTGCGTCTGCAGGTTGATCTCAAAGAGCCGCGAGGCCTGCTTAGGCAACAACGGGCGCCCCGCCCGGCCAACCCCCAGACCAACAGCACCAATCACCGCGACAACAGCCACCAGGGCCAACTGCCGCCGGAAGGGGAGGCGCCCGAGCAGTCCAACTAAGGCGCCCAGGAGCGCTCCAGCCAGTACCGCGGCTCCGATCCAGGCGAAGGCAGATCCGAAGCCACGTGCTGCGGCCAGCGCTCCAATCGGACCAACGGCGACCACGGTTGGCACCAGTGCGGCCCCAAGGAGGAGCAGGCCAGGCCATCTGTGCTCTCGCCCTAGACCGAGGAAGAGGAGGATCAATCCGAACGGCACGACCACAACCGCGCCACGCGAGATCGTGAAGAAGAAGGCGATCGCTAGGAGCGCCCCCAGCCCACCCACCAGCCCCTTCAGCCAGGCCCTGCCGCTCTCAACGCCAAGACCGATGGCCAGGAAGAGCGCAACCAGGAAGTAGATGGCAGCGGTATTCGGGTACTGGAAGGCCGTGTACATCCGAGACGAGAGCCCAACCAGCGAGAGCGAATTCAGTAGCTCGGCGTTCAGTACCCGCATCCCCGTGAACTCAACCAGCCCGTGCACAGCCAGAGCCGAAGCCCCAACTACGAACGACCAGGCCAGGAAGCGTCGCACCAGGACCGAGTCCTCTGCCCGAAACATTGCCAGAATATACCAACCAGCGACAGCCCGCAACAGCCAGTCCAGATTTCCCCTCGGAAAGGAAGCCCAGAAGAACTGCAGCAGATAGCAGCCCACCAGCGCCAGCAGGGCGCCCCCCACAACCCCACCCGGAACCCCAACCGACAGCCCCCCAAGGCGCCGGCCGATCACCCAGAGCAGAAAGGCCAGACTGACCAGCGCAATCGCTGGCAGGAGCTCCGTCCAGAAGAAGAGCCCCCGAAAGAAGGGGGCGGCCACCAGGACGAGCAGAGCGATCCCAATACCGGTCCCCCGAAGCACCCCCGAAACTCTCTGCATAACACGCCTCACTACGAAAAAGATTGATCCTTACTGATTCGCAGGCGGGACTGATCTTCCTGCGTCGCCCAAATATCTAGCGGCCCGAAGTGGCATCAATTCGCCATTATTTCAAACATGGGTACGCACATCCGTTGTCCCGATAACAGAAATGCATTATAGTGTATGGGAGTACATGTATGCCTTTTCGGACTGGCACTACATACATTTGAAGGAGGAACCTAATCTTGAAGACTCGGAAGTTGGCCGCCCTCGCGTGCGCCGCCCTGCTCTCCCTCACCGTTGCGGCCACCGCTGCCGCTGCTACCGTCCCCAGCGCCGTCTACGGCGGCAAGGGTGAGAACACCCCTGCTACCCAGGTCCAGACCAACCTCGCCACCTATGGCGTCAAGGACGTCCCGGCTGACGACTGGTCTGCTGGCTCGGCCGTCGTCCTGCTCCAGGCCGGCCTGATCACCCCGGACGCCAACGGCCAGCTGAACCTGAACGCCCCTCTCTCCTACAATACGACCATGGGGATCTTCGCCAAGGTCCTTGGCATTGCGTCCAAGACCGATGACGATGCGACCGCCACCGCCAAGGCTACCCAGGCTGGCCTTGCGGGCGCCGCTGATGCGAACGGGAACATCTCCCGCCTCCAGTTCGCCAAGATCCTGGCGACGGCCCTCGGCGTCCAGCCGTCGTCCAAGCCGACCCTCGCCTTCAACGACACCCTCGGCCTCTCCGCTGCGGACAACGGTATCCTGCTCGCCCTGAAGGACCTGGGCATCTTCAAGGGCTTCGAGGACGGTACCTTCCGCGCCGACTCGACCCTCACCCTGGCCCAGGTTGCGGTCCTGATCGACCGTATCTTGTCGGCCCAGTAAGCCGCAGGTCACAATCGGCAAAAGAATCGGTAGCTGCGTCACTCGCGGCTACCGATTTTTGTTGGTAAAATGCTTCGCGTCACCATTTGAGGAACGCTAGAGCCCGCTCCCATCGCTGGGGGCGGGCTCTAGCTTTGCTTGTCGCTTTAATTAGGTACGTTGGCCTGATCCGCCCTGAGGGGCGGCGGATTCTGCCGTAGCATCTCGGCCACTAAGTCACATGGCATGATGTGAAGATAGGCGTCAGGATCCCGATCAAATTCCGTCTTAAAGCCGGTCTCTTGCAGATATTTGATCGCCATAGGCAGGGAGAGATGGTGCCGCCCGGTCAGTTCGCTAACCACAGCCTCATAGTGATCTTGGATCAGTACCTCACGGCTCTTCAATGCCAATCCCCTCCCTCTGTACAAACCAGGCTACGACTTGCTCGTGAATACTGACCTGGTCGAATCCTTGGTATGCCACAATTCCGCTTTCAGGACCAGTGAGGCCACCGTCTGCCACCGGGCCACGGACCCACAGGTAGGGGTGGCGGTAGGATCGGTCGTTTCGGCAGCGGCTAACGAGTGCCTGCCACTCTGGCCCCGCAACGAAGATTCTGCCCGGAAAACGCCGCTCTAAGTCTGCCCAATCGAAACTGACTGAAATGAGGCGAGGTAGCTTCTTAACAGTCATGAGTTCAGACTCTGCCACTCCGATCCTCTCCAGTAACCGGAGTGCGAATGATGGAACCGGCATGAAGCGCCTATTACAAAGACGTTCAGCCCATAGTGTCGCTTGATGGCGCGATGTGGTCATGTAGAAACCGGGCCCAAAGTCCAGGGCCCGGTTACTTACGTCAACACGGATGCCAAACTCACGGAGTGTGGCTGCGTAGAGGTGATGCGTTCCGTGGTAGAGTGTGACCACTCGCTTGTCCACGCTGAACCCCTGCCTGTCGTTCACATGGTGAATCGATCATATATCATTGACGGAATATTTTCAAGGACGGTCGCGGCGTCAGTGCGTTGCCTGCACCGCGGCCAGCCGAGTCGCCAGGCGCCGGTAGACCCAGAGCGAGGCGATCATCAACAGCGCCCCCGTCGTCACGAAGACCCACCGTGGGCCCAGGTAGTCGGCTATATAGCCCCCACCGGTCGGCCCCAGGACCGCCCCGACAAAGGAGAACGACTGGTTGATCCCAAAGGCCCGCCCCCGGAACGAGGGATCGACCGCCGCCGCCAGGGCGGCGTTGATCGCCGGCTGGACCGCCGCCGTCATGATCCCGTACGTAAAGCGGAGAAGGACCATCATCCCGGTCGTCTTGGCCAGCGCCTGCGGCATCGCCAGGAGCCCAGCCAGCAGCAGACCGATCGCCAGCAGCTTGGGGAAGCCGATCTTCTCACCCAGGTTGGCCCACCGCGGCGCAAAGAAGATCGTGGCGATCGCCGGCAGGGCGAAGATGAAGCCGGAGACCGTCGCCTCCGCGTTCGAGCCGACCAGGAACCCGGTCACCTGCTCCAGCAGGGGGGTGGGCGCCAGGGTGCGGACGTACTCGGTCAGGATCGGCTCCAGCGACTGCAGGGAGAGGCTGACCAGCATCGTGGAGATCAGGAGGGCGAAGAGGCCCTTGTTGTGCATGGCCAGGCTCATATCCTGGATCGGTGAGGTCTTCGTCTTGCCGAGGCCGAGCTTGCGCTCCTTGACACCCCAGATCACGATCAGGGTGCCGAGCAGGACGAGGACGGAGCCGACCTGCATCGAGGGGCGGATGCCCAGGAGGTCCGCCAGGAGCCCGCCGATCATCGGGCCGAGGATCTGGCCGGAGGCGGAGCCGGTCTGCAGGATCGCTAGGTAGCGGCCGACCTTCTCCTCCCGGGAGTTGGTGCCCAGCAGGGCGATCGAGGAGGGGATGAAGCCGGAGAAGACGCCGTTGAGGATCCGCAGCCCGAAGAGCTGGTAGGGCCCGGTAACGAGGGACATCAGGAGGTAGATGGTGGCGATCGAGAGGCCGGACCGGATGATCATCGGCTTGCGGCCGTACCGGTCGGCCAGGTTGCCCCAGATGGGCGACATGATGGCGGAGGAGACGAAGGTGATGGCGTAGGTCCAGCCGGCCCAGACGTAGAGGTTCTCCGTGACGCCCAGCTCACTAATGAAGCGGGGGAGGAAGGGCATCACCAGGGAGAAGGAGCAGGAGGCAAGGAAGCAGCCGATCCAGAGGATCACCAGGTTCCGTTTGGCGGCGGCGTCGGTGATGGCGGGTTGATCCATGTTTTATCTTCGCCTCCCGAATGATGCAGGTCTTATTCGATATATCCTGGCGGTAATCCTGTTGATTGGGTGGACATGGCTGGAGCTTGGCCGCATACCCTTCTGATGGAGGGGGGAGCCGTCGTGAGCCAGCGTGAATCACTCCTGAAGGGCGCCGCCGCCTTGGCGGTTGCCGGCCTCTTTATCAAGATCTCTAACCTGCTGGTCCGGGTGCCGCTCACCCGGCTGATCACTGCCGAGGGTCTGGGGATCTACCAGATGGCCCTGCCAGCCTTCTACGCCCTCTACCACCTGGCGGCGGGCGGGGTGCCGGTGGCGGTGCAGAACCTGGTGGCCGAGTATGCGGCCCAGGGGCGGAAGCGGGCGGCGGACCAGGTTTTGACCCTCGCCCTTCAGTTTACGCTGGTCGCTGGTGGCTTGGCCTGCCTGGTCTTGCTGCTGGCGGCGCGGCCGCTGGCGCACATGCTGGGCGAGGACCGGATCTACTGGTCGCTCCTGGCGGTCGCCCCAGCGATCCTGCTGGCGGCGCTGGATTCGATCTACCGGAACTACCTGCAGGGGCTCAAGCGGATGACCCCGACGGCGACGGCGCAGACCCTGGAGCAGGCGACGAAGATGGTCGCCACGATTCTGGGCGCCCTCTGGTTGGCCAAGCTGGGGCGCGAGTACGCCGCCGCCGGCGCGGCGCTGGGGATCACGGCGGGCTGCTTCGCCTCCCTGCTCTACATGGCCTGGATCATCCGGCAGGTGCGGGAGCAGGCGGAGGCTGAAGGGGAGTGGGGCAAGCCGGAGCGCCCGGTGATCATCGTCCGCCGGATGATCCGGATGGCCTGGCCGGTGACGATCGCTTCGGTCCTGATGCCGTTGCTGAACCTCATTGATGTAGGCTTGGTCCAGCGGGGCTTCCTCTCAGCGGGCTATGAGCAGTCCGCTGCGACGACGCTCTACGGGGCCTACTCGGGCATCGCCGTGCAGATGGTCTGGTTCCCGGTGATCCTGACCAACGCCCTGGGCAACGCCCTCGGGCCGGTCCTGACGGCGGCGCAGGCGGCCAAGCAGCCGGAGCGGGTCCACGCCCGGGCGGTGCTGGGCCTGCGGGCGACGGCGATGATCTGCCTGCCGGTGGCGGTGGCGGCGGCGCTCCTCTCCGGGGCGATCGCCCAGCTCTTCGCCGAGCCGACCGCGGCCCGGCCGCTGGCGCTGCTGGCGCCGGTCGCCTTCCTGGGGCCACTCACCTGGCTGATGACGGCCTACCTGCAGGCGCTGGGCCGGACGGGCGAGCCGATGCGAAACCTGATGATCGGCATGGCCTTCAAGCTGGCGCTCGATGGCCTGCTCGCCCCAATCCGGGGGATCGACGTCCTGGGCGTCGCCTTCGCCTCGGTCATGATGTTCACGATTGCCAGCCTGCTAAACGGGATCTCCTTGGCGAACCAGCTGAAGGAGCCGCTCCCCTGGTCGGAGATCCTGGGCGGGCCGACACTCGCCTCGATCGTGATGGGCGGGGCGCTCTTCCTGGCGGCGCAGGCGCATCTGCTGCACCTGGAGAACCTGGGCCTCTTCTGTGGGGTGCTGGTGGCGGCGGCGCCGCTCTACGTGGGGGTCCTGCTCCTGACGGGAGCGATCAAGCGGCATGAGCTGGCGGGGCTGATGCGGCCGTTCAGCGAACGAATCGAGCGAATCTGGCCGTTCTAAACCGAAAAAGGGCGCCCGCATCGCTGGATGCGGGCGCCCCTGTATGTTCAGTCTTACATGGCCTCCGTGGCCGGCTCGACCGGCGCCTTGGATTGGTCGGACTTCAGCTCGCCGTAGAGTCGCTCCAGCGAGCGCATCATGATCGAGCGCTCATCCGACGACCAGATGCGGGCGATCTCCGCCAGCTCCTTGGCCATCTCTTGCTTGATCGCCAGCACATCCTTGCCCTTCTCCGTCAGCCGGATGTTGACGACACGGCGG
>DATGYC010000357.1:0-3582 GCA_035298385.1 Symbiobacteriaceae bacterium | reverse complement strand
TGAAGGTGTAGCTGCTCGTGGTCTGGACGCCATTGTACCAGTAGGCGGGGGAGCTGTAGGTCTCGCCATAATGGCCCCGGCGGAAGCCGTTGAAGACCTCAGTCGGGTCCCAGGTGTTGTAGTTCCGGTCCGCCTGATAGTGGTCGGCCACCAGGAGCAGTCCGCCGCCAGCGGCGACGTAGCCCTCCAGGGCGCCCTCCTCCGCCGTGGTCAGCGGGATGTTCGGCTCGGGGATCACGACGGCGTTGAAGGCGCCCAGGGTCGCTTGGGTAAGCGGGTAGGCGCGAATCTCCTCCACCGTGTAGCCCTGGCCGGCTAGATCGCAAGCCATATCGGAGAAGCCGCCATCGATCACCCAGTCGGCCTGCCCAGCGGTCTGGCCATGGGTGTTGTCGAAGCCGATCCGCTTGCCGGTGCCGGGGCCACTACTTGTCGGGGCGATGGTTGGGCGGCCATCGGCGGTGTAGGTGAAGGTGCACGTGGCGGCCTGAGCCGGCGCCGGAGCCAGGACGGAACTGAGCAGAAGCCCGATGGAGACTACGGCTGAAGAAGTCCGGCGCAGGAAGTGTTTCAAGGGTGCCCCTCCTGTGAGTACGAAATTCTCCACCAAGTCTACCACGCACCGATATTCCTTTGTACTTGTTTCTGCTCTGTCTGGCTATATTTTCGATCAAAAGATGTACGTCACCGCCTACTACCCTGCTTCGCCGCCTGCCAGCGACAAGGGGCGCCCGTCCGCACGTGAACATAAGATGGAGCGACCACCCGAAGGAAGGGGCTTCTCATGAGCGCTGAACAGCACAAGAACGGCTGCACCGTCACCGTCTTTCAAACGGTCGACGTCGCAGCCGAGATTGCGGTGCGCCCGCATGTCGCTTGCGGCCCCGCACAGGTCGTCTGTGAAGAGAGCCGGGTCGTCCCCTGTGACGAAGATGACCACTGGGGCGACCGCAGCCTTCCCCTACCGGGCGGCTGTGACAAGGCGTGTACGTTCTGGGTGATCCAACGGCTCTGCGTCGCCATTCCGGTCACCTTCGATGCCGACGCCACCTGTACAGAGAAGCGGGTCGTCTGTGGACCGGCCTCAACCGATCCCTGCCCCCCGAAACCCCACCGCGCTGACGAGGATGACTGCAGTGGGAGCAGTGGTGGTACCAGCGACTCAGGGTCCAGCGGGGACGAGAGCGACTGCTCAGATTCCTTGTCTGACCACAACGACTAAGCACGACAGTGACCAAGCCCCTCTCCGAGACATAGATTGGAAGTGGAGAGCTTGGTTCTCTTAGTCCCCCATGGGAGGGATCCTGACGTGCTCGAACCCAAGAGACTCCCGCCGATGGCTGGTGGCCAGGTGACTGGCGGCTGTCCTGTAGACGCCTTCCAGCAAGCGTGCGTCGAGGTCGACGTTGCCATCGATGCGACCGCCACCGTCGATCCGCCTGCTGTTGCCTGTATTGGCGACCCGCAGATCGGCCCGATTGGCAGTACCTTCTGCCCGCCCACAGAGACCCCGTGCGGCTTCACCGTCGCACAGCGACTCTGCATCGGCACCCGTGTACACTTCCAGGCTACGGCGACGCCAGGAACGCCGCGTGCCTTCTGTGACCCGCCCACCTTTGAGAACTGCTTCCTGACGGCGTGCGCCTTCTTTGAGCCGCGCTCCCAGGGCTTCTGGATGACACAGTTCTCTACGACCAATTTCACGCCCGTGGAGCTTTGCACCGCCATTCAGTGCGTACGCTCAAACTCTGACTTCCTGGACGCACTCCTAGTCGCCTGCCCAGCCCCGGGTACGGTCTGCTTCGACGATCCCGCCCTCATCGCTCCCTGCGTAACGGCGGTCCAGACACTCCTTACGCAGGCGGGCGCCCAAGCCGCCATCCTCACGGCATGTGGTCTCGCTACCCCCGTCAGCATCCCACTGGCGAATGATCTGCGCCAGTTCCTAGCCAACTGGCTCAACGTCTGCTTCTGTAACACCACGACCGGCGGCATGAACGTCGGCGGCGTCTCACTCGACTTCCGGGTCGACCTCACCGGCTTCTCGGCCGCGACCCTTGCAGCGCTCGGCCTTGACGGCCCCTGCGAGACGGTCGGTGACGTACTTGCGGTGGCAGAGAATATCCTCATCGCCTGCGACACCGGTCGGGCGCCACTGATCACGCCGATCCTGACGGCCATGGCGGCGGATCCCGGCACGACCATCATCGTACCGATCCCCTGCCCCTAATAACGGCAGGCCGCCAAGGGTTCTCCCTTGGCGGCTTCTTCTATTTAGTACTCGTCGTCAAAGACCCCGGCGTAGCGGAGCAGTCGGTGCAGGATATACGGGAGCGCCGGCAGGAGCCAGCCCTCCTGCTCATAGAGCGCCTCACAGACCGTCTGCAGCTCCTTCGCCCGCGCCGCCGTAATCACCAGCGGATCGAAGTGGCGCTCACCCAGCAGCTTGCCCGCTCCCTGAGCGATCGCCTCCCGGAAGGCCTGGCGGAGCGAGTCCGGCAGCTCTGGTACCGTCGGCTCCTCCTCCGTCCCCGGCGCCAGAACCCCCAACACGTTGCGACCGTGCTGCTCGGTCAGCATGCCGTTCCAGTAGCGGGCGCCCCACTCGAGCGCCTCCATCGGCTCCAGCGCCTGGCAGGCCAGGCTGTACATATAGACAAGGTCGAAGAGGCGAAAGCCGATCGACCCGTGCTTCTCGTTAAACCAGCGGGAGGGGGTCGGAAAGCGCATCGGCTTGACCGCTGCTTGCGGGGCCAACTCCAGCGCTGCGGACCCACTCGATGCGACTGGGGCGAAGCCGCTGCGGCGGGGCGCCTTTCGCTGCTGCCGCTTGACCGGGAACTCGACCACCTTCGGGCGGTCCGGATGGATCTCGTTCACTCTCCTCAACTCCGTTTCCGTAAACCCTATACCAACCTAGTATGACATAAGGCGGGGAACCGATCCACCCCTTTGGGGAATACTACCGCTGGGAGGTGAAGGGACCGATGTTCATGGGCGACGGCGTCCGCCTCTACCGGCGCCTCCGCAAGCGCCACCCCGAGGGGGGCGAACTGGCGGACTTGAACGCCTTTCGGGAGATCTACCTCTACTACAAGGCGTTGCCACCGGACGAACAGCGCCTTCTGTTGGCGCTCTTGAAGAAGGAGGAGGCCGGAATCGGCACGATCCCCCTCTTCCTCTCCGGCTTCCCCTTCTTGGGGCTACTCTTCGGCCCAGCCCTCGCCGATCCGATCAAGGCGCTGGGCGCTGGTGCCGTCCTCTGGCTATGGGGCGTGCTGGGGCTCTGCCTCGGCCTTGGACTCTGGATCCACCATCGCCAGCGGGCCTACACCACGCTGCATGTGATGCTCCTGCAACAGGCAATGGGGATCCCCGTGGGAACCAAGGAGCACTGATCGACGTCTATACCAACCAGATTCCTTATTCGGAAAGGTTGGTACTCTTTATCATGTCGATCTCCCGCCACAATGAGCGGGTCTTCTGGTGGTCCGCCCTCTTGATGGGCGTCTCCTTCCTGGAGCCTGTGCTCACCCTCTTCTACCTATCAAAGGGGATGACCAACGCCCAGATCCTGCTGAC
>DATGYC010000356.1:0-13689 GCA_035298385.1 Symbiobacteriaceae bacterium | reverse complement strand
GAGACCCGACTTCTACACCAACCCCTCACTTCATAACTTACCAGCAGGGGAACGCCCACATTTCGTAGAATTTACGAAAACAACGCTCGCCTACGCATAATTCGCCCCGTAATGGAGAATCCTTACCACAAAAGGCGCGCGAAGGGGATGCTGGATGAATCAGTTGATCCACGAATTTATTACTTACCTGAGCGTTGAGCGTGGGCTCGCTACAAATACGCTGGAGTCCTACGGGCGCGACCTCCGCCAGTACTCGGAGTACCTTGAGGCGGACAGCGGGGCGCTTGATGCCGTCTCCCGTTCGACGGTTGTCGCTTACCTGTTGCACCTGCAGGGCCAGGGGAAGGCGACCGCAACGATCGCCCGCCGCCTCGCTGCGCTGAAGGCTTTCTATCAGTTTCTCCTAAGGGAGCGCCGGATCAACCAGGATCCGACCGCAAACTTGGAGTCGCCCAAGCTAGAGAAGCGACTGCCCAAGGTCCTGACTGTGCGGGAGGTCGAGCGGTTGCTCGCCCAACCCGATCCGGCCCAGCCGGCTGGCATGCGTGACCGGGCGATGCTGGAGCTACTCTACGCCACAGGCATCCGCGTCTCGGAGTTAGTCTCACTCTCCGTGGTCGATGTTAACCTGGAGATGGGCTACATCCGCTGCTCGGGCAAGGGCGCCAAGGAGCGGATCGTGCCGCTCGGCTCCCTGGCGATCCAGTCCTGCGCTGAGTACCTGGAGCGGGCCCGGATGCGTTTGGTCAAGCTTGACGTGGAGCAGGCTCTCTTCGTCAACCACCATGGGCACCGGCTCACCCGCCAGGGCTTCTGGAAGATCGTCAAGAAGTATGCGGATGACGCGAAGATTGAGAAGGAGATCACACCGCACACCCTGCGCCACTCCTTCGCAACCCACCTCTTGGAGAACGGGGCGGACCTGCGTTCGGTCCAGGAGATGCTCGGCCATGCGGACATCTCGACGACGCAGATCTACACCCACGTGACGAAGGGACGGCTGAAGGAAGTCTACGCCCGGACCCATCCGCGGGCCTAATACGAACCGCCCTCCGGCCAAGTCGGAGGGCGGTCTTTGGTCGTTACGGGAATCGCAGCAGGCAGAGGTCGGCACGGGCGCCCGCGATGATCGTGTTCGCCTCGTTCAGATCAGCAGCGGGGAGGGTTGGCATGGTCAGAGGCTGAGGTCCATTCGGGGCGAGCAGAATCAGGCGTGGGGCCGGCTCATCCGGCTCTGCGGGCAGTCTCAGTGCGACGGGGCAGCGGGTGTCAGCCCAGATGTACTGACAGTAAGCGAGGAGATCTTGTTCCGTGGCCGCCTCGGGCGGGAGGTTCAGGAAGAGGAGCATGCCCGGTCTGGTTCGGTAGGTAGCCCAGAAGGCTTTGTACAGGTCCTCCCAGTCCAGGCTATCCAGTTTGAGCACCAATCGGTTCGGGAAGGTGGCGGCGCCCGTCCTCAGTTGTGAGAGGGCCGGCCGGGTGACGGTAGGCTCGGCTGGCGGCAAGATCCAGTGATCGGCCTCATCCTCCGCATCCGGTCTCAGCCAGTCATCGAACGGGTCCACACCCTGCGGCCTAAACCAGCGGTCGACCTGCTCGATGAAGACGGGGTCTCGCTTGCGCAGTTCTTCATAGTCAAGCCGGCCGCTGCGCGTCAGCAGTTGGAAGGTGAAGGGGATCGGATCGAGGTGGATGGCGCTCTCGACGTTCTCGCAGGCGAGTTCACTAATCCGAGCCGCCGCCTGCAGTTTCTCGACGATGGGGCGCCGCTCCTGCTCGTAGGCGGCAAGGGCTTGGGGCACGGTTCGCTTTCGACCGAGGGCGCCCACGAGCGCGATCGCATCCTCCATGGCGAGTTTCGTCCCGGAGCCGATCGACCAGTGAGCCGTGTGGGCGGCATCCCCGAGCAGGACGATCGGCCCGTGGGACCAGCGTTGGTTCTTGACGGTCTGGAAGGTCGACCAGAGCGAGCGGTTAGCCAGGAAGGGGACGTCGCCCAGATAGGGCCGCAGCAGGTTCTGGCAGAACTGCACCGAGCCGGCCTCATCGAGCTGGTGCAGCCCGGCCTTCTGCCAGGTCTCATCCCGGCACATCACAATGCAGGTGCTGGTCTCCTTGTCGAATGGGTAGATGTGTGCCTGGAAGAGGCCGTGCTTCGTCTGGTGGAAGATGAAGGTGAAGGCGGTGGGGATCCACTTGACGCCCAACCAGATGTACCTGGAGTTGCCCCGTTCGACCGTGGTACCGAACGCTTCCGGATAGGTACGCCGGACGAGGCTGTTGACGCCGTCGGCGGCGATGAGCAGGTCGACATCGCCAAAGGCGCTAAGCTCGGTCAGCTCTCTTTCGAATTGGAGGTTGACGCCGAGCGCCTCGCAGCGGCGCTGGAGGATCGTGAGGAGTTGTTGCCGGGCGATGCCCGAATAGGTGTGGCCGCCGCAGACGACCGGGGCGCCCTTGGCACGTGCCTTCGCTCGATGGAAGACCTGAATCGCCTCCCAGGTGGCCTGGTGGGCGGTGATCGCATTGAAGGTAGCCCGGTCGGCCTTCCGGAAGTTCTCGAGGGTCCGGTCGGAGAGGACCACCCCGAAGCCGAAGGTGGCGCCGGCCGGGTTGCGCTCGATGACGGTCACTTGGTGGTCTGGGTTTTGGCGCTTCAAAAGCAGGGCGGCGTAGAGGCCTGCCGGGCCGGCGCCCAGGATGCCGATGCGTAGCGGCGTCAATCAGGTTCCCCCCTCGTCAGCGTTCCGGTAGATGTATAGCCTACTGGTCCGGTCCCCAAGTATTCATCGAATCGCTCTTATTTGTCCTTCTTTTCTGACGTTGGTTCGGAAGTGGGAAGGAACTGTCGAGCCGAATCCGGAAGTAAGAGCGCATGGAGGTGCGTCCATGGAGTTTGTTAACCCGCCCTTCTTTAGCCGTCCGGTCGGTTACGCCCATCTCTCGCGGATCACGGGTCCTGGCGGTACCTGTCTCCTGCTCGGCGGGGTAACGGGGATGGATGAGACCGGCGCCATCACCCACCCGCATGATCTGCTCGGTCAGATGGACCGCGCCCTGCTGAACGTCCGGGCGGCGGTGGAGTACGCCGGAGGCCAGGTCGAGCAGATCGCCCGGATGCGGATCTTCACTACCCAGATGGAACGCTACCGAGAGCTCCTGCCCGAGCTAGGACAGGTCTGGCAACGCCGCCTTGGGCGCCACTATCCAGCGATGGCCTTACTCGGAGTGGCGTCGCTCTTCGACCCCGATGCCGTGCTGGAGATCGAGTGTGAGGCCTTCCTGGGGAAGTAACATACGTGAGCCGTAGACCCGCATCTAGCGAAAGGTGCGGGTCTTTCTCTATTCATCACCCGGAAGTTACGTAGCAGTTACTAAAACGTTTATTGACCGAAAATAGATTCATATGGTACAACGAAGGTGCATTAGCTAGCAGTATGGGCTTCAAACCCTGGATGAGGTGAAAGGGGGCGACTGAGGTGTCCCTGCTCTTTACCCCGCTGCAGATCGGCCGCATGCGCCTCGCGAATCGACTGGCCCTGACGGCGATGGTGACCCGCCTCTCCGGCGAGGATGGGCATGTGAATCAGGCGATCTTGGATCGGTACGTGCGGTTCGCGAAGGGCGAGGTCGGCCTGATCGTCCTGGAGGCGATGGCGGTCCATGATGCCAAGAGTGGGCCACTCTTGCGCATCGCGGATGATCGCTTCCTGCCGGGGCTGACCGAGCTCGCCCGCCAGATCCATGCAACGAGTCATTCGAAGGTCGTGCCCCAGATCATCCACTTCCTGAAGGTTTCACGTAGTGGCTGGCGCCAGACGGTTGAGATGCTGACGGAGGCGGAGATTCACGCCATCGTCCGGCAGTATGCGGCGGCGGCCTATCGGGCCCGGATGGCGGGGATGGATGGCGTGGAGTTGCATATGGCCCACGCCTATACGCTCTCCTCCTTCCTCTCGAAGCGGAATGGGCGGACGGATGGCTACGGCAAGGGGCTGGAGGGGCGCCTTCGCCTCGCCAGCGAGGTGATCACGGCCGTGCGCAACTCCGTCGGCGACGACTTTGCGGTCGGGGTCCGCTTCCTGGGTGACGAGTGCATCAAGGGCGGTTACAGCACGAACGAGGCGAGGGCGATCGCCCTGCGGCTGGCCCGGCTGGGCGCCGACTACATCAGCCTGAGCGCCGGCGGTAAGTTTGAGGATCACGTACCGCGGGAGGGGCAGCCGCCCTATCCGTACACGGGCTACAGCGGGGATCGCTGCATGCCCTCACATGAGTTTCCGGACGGCATCAACCTCTACATGGCCGACGGCGTTAAGCGCTACCTGGTGGAACATGGGCTGCAGACCCCGGTGCTGGCGGCGGGCAAGATCGCTACGCAGGCGATGGCGGAGGGGATCTTGGCTGAGGGCCGAGCGGACCTGATTGGGATGGCCCGGGGGCTCTTGGCCGATCCAGACCTGCCGAAGAAGTGGCGGGAGGGCGAGGCGGAGCGGGTGGTGCGCTGCATCTACTGCAACGTCTGCAAGAACCTGGATGAGAACTTCCGCCAGGTGCGTTGCTTCCTCTGGCCGAAGGATGCGCTGCATGCACCTGAGGGGGGCGATTGGTCAGTACCGGCCTGGATTGGTGGGGCGGACCTGACGGCGGATGTGCGGCCCATTGGGGTGCGCCTCGGCTGGAAGCGGGCAGCAGCGGCGTCTGGCGTGATGGGCTACGAGATCTTCCGCTCGGAGGATGGGGCGAACTGGGAGCGGCTCTGGGCGGGGAATATGGTCGGCTACACGGACCAGACCGCCACGGCGGGGGCGACGTGGCACTACATGGTGCAGGCCTATGATGGGGCGGGCAATCACTCGGCCCTCTCTGACGTGGCGACGGTCCAGATGGTGCTGCCTGACTTTGCGTTGCCGGAGGAGGGTGGCGCATGCGGGTAGCGATCGTGGGCGCCGGGCAGACCGCCTTTGGTGCGCACCCGACGAAGGGGATCAAGGAGCTCTTCGCTGAGGCGGTCACGGCGATGGGGGACTCGGTCGAGCGTGGCTGGAGCCCGGATCGGGTGGAGGTCGCTTACATTGGCTGCCTGAGCGGCGGGCAGGGGATGCAGCTCGGCAACCTGGCCCCGGCACTCATGGAGTATGCCGGGTTGCCACCGGTGCCAGCCCTGCACGTCGAGAGCGCCTGCGCCTCAGGCGGTTTCGCCCTCCTGCAGGCGATCATGGCGGTGGCGAGCGGGCAGGTCTCGGTCGCCCTGGCTGCCGGGGTCGAGAAGATGCGGGACGTCTCGGGTGAGAAGGGGCGGTACTGGCTCGGGATCTCGGGCGATACGGAGTATGAGCGGCTGGCGGGGCTGACCTTTGCCGGCGTCTTTGGCTTGATCGCCTCTCGGTTGTTGGCGGAGGGTCTGCTGACCCGGGCAGACCTGGCGCGCGTGGCCGTGAAGAACCATGCGCAGGGGGCGCTCAATCCGAAGGCGATGCTGCGGAGCCCGATCAGCCTGGAGCAGGCGCTGGGCGCCCCGCTGGTGGCCTCGCCGCTGGGCCTCTATGACTGCTGTCCGACGGCGGATGGGGCGGCTGCCGTCCTGGTGGTGGATGCGGACCTGGCGCCGGACTTCGCAAGCTGTCCGATCGAGGTGGCTGGAGTCGGTGCGGCGACCGATAGCCTGGCGCTGCACGCCCGGCCTTCGATCACCCGGCTCCCGGCGGCCCAGCGGGCGGCGGCAGCGGCCTACCGGCAGGCGGGGGTCGGGCCGAGTGAGCTGGATCTGGCTGAGGTGCATGACTGCTTTACGGTGGCGGAGTTGATCGCCTATGCGGAGTTAGGGTTCTGCTCGTTGCCGGAGGCGGGCGCCCGGTTGGCGGCGGGGGAGTTTGGCCTTGGCGGTCGGCTTCCGGTCAATCCATCGGGGGGGTTGAAGGCGAAGGGGCACCCGATCGGGGCGACGGGGGTTGGGCAGGTGGTGGAGCTCTTCGGGCAGTTGCGGGGGGAGGTCGAGCCGGCCCGGCAGGTGGCAGGGGCGGAGGTGGGGCTGGCCTACAACATGGGCGGATCGGGCGCCAGTGCCACAGCGATGGTCTTGCGACGAGGGGGGCTGCGGTGAGATGGTTGTGATTCAGTCCCTAACCACCTATTCCCCAGCGGCTCGTGCTGCAGATGAGGACGCCCTGACGATGATGCTTGAGGCGGCCCGCCGGATCGACGGCCCGTTGCCCGCTCGGCTAGCCCTCGCCTCCTGCTCGCTTCCGTATGCACGGCGGGTGCAGGCCGGGCTGATCGCGGCTGCGCTCGGCCTGGCCCCTTCGACGTTCTGCCTGGAGTGCACGACCTCCGCCCGCGCGTCGACGGAGGCGATTCGTGCGGTGGGAACCGGGCTCGTCCTCGCCGCTGATGGGCGGTTTGCGGCGGCGCTCCTCCTGGCGGCGTCAGGCCCCGGTCTGGCGTCGCTTCGGGCGGCGCAGTCCGCCCTCGCCGAGTACCCCGGCTTGGCGTTCACGCCAGCCGGGGGTGAAGGTCTGCAGGACGTGGCCGTTCCGGACTACACGGAGGCCGCCTACCTGGAGCTGATCCAAGCGGCGGCGGCTGGGCTAAAGGCGGATCGCTTGGCGCTCAACCCGCCTACCCCGCGGTTGGGTCGAGTGGCGGCGCGAGCACTCGGCTACCCCGGGGCGGTCTTGGCGCCCGAGGGCTCTGGGGCCGCTGGGCCGCTCCTGGCTCTAGGGGAGGCTCTGGCGTCGCTGACAGCGGGGCAGACCGTCCTGCTGGTCAGCTACGGCGCCGGTAGCGCCGCGGACGCCCTCTTGATCGAGAAGGGGGGGAGCTGAGATGGGTGCTCATCTCTCGGTACCGATCTACCGGCGATCGCTGCCCCAGCGCCTGCGGCTGGAGGGGAGTCGCTGCCAGGGGTGTGAGTTGGTCCAGTTCCCGCCGCTCCCGCACTGCCCGGCCTGTCATGGGCGCCGCCTGAGCCCCTTCCGCCTGAGCGGGCGGGGCGTGATCCACGCCGTGACCGAGGTGACGGCGGCGGGCGCCCCGCCCGAGTTTGCCGCGCAGGTGCAAGCCGATGGCGCCTACTGTGTGGCGATCATCGAGTTAGAGGAGGGGGCGAAGATCACGGCACAACTCGTCGGCTTTGGCGCCCCACCGGCGATTGGGCAGGCGGTCGTAGCGGTTGTACGTCGGCTATATGATGAGGAAGGCGTGATCCGGTACGGCTTCAAGTTCAGACCGGCAGAGGGGGAGTAGGGGTGGAGTTCCTATGGCGGCCGCGTGGCGTCGCCGTGATCGGGGCGAGCGACACGCCGGGCTCCGTGGGCAACCGGGTGCTCGCGGCGCTGCTGAAGCACGGCTACGCGGGGGCGGTCTACCCGGTCAACCCGCGCCTGACGACTATGGCTGGGCTGGACTGCCTCCCGTCGGTACATGAGGCGCCCGGGCCGGTCGATCTGGCGCTTGTAGCGGTCAGTGCGGAGCGCACGAAGGCGGTCCTGGCGGCGTGCGCCGAGAAGGGCGTCGGCTACGCGGTGCTCTTCAGCAGCGGCTTTGGCGAGACGGGCGCCCCCGGTCAGGCGCTGGAGGCGGAGCTGGTCGCTTTTGCGCGCCAGCACGGAATCCGGCTGCTCGGGCCGAACTGCATCGGGCTGGTCAACACGGGAGAGCACCTCGTGGCGGGCTTCAGCCCGCTCTTTGAACGGATGGAGTTCGCACGGGGCACGATCGGGCTGGTGGCGCAGAGCGGCGCCCTCGGCTTCGGCATCGCCTCCCTGCTGATGGAGAAGGGGCACCACCTTAGCAAGATCATCACGACCGGCAATGAGGCCGATCTGAGTGCGGCGGAGTTGGTCCGGGCGCTCCTGCTGGATGATCAGACCCACCTCGTGCTCGTCTACGCCGAGGGGCTGAAGGCGGCGCCGCTCTGGCGGGAGATCGGGGCGCTGTCGCTGCAGGAGCGCAAGCCCGTGCTCATCCTGAAGGCGGGGCGGAGCACCGGGGGCGCCCGGGCCGCGACCTCGCACACGGCAGCGATGGCCGGGGACGACGTGGTCTGGGATGCTGCCTTTCGGCAACTCGGCCTTCTGCGGGTGGACGACATTGAGGAGATGCTGGATCTGGCCGCGGGTCTGGCGACGCCCTTCCAGCCGGCTGGCAACCGGGTGGGCGTTCTGACGACCTCGGGCGGGGCGGGAATCCTAGCGACGGATGCGCTGGAACGAATGGGGCTGCAGGTACCGAGTCTGGCGGTGGAGACGAGGGCCGCACTGGCGACGATCGTGCCAAGCTTCGGCTCGATCGCCAATCCCGTCGATGTGACGGCGACCGTGATCGGCAATCCCGGGCTCTTTCGGCGGGCGCTGGAAGCGCTAGCGCGGGATCCGAATGTTGACCTGATGATCGTCTGCTTCTGTGTCCTGCAGGGGGAGGATGCAGTTCGACTGGTCGATGATCTGCTGGTCGTCCGTGCCGAATCGGGGAAGCCGATCATCGTCTCGCGGACAGGGGCGGAGGGGCTCGCCCCAGAGGCGTCGGAGCGGCTCCAGTGGGGCCGGGTTCCGGTCTATCGGAGCCCGGCTCGGGCCGCGCGTGTGGCGGTGGCGATGGCACAGTTCCGGGCGGGAGCGGACGGGAAGCTGCCAGTCCTCGCCCTTGCGGCGGCGCCTCTGCCAGGCTCAGGTCCCGCTCCTGCGGGCTGGCCGGTGCAGGGCGGCCAACTCTCCGAGCGAGCGGTCAAGTCGCTCCTCCGGGCGGAGGGGTTGCCCGTCACGCGTGAGCTCCCTGCCTCTACGCCAGAGGAGGCCGTCGATGCGGCGGCGCAGATTGGCTATCCGGTCGTGCTTAAGCTGGACTCCGCCGTTATCGCCCACAAGAGCGAGGTTGGCGGCGTCAAGCTCAACCTCGTCGACGCGGCGGCGGTGTGGGCCGCTGCTCAAGAGATCCAGACGAGCGTCCCGGGCGCCGACCTCCTCGTCCAGGAGATGGTGACCGACGTCGTCGCGGAGGTGCTGGTCGGGGTGACGCCCTCCCCGATCGGCCCGGTGATCACGGTCGGGCTGGGCGGTCTCCTGACCGAGGTCTGGCAGGACGTCACCCGCCGACTGGCGCCCCTCTCCGCCGCAGAGGCGCTCGAGATGCTGCAGGAGCTGAAGCTCTGGCGGGTGCTGAACCTGAGGGGGCGCCCCGCAGCCGACATCGGCGCCCTCACCAAGCTGATCGCCCGGGTGAGCGAGCTGGCCGTCACGTGGCCGGGCAGCTGGGAACTCGACCTGAACCCAGTGCTCGCCCTGCCCACGGGTTGCGTCATCGCTGATGGACTGCTGGTCGTAGAGGAGGGGCGCCCATGCTGACGGGGAAGGTGGCTTTGGTGACGGGCGCCGCCGGCGGGCTCGGGCGGGCCTTCTGTCGGGCGCTAGCGGCAGCGGGCGCCGATCTCGCCCTCGCTGATCTGGACGAGGCCGGTCTGGCCGCGGTCGTGGCGGAGGTCGAGTCACTCCCCCCGTTCGTGGCTAAAGGGCGCCGAGCGCTCTCGTTGCCGATGGACCTGCGGCAATCGGCCGCCATCACGGCGGGTGTCAAGCGGGCAGCGGCCGAGTTTGGCGGGGTCGACATCTTGGTCAACAACGCGGGCGGCAGCCTCTACACGCCGAAGGCGATCGAGTCGATCACGGAGGCGGACTGGGACCTCGTTCTTGGCGTCAACCTGAAGGGCGCCTTCCTCTGCTGCCAGGCGGCCCTGCCGTTCATGCGGGCCCGGGGTGGCGGGCGGATCATCAACGTCAGCTCGATCGGCGGGCGGACGGCCTCCCCGGTGACGGGGGCAGCGTATGCGGCGGCGAAGGCGGGGCTGATCGGGCTGACCCGCCGCCTGGCCAAGGAACTCGGGCCGGATGAGATCACGGTCAACGCCATCGCTCCGGGGACGGTCCTGAGCGGGGAGCGGATGGTCGACCTCTGGCAGGAGCTCTCGCCGGAGGAGCAGGGGCGCATCCTGGCGGACGTGCCGCTGGGGCGCCTCTCGACCGCGGAGGAGCAGGCGGATGTGCTGCTCTTCTTGGCTGGGCCGGGCGCCCGCTATATCACCGGCGCCGTGATCGATGTGAACGGTGGCCGCTTTATGGGCTAGGGGGTGGACCGATGAACCGGTTAGCCGTCGCAATCAGTCAGGCAGCACGGGAGCATGGGAGCCGGACCGCCCTAATCGAGGGTGAACGGAGGCTGACGTTCCAGGAGACCGAGGCGCTCTCGAACCAGATCGCCAGCGCGTTCCTGGCGCTCGGCTTGGCGAAGGGGGAGCGGGTGGCGCTCCTGCTGTCCAACTCGATCGAGTTCGTCTGTCTGGACCTCGCTCTGATCAAGGCGGGGCTCGTCCGGGTGCCGCTTAACCCACGGCTGACGGCGGCGGAGATCGAGTACATCGTGGCCGATTCGGGCGCCGCGGTCCTGCTCTACGGGGCGGCGCACCAGGCGGCCGTGGCGGCCTTTCGGGGGCGGCTACCGTCCCTCCGCCATCGCATCGAAGTGGACGATGCCGCTCAATTCGAAGCGCTCCTGCAGAGGGGCGGCCCTGAGCCGGTCGCCGTCCCGGTCACCGATGACGACCCCTATATGATCCTCTATACATCAGGTACGACCGGCAAGCCGAAGGGGGCGGTGACAAACCTGCGCTCCCGCTGGGTGACGCTCTTCCACGTCTACGCCAACGAGCTCTTTGTGCGCGAGACGGACGTGATGCTCCATATCGCCTCCCTCGCACACGGGAGCGGGACCAAGGTCCTGCCGTTCTATCTGAAGGGCGCCGCTAACCTCCTGATGCCCAAGTTCGCACCGGCGGAGTTCTGTGCCCTGGTCCAGCGCTGGCGGGTGACCGCGACCTGGCTGGTCCCGACGACCCTGAGCATGCTCCTGGAGTTCAACGAGCGGGAGCGGTTCGACCTCTCTTCGCTGCAGACGATCACCTACGCCGGGGCGCCCATCGCCGCCGAGCGGTTGCGCGAGGCGATCGAGGTCTTCGGGCCGATCCTGCTCCAGGTCTACGGCCTCTCGGAGGCGCCGCAGCCGGACTTGGTCCTGCGCAAGGAGGATCACTCCCTGGCGAACGTCGCGCGTTTGGGTTCAGCGGGGCGCCCCGCCCTCGGGGTCTCGGTCCGGGTCATCGGGAGCGATGGTACCGAGGTGGCGCCCGGCTCAGGCGAGATCGGCGAGATCCTCCTTGCCGGGGAGCACATCATGACCGGCTACTGGGGGCGCCCGGAGGCGACGGCGGAGGTGATGAAGGACGGCTGGTTCCATACCGGCGATCTGGCCCGGGTGGATGAGGCTGGTTATCTCTACATCGTCGATCGGGCGAAGGATCTGATCATCTCCGGCGGCTTCAATGTCTATCCGCGGGAGGTGGAGGAGGTCCTCTACCAGCATCCGTGTGTCGCCGAGGCTGCGGTTGTGGGGATTCCCGACCCGAAGTGGGGGGAGGCGGTCCACGCCGTCATCGCCCTGCGGCCGGAGGCCGAGTGCACCGATCGAGACCTGATCGCCTTCTGCCGGGAGCGGCTGGCGGATTACAAATGCCCGAAGACGATCCGCTTTGCGACCGATCTGCCCAAGAGTCCGAACGGGAAGATCCTGAAGCGACAGGTGCGAGCGATCTACTGGCAGGGCCAGGAGCGCCAAGTCCACGGCGCAGGGGGGTAGCAGCATGCGCAAACCGGCCTTCCGGACCCTGAGCGGGCTGGAGCTGAAGGAGCTCTACACCCCAGTGGACTTGCCCAGGGAGGCGCAGATTGGGCGCCCTGGCGAGTTCCCGTTCACCCGCGGTCTCACCCCGCAGATGTACCGGGACCAGCTTTGGATCATGGGGATGTACGCCGGCTACGGCGACGCCGAGGCGACGAATCAGCGCTTCCGCTACCTGCTTAGCCAGGGGCAGACCGGCTTCTCGATCGCCCTCGATCTGCCGACGCAGATGGGCTACGACCCCGACGATCCCTTGGCGGAGGGCGAGGTCGGCAAGGTGGGCGTCAACATCGCCTCCCTGGCTGATATGGAGCGCCTCTTCGACGGGATTCCGCTGGCACAGATCCGGCAGATCCGCACGACCGCCAACGCCATCGGGCCACTCTTCGCGGCGATGGTGATCGCCCTGGCCCGGCGCCAAGGGGTGGACCCGGGCGCCATCAAGCTCTTCGTCCAGAACGATGTGCTGAAGGAGTACTTCGCACGCGGCACCTACATCTATCCGCCAGAGGCGGGGCTGAAGCACTCGGTCGATCTGGTCGAGTACTGCGCTCGCCACGGCCTGGGCAGTTGGACGCCGCTGGCGGTCTCTGGCTATCACATCCGGGACAGTGGCTCGACCGCCGTGCAGGAGCTCGCCTTCACCTTCGCCAACGCCGTGGCCTACATCCAGGAGGCGTTGCGCCGGGGGCTCGCTGTCGACTCCTTCGCCCCATCGATCTGGGCCTTCTTGGCGGGGGATATCTACTTCCTCGAAGAGGTCGCCAAGTTCCGGGGCGCCCGGCGCCTCTGGGCGCGGCTGCTGCGGGAGCGCTTCGGGGCGGAGTCCCTGGAGTCCCAGGCGCTGAAGATCTTCTGCTACACCTTGGGTGGGCGGGCCACGGCCCAGCAGCCGCTGAACAACATCGCCAGGGTGGCGCTGATGACCCTGGCAGCCGTCTTCGGCGGCGTCCAGACGATCGCTACGACGGCTTATGATGAAGCCTTCGCCACCCCAACCGCCGAGGCTGCCACGATCGCGCTGCGGACCCAGCAGATCATTGCCCACGAGAGCGGGGCGGCCGACCTCGTCGATGGCCTCGGCGGTGCCTGGGCGCTCGAGGCGCTGACGGTCGAGATCGAGGCGGCGGCGCTGGCGGAGTTGGCGCGGGTGGAGCGAGCGGGGGGCGCCGTGGCCTGTATCGAGAACGGCTACTTCAGCCGGGCCCTCGGCGATGCCGCCTACCGCTACCAGCGGGAGATCGAGAAGGGCGACCGGATCATCGTCGGGGTGAACCAGTTCGAGTCGGCGGCGGCGTCGAAGATCGAGCCGTTTGAGCCGGATCCAGAGTCGGAGCGGCGGCAGGTCGAGCGGGTGTTGGAACTGCGGGCTAGGCGGGATGCGGTAGCGGTTCAGGCGGCACTTGCTCGGCTTGAGGCGGTCGCTCGCTGTGGGGAGAACACGATGGAGGCGCTGATCGAGGCGGTCTCGGTCTATGCGACGGTGGGGGAGGTCTGTTCGACGCTGCGGGGTGTTTGGGGGGCGTATCTGGATCCGGGTCTGCTTTAGGGGTGGGGGTTGGGATCTTGGTTGAAGAGTTCTGTTTTCGTGGGGATTGGGGGGATTA
The DNA here is from genome assembly GCA_035298385.1 of Symbiobacteriaceae bacterium. Taxonomy (GTDB): domain Bacteria; phylum Bacillota; class Sulfobacillia; order Symbiobacteriales; family Symbiobacteriaceae; genus DATGYC01. The sequence continues at coordinate 358 of DATGYC010000356.1, read as the reverse complement.
TGGGGATTACCTGGTATGGGGGATGAGCCTTTGACTTGGCGACTCCCTGCTAGCCCCCCACACCGAGTCATCCCCCCAATCCCCATAATCCCCAAAAAACAAGAACGACTACACCAGGTCCACCAACCTACGCAAACAAGGAGGAAGGGCTACTTGCAGGACGTGCTCTACGCAAAGTGCTCCGGCACGGCTACCGTCACCATCAACCGCCCCGAGGTCTATAACGCTTTCCGAAACCAGACCCTGGATGAACTGGCAGAGGCGTTCGAAGCGGCCGCTCGTGACGAGTCTGTCGGGGTGATCGTCCTGACTGGGGCTGGCTCCAAGGCCTTTTGCACGGGCGGCGATGTGAACGAGG
>DATGYC010000355.1:0-1876 GCA_035298385.1 Symbiobacteriaceae bacterium | reverse complement strand
GCCCAGCGCTCCGCACTCGGCGTGTGCGGCCCCCCTTGGACCGGCTCAATCCGCTTGATCACCTCGCGGGCGCCCAGGCTACGCAGGTACTCCTCCGTCTCCGCCCGCTGCGACGAAGCGACCACCTCATGCCCCAGCTTGCTCAGAATCGCGACTGCAAGGCTGCCCACCCCGCCGCCAGCACCGGTCACGAGCACCGGCCCGTCACCCGGGCGCAGCCCGCCCTCCTCGAGGGCCATCACACAGAGCATCGCCGCCAGACCAGCCGTACCTGCGGCCATCGCCTGCAGGGGCGTGAGTCCTTCCGGCAGGGGCACAACCCAGTCTGCCGGCACCCGGGCCTTCTCCGCCAGGCCGCCCCAGTGGCTGGCGCCCAGCCCCCACCCGGTCACGACGACCGGCGTGCCCACCGGCAGTTCGGGCGCGGTGGAGCACTCAACGACGCCAGCCAGGTCGAGGCCCGGGATCATCGAGAAGGTACGGACGAACTCGGCCTTCCCAGTCAAGGGCATCGCATCCTTGTAGTTCAGGCTCGAGTACTGGACGGCGATCTGCACATCACCAACCGGCAACGCCTCCTCCGCCAGCACCTCCAGCGCTGGCGTCACCCCAGAGTCCGTCTGCCGCAGCATGATCCCTCGAAACATCGTTAATTCCTCCTCAATCTTTCCTTCACCACGGACTCTACAACTTCGAGTCAACTCGAAGTCAACACCTGATTCGCAAAAAACAGGGCGCCCGCTTAGCGAGCACCCTGTCTCTGTTTGGGGGCGGCCTCTTCAAGGAGGCGGTCGTACAGATCTAGTTTTTCATCGACTGCGCCCATCAGCTCATGTAGTTGGCGACGCTGCTCCTCGAGGGCGCCCCGGTGGCGCCTCAGGATCGCCACCCGGTGGGCGATGATCTCGACTGGCACCTCCCCCTGCTCCACCCGGTCCACGATGCACCCATCGCGCAGGAACTCGATGATATCAACCAGTGGCATCCCGGTCTGCTTCAGGGTGACCAGGAAGCGGAGCAGCCGGACGTCGGCCTCCGTAAACTCCCGCACGCCACCGGCGGACCGCCCGATCGAAGGCAGTGCCCCGATCGACTCATAGTACCGAATAGCGTGGGTAGATAGGCCCGTCCGTTTAGCGATCTCCTGGATGCGCATGGCGGATCCTCCCTTTAGCGACTACTCCTCCACCAGCCCACCAAAGCGCCGCTCCCGGCACCCAAACGACTCGAGCGCTCGGGCCAGGTGCTCCCCGGTAAAATCAGGCCAGGCGATATCCGAGACGTAGATCTCACTATAGCTCGACTGCCAGAGCAGGAAGTTCGAGAGCCGCATCTCCCCGGCGGTCCGAATCACCATGTCGATATCCGGCAGTCCCTTCGTATAGAGGTGCTCGCCCAGCAGCGCCTCATCGATCGCACTCGGGTCCAGTTCGCCCGCCTGCAACTTCACCGCCATCGCCTTAAACGCATCGACCAGTTCAGCCCGGCCGCCATAGTTCACCGCCAGGTTGACCACCAGCCGGTCGTTCCCCGCCGTCAACTCCACCGCCCGGCGAATCTCCGAGCGCTGCGGCTCCGGCATCTCATCGATGCGCCCCAGGGCGTTCAGCCGCACGCCGGCCTCGTTCAGCTTATCGATCTCCCGGCGGCAGTACTCCACCAGCAGGTTCATAATGAAGTCGACCTCCGGCTTCGGCCGCTTCCAGTTCTCCGTGGAGAAGGCGAAGACGGTCAAGACCTCGATGCCTACGGAGGGCGCCGCCTCGATCGTCCGGCGCAGCGCCTCCACCCCCGCCCGGTGCCCCATACTCCGGGGCATGCCACGGCGAGTCGCCCACCGACCGTTCCCGTCCATAATGATCCCCACGTGGCGCGC
>DATGYC010000354.1:0-2984 GCA_035298385.1 Symbiobacteriaceae bacterium | reverse complement strand
CTAAACCTTTCGATCAAGACGGACAAAACCCTTTGGCGATGAACGAGGGAAGGGGCGGGTCAAGACCCGCCCCCCCAGTATCTAGCCCAACTGCTCAGAACCCGGCGGCGGCTCCTGGCGGGGCGCCCCCACCTGCTCGCCCAGGACCTGCAGGTCGAATCGTAGCTGCTTCCCCTGGTAGGCGTTCCCGACGGAACGGTCCAGGGAGGCCACCACCAAGAGTGAGATCGACGCTCCTGGCTGGAGCTCCTGAGGGCCACCGATGAAGAGATGAGGCAGCTTGGCCAACTCCTTCACCGTTCCCCAGGTCAGCAACGCCGGTCCGAGCCAGACCTGAACCTTGGCGACATCAGCCAGGGCGCTCCCCGTCAGGTTGACTACCGCCACCCCGGCTAGTTGGACCGGGAGCGACCCCACGTTGCGCACGGTCAGCCTTCGCTCGAAGCGATCCCCCGGCGCCCACAGCCCAGTCGGCAACTGCCCGGGTAGCCCGTCCGGCCCCATGCCCTCCACGGCCGTCGTGTAGAAGAGGGGGCCAAGCGGGGAGCCCGGCTCCGCCCGCTCGACGCTCAGGCCGAGTCTGCCGGTCTGAAACGTCAGCGTCCGGGTGAGGGAGGCGGGCGGCACGGGCGCCCCCAGCTCCGCCGCGCCGGGAACGAACGGAGCGACCAGGGTAGCAGCGAGGGCGATTCCGACGGTAACCAGCCCGATCAGGCGCATCGTGCTCACCTCCCCAAGCGGGGATTCGGCACGCTGCAGACGCTCTCTTGCCGGTGGGATGGGTCTTCGCCTAGAGGAAAGGGACGCCCCTACTCGGGCGCCCCTTCCTGGTTGATCATATGCTGGGCCGCTACGGTGAGGCGTGCGAGCGCCTCCTCGCGCAGTTCGTCTGAGAGTCCCGCATCCTGGAGTGCCAGGGTCATGCAACCCAACCAGGCGATCGCCTGCTGGCGCCCGATCGGGAAGGGCATGTGCCGCATCCGGAGCATCGGGTGCCCGTGCACCTGGTTGTAGAGGGTCGGGCCGCCAAAGAACTGGGTCAGGAAGAGGTACTGCTTCTCCATCACCGGGGTGATGTCTGCCGGGAAGAGGTGCTTGATATGGGGATCCTCCACCACGCGAGGGTAGAAGGCATCCACCAGGCGGCGAATCGTCTCGGCGCCGCCCATCCGTTCGTAGAGAGTTTGGGTTATCATATCTTGTAGTCTACCACACGAATCCGGAAAAGGATGCAAACTCAATGCGTGGCGATCGGATTGCCGTTGTCGCAGGGGCCAGTGGGTTGGTAGGCGGTGCGCTCAGCCGCCGCCTGGCCGAATCGTCGGAGTGGACAGAGGTGCGTCTCCTGCTTCGTCGGCCCATCCCGGAATTGGTGTCGCCGAAGGTCCGTCAGGTGATCGTCGACTGGGAGCGCCTGGCCGACTGGCAGGGCGAGCTCGCGGCAGATGCTGTCTTCTGCGCTCTTGGTACGACCAGGGCCAAGGCCGGCAGTCCGGAGGCCTTCCGGCGGGTCGATTACGAGTATCCGCTTCGCCTGGGGCAACTAGCGAAGGCGGCGGGCGCCCGCCACGTTGGCCTCGTCTCCTCCGTCGGGGCGAACCCGAAGGCCTCTGCACTCTACGTCCGGGTGAAGGGCGAGATCGAACTCGCCCTGCAGGCGCTTGGCCTGCCCTCCCTGGCGATCCTCCGGCCCTCGCTCCTCCTTGGCGAGCGGGCTGAGTTCCGCTTTGGCGAGCGGGTAGCGATCGCCGTGATGAAGCCGCTTGGTCCGCTCTTTGTCGGCCCCCTAGCCCGGTACCGGGGAATCGAGGCGCCGACCGTGGCACAGGCCCTGGAACGACTGGCGCTGACGGCGGCACCTGGGGTGAAGATCCTCGAATCGGAGGAGATTGCCAGGCTACGCTAGGGGAGGAGTTCAGACTGCACGGGGCGAACCTTCTCCGGTAGAGGGCGCCCCTGGGGCGCCCCATCCTGCGCATTGGGCAACCGCTGCTGTCAGACCGTTGCCCCATGACCACCTGGGGGAGTTTGCCCTGCACATCCTGCGCGAAGTGGCGGCCATGGCCTTCTGGACCTTCCTGGCCTCGGCCGGGACCGCTATCGTCGGCTCTTTCGTCCTGCAATGGCCCCTGACCGGTACCTTTCTGTTGGCTGTCCTAACCGTTGGTCCCGTGCTCGCCATCCAGCGCGGGCGGAACCGAGAGACGGACCCACTTGAGCTTGGTGAACGGGCTGCCGCCGAGATCCTCGTCCTCGCCATCCTCCTCGGCCTTGGCGCCCTGCTCGGTCAACTGATCGGCAAGTAGTGGAGGAGGGGGCGCATGCGCGGGTGGCGGTGGTTGGTCTTGCTTCTGGTCCTGGCCCTGTTGGCTGGCTGTAGCCGCTCGTCCAGTTCCGGGACGCTCGTCAAGTGGCGCCGGACCGGCGGCATTGCCGGGTGGGATCAGGGACTCGCCATCGCTCCCACGGGGGAGGTTCAGGCACATACCAACGGCAGGCTGGGTCCACTCGGGCATCTGTCCCCGTCCGAGTCCGCCGAACTAGAGCGGCTCCTCCAGGCGATAGCGCCCACCAGCCTGCGCCCCTCTTACGATGATCCGCAGGTGGCCGATGCCATCTTTGACTCGGTCGCTGTTCAGTCAACTGAGGTGCGCTGGGAGTCCCAGGTCGGGACCGGCGGCAAGCCGCCGCCCGAACTCGCCGCCCTCCTTGCCTTCCTCGCAAATCTCTTTGATGCCCATCGTCCGAAATAGGCGAGGACCCACCCCGACGCTGGGGTGGGTCCTTCAATCAACAGAGGAATCGCTGGTCATGCACAGATCGTCAAACTCCTAAAGGGAGGATGGACAGATGGACTTTACGAAGAGCCTGTTGGAAGAGTTTCAGCACACGCGTCGCCTGACCCGCGAGATCTTCCTTGCCATGACCGATGGGGATGTCCAGTTCCGACCGACACAGGATCAGATGGCCTTCGGTACGCAACT
>DATGYC010000353.1:0-2341 GCA_035298385.1 Symbiobacteriaceae bacterium | reverse complement strand
GCGATCGCCGGGTCGGTGCTCAGTTAGGCCCGCTAGATAACCCGGCCCGTCCGGGACCGGCTGGCGCCTCTGTCAAGGAGAGATCTGCAACCCCAGAGGGGACCCCCAGATCTCCCCTTGACAGTCCCGGCCGATCCGGGTTGCGGCTCGATTACGGCGGCCGACCAGGTCTGGTCGGCGCCTCCCATCGACTGAGACTGGAAGGAGCGAGAGGATAGCGTGTGGCGTGAAGGAGGGCTCCGAGAGGTTCCGGACAGCGGACACCCTGCCCGGTTGGGTATCCCCGGGCAGAGCGGCCTGCACTGTGGCGACCAGTTGGAGATCAAGGTTGGCGGCACCTGGCACCGCGGGCGGGTCGAGTACAGCGGCCAGTTCGGCTGGCACTGGACCGACAACGAGGGCCGAGTCCCGCTTCTCCCTGGCGTGAAGGCCCGGACCTGGGATGGGTACGAGTGGCCCCGGGAGGATCGGCGCCGGGGCGTGGAGAGATAGGGGGAAGAGACGGCATGGAGACGAGTGTATCTAGCCCAGAGTCGAACGGTGCCTGGATCATGGGGTGGATCGGCTTGGCGATCGTTGACGGCGTCCAGCACGTCACGATCGCCGGTGATCCGGATGGCCCGCTCATGTGCGGCGACCTGCTCGAGGTTCGGATCGCCGGCCGCTGGCTACGGGGGCGGGTCTACCACCTTCCCGGCCTGGGGGCGCAGTTCCAAGACCAGGTGACTGGCCACATCTCGTCGTACGGCGGCTGGTACTGGTCGGCAGCGGCTGAGGCCTGGGATGGAAACGTCATGCTTCTCCCCGGGATGATGGCCCGGCGGGTCGAAGGACCGTACTGGCCGGAGCCCGAGAACCCCTTCGAGGGGCAGCGCTGGCACCGGGACGTGGGCGAGGTCCTGATCTACACCGGTGGTGGCTGGGCGGAGCAAGAGGAGGCGAACGCGTGACCAAGGGACTCGTGGGGCTGGTGGCCCTGTTGGCGGTGACGCTGGCGGGGTGCGGAACACGGATCGTGACGGTGGAGGTCCCCGGTGAGGCGGTCAAGGGCGTCCTGGAGGCCTGTAAGTCTGGCGACTACGCCAAGGCCGCTCTCTACTGGAAAGACGGCCAGGAGGCGTGGGAGCGGTCGCCCGAGTACATGAAGGGCCGGATCGGCACCTTCTGCAACTTCGGCCGAGCCGCAGACTTCAGCATGGACCTGAAGCAGGAAGGGGCGACCCTTCAGGTCTGGCGGGTCACAACCTACGCCGACCAGGAGCAGAAGAAGGGGCTGCAGATGCGGGATTGGACCTTCGAGCGGACCCGTGGCGGCGACTGGGTCCTGGTCAAGGTGGAGTAGCGCCATGGGATCATGGGTGCAACAGACAGTCTGGGAGATCTTCCGGTTCGTCATGGCCCAGGCGACCGGAGACCTGAGTTCCGAGATCTGGACGCTCTTCAGTTCCTTCTTTGCCTTCCCGGTCGCCGTGACAGGGAGTGCCCTGGTGCAGCGCCTGGTCCGGTTCGCCGTCGTCGTCTCGCTTGCCTACTTGCCGGCAGCTTTCGGGGTGCAGGTGCTCAAGCAGATCTTCGACCGGATGGACGGCAGCGCCCGGAGCGCCCCCGAGGAGCTGATCCGGCGGGTGATCGTCGCTGGTGTGGCGGTTACCGGCACATCGACCGTCGCCTGGTTCATGCTCGTGCTGGCCGACCTGGTACACCAGGCCCTAGCGAGCATCGAACTGCGGGTGAACCTCCTGGAGATCTTCTTCGGCAACCCGAACGGCTTCACGCTGGTGATGCTGTTCCTGCAGATCCTCTTCGTGGTCGGCGCCATCGTGCTGATCGTGCAGCGGGCGGTCCTGACCGCCGAGCTGACGATCCTCCTGATCACAGGCCCGATCATGGCTGCTGGGCTGATCCGGGAGAACGGCCAGGGGCTCTGGGGAGTCTGGATTCGGGAGCTGACCTCCGTGCTGGTCACGCCGTTGATCCAGTTCCTCACGACGATCCTTTTCATTCACATCTTCCTTGACCCCACCAACGTGCTGACGATCTGGCAGCAGGCATGCGGCCTCGCCTATCTCTACGTCCTCTTCAACACGCCCCGATGGGCGCGGCAGCTGATCTACCAGACCGGGACGGGGAGCGGCGTGGTGGGTGGAGCTTCGAACGCCGCTCGGATGGTGGTCCTTCGCAAGTTGATGACCAAGGGGGTGTAGGGCCGGGATGGATGAGGAGTTCTTCTTTCCGCAGAACGTGCAGACCACCTACCGGCTTTGGCTGATGGGCCCCCGGCACCTGAAGCGACTGATCCTCGCCCCCGTCCTGGCCATCCTGGCCGGCTGGGCGACCGCTG
>DATGYC010000352.1:0-6724 GCA_035298385.1 Symbiobacteriaceae bacterium | reverse complement strand
GGAGCGGTCGCCAGGTTGGCGCCCATCTGCGAGGCCACAGCGACGAGGATGTCGCCATCCGGCTGGGCCGAGCCCTCGGTCCGCTTGGCCGCCTTGACGGACTGCACCAGGCCGTCGAGGGTGGTCAGGGTGCCGGTCTTCTCACCGACCGTGGCGGCCGGGAGGATGACATCGGCCAGCTGGGCGGTCTCGTTGAGGAAGAGCTCGTGAGTGACGACGAAGGCGTTGGTCAGCGCCTTCTCGGCAGCAGCCCGATCCGACCAGGTCGAGAGCAGGTTGGCCGAGGTCAGGTAGAGCGCCTTCAGGGTGCCGCTGCCCGCCGCAGCCAGCATCTCACCGGTGGTGAGGCCAGCGGTGGTCGGGAACTTCTTGCCGCCCCAGGCCTTCTTGACGGTCTCGCCAGAGGTCTGGAAGCCCGGGAAGAGGTTCGGCAGCAGGCCCATCGCCTCGGCGCCACGGCTGTTGGACTGGGCGCCCGGGATCAGGACGGAGACCGTCTTGCCGGTGGCCTTAACGGCCTGAGCCAGCGCCAGCAGGGCGTTGCCGGTAGCGGCGTCGTCGCCGCCCCAGACGAAGGCGACCTTGTTGTTCATCGCGCCGGTGATCAGGCCAGCGACAGCCTGGATCAGCTCGTCGGCGATCTTCTCACCCGCCACGGCAGCGGCGAGGGTGTTCACAGCGCCAGCGACCTGGCCCGGCTTCAGCTGAACCCGAGCGTGACGGCCACGGTAGGTACCGATCTTCGAGCCGAGCAGAGCGATCTTCGCCTTCTTGCGGTCCGCCATCCGGCGGATGCGCAGGTCGAGCACCGGAGCGGTCTCGGCCACGAGGGTGTCGATCACGACGATGGCGCCCGCCTCCGAGAGGTCGGTCTGCTTGCCCGTGAAGGCGCCGAACGAAGCGACGAGCTGGTCGCTCACACGGTGGTCGATGTTGTTGGTGCCGATGACGAAGCGGGCGAACTTCTGGAGCAGGTACTGCTCCTCGTTCTGCAGCTTGCCGCCGCCGATGAAGCCGACAGAGTCGCCCGCCGCGGTCAGCTTGGCAGCGACCAGGGCGATCGCCTCAGACCAGGAGGCCTCAACGAAGTTGCCGTCCTTCTTGATGAGCGGCTTGGTTACGCGCTCGCCAGACTGGACAAACTTGTAGTTAAAGCGGCCACGGTCGCAGAGCCAGCCAGCGTCCGTCGCCGGATTCTCGCGGTTGGTCAGGCGGAGCAGGTTGCCGTGGCGGTACTCCTCGTGCGTGTTGCAGCCGACGGAGCAGCCAGAGCAGACGGAGTCGACCTTCGCCAAGTCCCACGGGCGGGCCTTGAAGCGGTAGAGCTCCGAGGTGAGCGCGCCGACCGGGCAAAGCTCGATGGTGTTGCCCGAGAAGTAGGAGTCATAGGACTCGTCCATCAGCGTGGTGATGAAGTTGTGGTGGCCGCGCTCCTCGACGATCAGGTTGCCTTCGGTGGCGATCTGGTCATCGAAGCGGACGCAGCGCCGGCACATGATGCAGCGCTCGTTGTCCAGGACGATGAAGTTGCCCAGGTCAACGGACTTCTCATCGGGCCGCTTGGCGTCCTGCAGGCGCGAGGTGGACGGGCCATAATGGAAGGTGTGGTCCTGCAGATCGCACTCGCCGCCCTTGTCACAGACCGGGCAGTCGAGCGGGTGGTTCAGGAGGGTGAACTCCAGAACGCCCTTGCGCAGCTCATCGACCGTCTCGTTCTGGGTATGGACGACCATGCCCTCCGCGACCGGCGTGGTGCAAGCGGTCTGCGGCTTGGGGATCTTCTCAACCTGGACCAGGCACATCCGGCAGAGGCCGGCCGGGTCCAGCTTCGGGTGATAGCAGAAGACGGGAATATCAATACCGACGTTCTTAGCGGCCTCAACGAGCAGCGTGCCCTTGGGCACGGAGACGCTGCGACCATCAATCGTCAGGTTTACGAGCTCCTGGCTCACGAGGCTACGCCCCCTTTACACGCTTGATATAGCGATCGAACTCTTCCGGGAAGAGCTTCAGCAGGGAGGTCGGGTAGAAGACGGCGGCGTCAGAGAGGACGCAGATCGTCGTGCCAGCCATCTGCTTGCGCATATCCCCCACCATCTTCAGGTCGGCTTCGTTGCCGCCCCCATCGACGATGCGGGTCATGACGGTCTCGAGCCAGGCGGTGCCTTCACGGCACGGGGTGCACTGTCCGCAGGACTCGGAGGAGTAGAACTTAGCCCAGTAGAGGGCGACCTCGACGAGATCAACAGTATCATCGTAAACCATTACCGCAGCCGTGCCTAGCATGGAACCCGCGGCAGCGCAGGACTCAAAATCCAGCGGCGTGTCCAGATGCTGGGGGCCGAGGATGGGCGAGGAGGAGCCGCCAGGCTGTACCGCCTTGAAGGTACGGCCAGCCTTGAGGCCACCGGCCATCTCGATCACCTGCCGGACGGTCAGACCGATCGGGCCTTCGTAGTTGCCCGGGCGGTTGACACAACCGGAGACGGTGTAGATCTTCGGGCCGCAGGACTTCGGATTGGCCGGGTTCGCCGAGATCTTCGTGAACCACTCCGCCCCGTTGTTGATGATGTGCGGCACGTTCGAGAGGGTCTCGACGTTGTTGATGATCGTCGGGCAGCCGTAGAGGCCGACAACGGCCGGGAACGGCGGCTTGACGCGGGGCTCGCCACGGCGGCCTTCGAGCGAGTTCAGCAGGGCCGACTCCTCACCGCAGATGTAAGCGCCGGCGCCGCGATGTACCGTAATCTCCTGGGACCAGCCGGTCCCGAGGACGTTGTTGCCGAGGTAGCCCTTGGCGCGGGCCTGCTCGATCGCCTCGTTGAGGACCTCGGCGCCCTTCTTGAACTCTCCGCGGATGTAGATGAAGGACTGGGTGATCTTGTTGGCAAAGGCCGAGATCAGGATGCCTTCGATCAGCTGGTGCGGGTTCGCGAAGATCAGCGTGCGGTTGTTGCAGGTGCCGGGCTCCGACTCGTCAGCGTTGACGGTCAGGTAGCGGGGGCGCCCGTCGTTCGGCAGGAAGGTCCACTTCATGCCGGTCGGGAAGCCTGCGCCGCCACGGCCACGCAGGCCGGACTTCTTGACCTCATCGATGATGGCGGCGGGCTCCATGGTCACGGCCTTCTTCAGGGCGGTGTAGCCACCGAGGGCCTCATAGTTCGCAAGCTGCCGGAGGTCGACCTCGCCGACGCCCCGGGTCAGTACCGGCTCATAGGTAATGAGGTTTAGCATCGGATTAGTTCCCCTCCTTGGCGGTCTCCGCCGCAGCGGGCGCCTCAGCAGCCTGCGCTTCAGCCGCGGCCTTGGCCTCGGCGGCAGCCTGCGCCTCAGCGGCGGCCTTGCGGGCGCCCTCCTCAGCCAGGAACTGCTCCGCCGTCTTGAAGGCCGTGAACTGGTCCTGATCGTGACCGCACATCAGCGGCAGCTTCTCGATCTTCTCAGCGAGGGAGCCGCCACCACGCAGGTGCGCGACGATCTCGTCGAACTTCTCGGGCGTCACCTTGACGGCGTACTCGGTGTTGAAGTGCAGCACCGGGCCCAGGTCGCAAGCGGCCAGGCACTCATTCGTGAACTCGATCGTGAAGAGACCGTCAGCGGTCGTCTGGCCGTTCTTGATCCCCAGGGACTCCTCAATGTGGCCGTAGAGCGTCTTACCGCCGGCGAGGAGCTGGCAGACCATCGAACCGCAGACCGTGATCAGGTACTTGCCGATCGGGTGGCGGTGGTACATGGCGTAGAAGGAGGCGACCGAGTCGACGTAGGCCGGCGAGACGCCGCAGATCTCAGCAATCGCCTGCATATCCGAGACGGCCACGAAGTGACCCTCGCGCTCACGCATCGACAGGTGCAGGAGCGGCAGGACGGCGGAGCGCTCCTGACCGTCCGGGTACTTAGCGAGGATGGCGTCAACCTCGGCCTTGCAGGTCTCCGGCCAGGTCGGCTCGGCGATCTCATGCACGGAAATATGCTTGGACAGAGCGGACATTAGCGGTCCACCTCCCCGAAGACCGGGTCGATCGCGGCGATGATGGCGACCATGTCCGAGACATAGTGGCCCTTCAGCAGCTCACCCAGGGTGTGCGTGTGGTAGAACGAGGGCGGACGGACCCGGACGCGCATCGGATGGTTCTTGCCCTCCGAGACGACGTAGAAGCCGATCTCGCCACGGGGGGACTCGAGCGCCTGGTAGGCCTCACCCGCCGGGACGTCAAAGCCGTACTGCACCAGCTTGAAGTGATGGATGAGCGACTCCATCTGCTCACGCACCTCATGCTTGGGCGGCAGGACGAGCTTGCGATCATCGATCACGTGGCGGCCATCCGGCAGGTTGGCGATGCCCTGCTCGATGATCTTGAGCGACTCCTCCATCTCATCAAAGCGAATCGCGATGCGGGCGAAGGTGTCGCCCTCATGGAAGACGGGCACCTTAAAGTCATACTTCTCATACCCAGAGTACGGGTAGTACTTGCGGACGTCGTAGTCGCAGCCGTTGACGCGCAGGTTGTGGCCGGTCATGCCGAGCCGGATCGCCTGCTCGAGCGTGGTCTTGCCCACGCCACGGGTGCGGTCGATGAAGATCGGGTTGCCCAGGATCAGGGTCTCGAGCTCCTTGATGCGCTCGCGGGCCAGCTTGACGAAGGCCTTGGTGTCCGGCACGAAGGTCTCGTGGATATCACGAGCCAGGCCGCCGATCCGAGCGTAGGAGGGGTTCATGCGCTGGCCAGTGGTCTGCTCGAAGATATCGAGGATCTGGTCACGCAGGTCGAAGGCCCAGAAGAGCGGGGTCGTGGCGCCCAGGTCGACCGCGCCGGTGCCGATGAAGACCAGGTGGGAGGCGATCCGCTGGAGCTCCAGCAGGATGACGCGCACGACCTGGGCCCGCTCCGGAATCCGGTCGGTGACGCCGAGCAGCTTCTCGACCGCCAGGCAGTAGCCGATGTTGTTGGAGAGCGGCGAGAGATAGTCCATGCGGTCGATGACCGTGTTGGCCTGGTTCCAGTTCAGAACCTCGGCCTGCTTCTCAATGCCGGTATGCAGGAAGCCGATCTCGGGCTCGGCGTGGACGACGGTCTCGCCCTCGAGCTCAAGAATCACGCGCAGAACGCCGTGGGTAGCGGGATGGTGCGGGCCGATGGAGAGCTGCATCCGGGGCTGCTGCTCCTCCCCTTCAATCACGACGGGGTTCGTCTTGTTCTCAGCCACGGTTACTTCTCCTCCTTCCCATTCAGCTCGTCGACGAAGGAACGGTACTTGTTCGCGTCGGCGGGCATCTCCAGGTTGATCAGGCCACGCGGGCCCCGGACCGGGTAGTCACGCCGCAGCGGATGGCCCTCCCAGTCGTCCGGGTTCAGGATGCGCTTCAGGTTCGGATGGCCGGTGAACTTGATGCCGAACTGGTCATAGACCTCACGCTCGGCCGGGTTCGCCATCGTCCAGACGTCCGACAGGGTCGGTACGGCCTCGCCCTCGTTGCAGCGAACGCGCACGCGCAGCATGCCGAGCGCCGGGAACTGGCGGAAGTGGTAGACGACCTCAAAGCGGGGGTTCCGCTTCATCGTGTAATAGTCAACGCCGCCGATGTCGACGAGCACGTTGAAGCCCTTCTCCTGGAGCCAGAGTGCGACCGCCTTCAGGGCCTCCGGGCGGAGGGCGACCTGCGGCATGGCGTCAGCGGTCAGCTCAAGGACGGTAACAGCCTCGCCGAACTGGCCGGCGAGGGCGGGGATGATCTCATCGATGACGCGCTGGCGGGACTCGGCGCCCTTGGCGAGCATCTCAGTCGGGCTAACGGCCCGGAGCTCCTTCTTAGCCAAGCTTCAGGCCTCCCTTCGCTCGGTGGTCGGCAATGCGGCCACGCAGACCGTTGATGGCATAGATGACGGCGTCCGGGGTCGGCGGGCAGCCCGGGACGTAGACGTCGACCGGGATGATGTTGTCGACGCCCTGAACGACGGCGTAGTTGTCGAAGACGCCGCCGGAGGAGGCGCAGGCGCCCATGGCGACGACCCACTTGGGCTCGGCCATCTGCTGGTAGACCTGCTTGATGACCGGGACCATCTTGTTGCAAAGGCGGCCGGAGACGATCAGCAGGTCAGCCTGGCGCGGCGAGGCACGGAACGCCTCGGAGCCCCACTGAGCCAGATCGTAACGCGGCGCGGCCAGATTCATCATCTCAATGGCGCAGCAGGCGAGGCCGAAGGTAAGCGGCCAGACCGAGTTGGACTGAGCCCAGCGCAGGAAGCCATCGACGGTCGTCGTAACGAAGCCGCCGTCTTCGCGGAAAACGTCGTTGCTCATCGCCACTCGAAGCCCCCCTTCTTCCAAACATAAGCGTAGCCGATGCCCAGAACGACCATGAAGGAGAGCATCTCCCACAGACCGAAGGCACCGAGCTGACGCAGGTTAACGGCCCACGGATAGAACGAGGCCGCCTCGACGTCGAAGATGACGAAGAGCATGGCCACCAGGTAGAACTTGACGGGGAAGCGCCCCATCATCGGAGCCGTCGGTTTGCCGGACTCATAGGGCTTCAGCTTAAACTCTTCGGCCTTCTTGGGGCCGAAGGTGGTACCCAGGAGGCTCATGCCGCCAGCAATGAGCAAGGCGACCACCAGGTACATGAGAAGGGGCAAGTAGGGATGCATCATCGCTACCTCCTTACGCATGACGGTACACAATAACAGGCAGACGGTAGACCTTGTGAATACTGGAACGAAATAGG
>DATGYC010000351.1:0-3852 GCA_035298385.1 Symbiobacteriaceae bacterium | reverse complement strand
GTCTGGAAGACCGCCAGCGTCACCGGGATCGAGTCGATGATCCAGAAGGCCGACGTCGCCGTGAGCAGGTTCAGCCCGACGAAGATCAGCCCACCCGAGAGACCCGCGACAGCGGCGTAGACCAAGTTCCAAGCCGTCACCGGGATCCCCAACCCCGACCAGGCCTTCCCAATGAGCGAGAGCCCGATCAGGAAGGTCCCAATCCCATCCTGGCAGAACCGATCCGCCAACAGGTGAAAGAGCGGATTCAGCGGCCGGACCAGGAAGCGATCGAAGCCGCCCGGCTGGATATAGGCCCGCCCAACCGTCCAGAGGTTATCGGCGAACATGTGATTGATCGACTTCGCCAGGTTGATGAAGCCGTAGATCAAGAGCACCTGATCGAACGTCCAGCCGTTGAGCGACGGGATCTGGCTCATCACAACCCAGACGGCGAGCAGCCCGGCGCCCTGCACGAAGATCGTGGAGGCGACGCCGATCAGGAAGTTGACCCGGTACTCCATCAGCTTCTTGAAGTGCTGGAGCAGGAAGGCGCCGTAGAGTGAGAGATAGCGACGCATCGGCTAACCCCCCTGAACCGTGACCGCACGAACGGCCCGGCTGAAGACGAAGCGAGAGAGCGGGAGAAGGACGACGATCCAGGCGATCTGGATCAGCCAGGCCTTGGGCGCCCCCGAGAGCGGAATCAGCCCCGAGAGCAGGCCGACCGGCACGTAGAGCGCCTGACCGAACGGGACCACCGCGGCCACCTTCTGCAGGAGCGACGGCATCATCGCCAGCGGGATCAGGGCGCCCGAGAGGAACGCCGCCACACCCTCACGCAGGATGTGCAGTCCCCAGGCCTCGGTCGTGTAGAAGACGACGCAAGCGATGATCCAGTCGAAGCAGAAGAGGGCGGCGAAGCCCAGGAGCCAGGAGATCAGGAAGGCGCCCCAGGTGAGGGGATCCGTCGGGAAGGTCAGCCCCAGGAAGAGCCAACCAAAGAGCGCCAGCGGTCCCGACTTAAAGATCAGGTTGGTCAGCGAAGCGGCCAGGCCCTGGGCGAACATGCGGGCCTGCATGTCGATCGGGCGCGTCAACTCAATGGCGACGCCGCCCTGGCTGACCAGGCCGCCCATCTCCAGGATCATGCCCCAACGGACGAGCGGGGCGACCAACTGGGCGAGGAGGATGTAGCGGATCGTCGAGTCGGCCGTTAGGCCGCCCACGGTGGTCGATGAGGCGTAGACCGCTCGCCAGAAGGAGCCGACGATCACCATCGCCAGGACCTGGCCGATCATCTCGGCCCAGAACCAAGCGGAGTACTGCATGAACTGCTTGGGGATCAGCGCCATGATGGCGCCGTAGATCGAGAGCCGGCGGCGAAGAAGGCTAAACAACCGAGCCCACCTCCGGCGTCGCGGTCGACAGGGCGCCACTATAGATCTGCTTGACGATCGACTCGAGGTCCGGCTCGGCCAGGTTGAAGTCGATCACCTCAGCCTGGGCCATGACAGCCGCCGCCACCTGCGAGGCGGTGGTCAGCGTCCGGTCGAAGCGCAGGACCAGCTTCGACTCCTCCTGTCCCTCGATGAAGACGCCCTCCGGGAGGGCGAGGCCAGCGGGGGCGGCGTGAGCCGTCTCCAGGGTGATCGTCCGGTACTTGCCGAAGCGCTCCTTGATGGCCGCGAGCGGGCCATCGTAGATCTTCTGCCCGGCGTCGATCATGATCACCCGCTGGCAGAGCTCCTCGATGTCGCCGAGGTCATGGGTGGTCAGGATCACGGTCGTACCGGCGATTCGATTGCGCTCCTTAATGAAGGCGCGGATCCGCTCCTTGACGACGACGTCCAGACCGATCGTCGGCTCGTCCAGGTAGACGACCTTCGGGTCGTGGATCAGCGTGGCCGCGAGTTCGGCGCGCATCTTCTGGCCAAGGGACATCGAACGGATCGGCTGGCGCAGAAGCTCGCCGAGCTCGAGGGTCTCGGTGAACTCATGGAGCCGCTGCTTGTAGAGCGCGGGCTCGATCTCATAGATCTTGGCGATCAGGTTGAGCGACTCGATCAGGGCGAGGTCCCACCAGAGCTGCGTGCGCTGGCCGAAGACGACGCCGATCTCCCGGGCGTTGGCCACGCGCTGGCGGTGCGGGTCCCGCCCCATGACGCTGACCTTGCCGCCGGAGGGCTCGAGGATGCCGGTTAGCATCTTGATGGTGGTCGATTTGCCGGCGCCGTTGACGCCGATGTAGCCGACGATCTCGCCGGGCTCGATCTGGAAGGAGAGGTTATCAACGGCGACCTTCTCCTTAAACTGGGGACGGACAAGCGCCTTGAGCGAGCCCTTCAGACCGGGCTCCTTATCGGCGATGCGGTAGACCTTGGTGAGGTTCTGGACGGAGATGGCGGACAAGATGAGTGCCTCCAGGTGGATCGATTAACAGTTCTAGTAGACGAATGGGGGAGGGGGAATGTTGCGGGAAAGAATTAGTCTGACTTGAAGAGTGGTAGCTGATCGTATAGCTAGGTTCCGCGCCCTAGGTGCAATGACGGAGAGAGTCGCGTTACAATAGGGTGAAGTGACTTCCAAGAGAAGGTGATCGACCCATGACTCTACTTGCGCAGTACTCGTTCTCGCTCATGTGGCCGCCGATCGTCGCCTTGATCATCGCCGTCGTGGGCGCCGCCTACATCGTACTGATCGGTCCCCGGAGCGGCAAGCGCTTTGGCGGGGCGGCCACCGGTGGGGAGACCGCCTACTTCTTCACCGGTCTCTTCCTCTATTGGGTCGCGTGGGGCACGCCGTTTCATCTGATCGGTGAGGTCTACCTGATGGGCGCCCACATGGTCACGATGCTCCTCGCCACGACCTTCGCCCCGCCGATGCTCCTCCTGGGCCTGCCCCAGTCGGTCGTCGATTGGGCGCTCGGGTTCCCGGTCGTCAAGAGGGTGTTTGGCTTCCTGACCAAGCCGGTGCTCACCCTCGCTCTCTTTAACCTGCTCTTCTTCCTGTGGCACACCCCTTCCCTGTATGACCGTGCCATCGCCTCGGATCCCGTGCACTACGTCCAGTATGCCACGCTGATCTTGGTCGGCCTATTGTTCTGGTGGCCAGTGGTCACTCGTTCTAAGGTACTACCGCAGATGCGCCCCCTGGCCGTTATGGGCTACACCTTCGCCACGATCGTGATGCAGACCGTCCTCTTCGGGCCGATCATGATCCTGGAGGAGCCGCTCTACAAGACCTACCTGCACGTGCCGAGCCTGATCGGCCTCTCGACGCTGGAGGACCAGCAGTTGGGCCATCTGCTGATGGAGGTCACCTCGCCGCTGATGCTCCTGGTCTGGTTCAGCAAGGCCGTCACCCGACTCATCCGTGAGAGCGGGGCGCCCACCCGGGCGAGTGCGCCCGACCAATAAGGGATCGCTACAACCCCCCGCCAGGGCGCCTGGCGGGGGGTTCGCTTTGGTGGGACCAGCCAGCCGAGCCGAACATACGATGGGGGAGATGGGTCTGTCCAGTCCAAAGGAGCGACTAGCGCATGAGCGGAGCGAGATGGCGCCCGGCCTTCATTCAGAATCGAGGAGAGCAGCCCGAGGCGGTCCGCTACTTCACCGACTCCGATGGGGACCGCCTCTTCCTGACCACGGACGCCGCCGTCTGGGTCTACAAACTACCGGATACAGTCTGGCCGATCGCCCTTCGTCTGCCTGGCGCAACCACGATTCAACTGGTGGAGCGCGCCCCTGGGGTGATCTCCCTGTTTCGGGGGCCGGATGCGCGCAAATGGCCGAGAGGCCTAGAGCGCTGGTCGGCCGTCCGGTATGTGGAGCCGTGGCCCGGGATCGATCTGACCTTCCGGGTGGGCGATGA
>DATGYC010000350.1:0-3849 GCA_035298385.1 Symbiobacteriaceae bacterium | reverse complement strand
GGTCTTCGAATGGGGGCAGGTCGCCCCCCCGGAGGTGAGATAGAGATGTGGATTCTGTTTGTGGGCCTGGCGGTCGGTATCGCAGTGGGCCTGGTCTCGCCGATTGCGGTGCCGCTGATCTACGGGCGCTATCTCTCCATTGCGCTGTTGGCGGCGATGGATACCTTCTTCGGTGGCTTGCGCTCTAGCCTAGAGAAGACCTACGATGATGCCATCTTCATCACCGGCTTCTTCATGAATGCACTCATCGCAGCGGGCTTCGTCTACCTGGGCGATCGGCTCGGGCTGGAGACGCTCTACCTGGGCGCCATCGTGGCGCTCGCACTGCGCATCTTCAACAACCTGGGCTTCATCCGCCGGGCGATCATCACGCGCTGGCGGTCCAGGCAGCGCCGCGCCCAATAGCGAAGGGAAGCATGGGGCGAGCCCGCTGAAACGGTGGGCTTGCCCCTTTGCCGTTTCAGCCAAGATCAAAGCAAGAAATTGGTACGATGCCGAGGTACCGTGCAGGAAACATTCGGTGGGCGTTGAATCACTAACAGGACCCGTCCACGCTTAGGAAGAGGTATCGATACAGGAGGCCGATTCGGTTGGAACGATCCCACGTCCTAGGCATAGATAGCGGCTCTGCACACGTGCGGGCGGTACTGGCCGAGGTCACCCTGGATGGTTCCCGCCTGGTCGGAGTTGGCGAAGCGGATTCGGCCGGCATCCGACGCGGCGTGGTGACCGATCTGACAGCGGCGATGGGTGCTATTGCGACAGCGGCCACCCGTGCCTGCA
Source organism: Symbiobacteriaceae bacterium (assembly GCA_035298385.1). Classification (GTDB taxonomy): domain Bacteria; phylum Bacillota; class Sulfobacillia; order Symbiobacteriales; family Symbiobacteriaceae; genus DATGYC01. Next base: position 3,066 of record DATGYC010000350.1, on the reverse strand, counting down.
CCCAGGCTGGACTAGCCGAGCTACCCGGGGCGGTGATTGCCATCGGGGGCGCCCACCTGCGATCGGTCCCTGGCAGCAGCACCGTGCCGGTGCACCGGCCCGCCAGTGGTATCACCCCACTCGATCTGCGTCGAGCGCTTGACGGCGCCGCTCAGATCGACCTGCCCGAAGGGCGGGAGGTGATGCACGTCCTCCCCCGTGCCTATCAGGTTGATGGGGCGGAGGGTGTGGCTGACCCGATCGGGTTGGCCGGGCGCTCCCTGCAGGCGGATGTAACCCTGGTGACCGCGGATGGATTCGCCGTTCAGAACCTCCTACGGGCCGTGACGGCGGGTGGGCTGACGGTCCTCGATTACGGGGCGGGCGCCCGGTTTGCCGGTGAACTCGTCCTCACCCCGCATGAGCGGTCCAGCGGCGTCCTTCATCTGGACTTGGGCGCTGGCACGACCAGCGTGGCGGTCTGGGAGGAGGGGCACCTGTGGGACCTCTTCGTCCTCCCAGTCGGCAGTGATCACATCACAGCCGATCTGGCGACGGTCCTGCGAATCCCTATCGCACAAGCTGAACAGTTGAAAGTGGTCCATGGCTGGGCGTCGGCCGGACAGGCGGATGCCGAGACCATGATCGACCTTCCCACCCCCTCCGGTTTTGGCCTGCGCCAAGTGCCGGAGATGGAATTAGCCCAGATTATTGGCTCCCGCGTCGAAGAGATGCTGCAGCTGGCGGCAAACGGCGTCAAGCGCTCCGGCTATACCGGCCTCTTCCCGGCAGGGCTCGTGCTCTCCGGGGGTGGCAGTCAGCTCAGGGGGCTGCTCGCTTTTGCCAGTGATTCACTGGGCCTGCCGGCCCGGCTTGCTAGCGCGCCAGAGGGAGCCCCGGGTCTGCAATGGCTCACTGCGGTCAGCCTTGCCCAGTGGGGCGCCCAGCGCCTCACCCCGGCCGAGCCAGAGGTTGCAGCACCAGCAGAGACGACAGCGGGCGCTTTCGTGCAGATGAAACGATGGCTCGCAGGCCTGTTTACTAAGGAGGACAACCAGTCGTGATGGACTTTCAGCAGGGCGAGCAGATGGCACGGATCAAGGTGATCGGTGTCGGCGGCGGCGGGAACAACGCCGTCAACCGGATGATCACCGCAGGCCTGCGGGGCGTTGAGTTCATCGCCGTAAATACCGACCACCAGGCTCTTCAGGGCGCCCTCGCCCCGATCAAGCTACAGGTCGGTTCGAAGTTGACCAAGGGCCTCGGCGCTGGCGCCGACCCCGAGGTGGGCGCTCGGGCAGCGGAGGAGTCCCGTGAGGAGCTCGCCGATGCCCTGCGTGGCGCTGATATGGTCTTCGTCACCGCTGGCATGGGCGGCGGCACCGGCACCGGTGCGGCCCCCGTCGTCGCAGAGGTGGCGCGGGAGCTGGGCGCCCTGACCGTTGGCGTCGTCACCAAGCCCTTCACCTTTGAGGGGCGCAAGCGGGCGATGCAGGCTGACAAGGGCATCCAGTCGCTCCGCAACTCGGTCGACACCCTGATCACGATCCCGAACGACCGCCTCCTGCAGGTGGTTGATAAGAAGACCTCGATCATGGAGGCCTTCCGTTTCGCGGACGATGTCCTCCGCCAGGGCGTCCAGGGCATCTCGGACCTGATCCAGGTCCCGGGCCTGATCAACCTGGACTTCGCTGACGTCCGCACGATCATGGCCAACACGGGCACCGCCCTGATGGGCATCGGCGTTCGTGGCGGCGAGAACCGGGCGATTGAGGCGGCTCGGGCCGCCATCTCTTCGCCGCTGCTGGAGCAGACCATCGATGGCGCCAAGGGCGTGCTGCTCAACATCACCGGCGGTCCGGACCTCGGCCTGCTGGAGGCGAACGAGGCAGCCGAGATCATCTCGCAGGCGGCGGACCCGGAGGCGAACATCATCTTCGGCGCCGTGATCGACGAGACGATCGGGGATGAGATCCGCGTCACCGTCATCGCCACCGGCTTCGGTGAGGGCGAGTTCCAGGGCTGGGGCAAGCGCAAGCAGCAGAGCCCGGTCGCTGAGGTCAAGCCGATCACGGATGATCTGGATATCCCGGCCTTCCTGCGCCGCAAGTCCTAACTGAATCACAACCGATCGAAGGGCGTCCGCTTAGCGGGCGCCCTTCTTTTTTCTCGACAAAAATAGACCAAATTAGACGCCAGAATTCGACAAACTTTTCCAGCCTCTCTTCGTTACAATAGGCATAAAGTCCGGACTGGCCTCGTATCCTCACGGGCGAGGCAGGGGAGGGGGTGGCTTCGCTGGGGACGGAAGTCGAGGTCTTTTATGGGGACCTAGCCCTGTTCCTAAACGCAAGCGTCCTCCTGCCGTGGCTCTGGGCGACGGCCCGCCTTGCCGGGCATCCGGTCCGGTGGTGGCGCCTTAGCGTCGCTACGCTCGTTGGCAGCGCCGCTGCCGTGCTCTGGGAATGGCAGATCGGTGGGCCGAACCTGATCTTCACCCTCGTCGGTACGCCACTGCTCCTACTGGTCGCCTTTTGGCCGCTGAATCCCGCTCGCCTGCTCCTCTCCACGCTCCTCTTTGTGGTCCTTGGCGCTGCGGGAGCGGGCCTCTCCGTCATGACGATCTGGCAGACGGGCCTCACGTCAGCCGGGGTCGGCGTCTTTATTGGCTTGTGCATGTTGGCCGGGAACGCTCGGCAGATCTGGACCGAGTTGACCACCCGAGCGAACAACGCCGCACACCGCTGGCGTGTCCGGCTCGAGGTAGGCGGGGAGAGCCTCTGCCTGGACGGGCTGGTCGATACGGGGCACCAGCTCCGGGCGCCCCTGACGGGCCTGCCGGTCCTCCTGGTGGCAGCGTCCGACTTGGTACCGCTCCTGGGCGCCACAGTCTGCCAACGGCTGGCCGGCCCGATCACCGAGTGGGATCAACTGCCCGATCCCTGGCAGGGACGAGTCCGTTGGGTTCCTTGCCTGACCGTGGCTGGAGAGCGGTTCCTGCCCGCCCTTCGGCCGGACGGGATCTGGCTCCAGCGGGGCGATACCCCCTGGCAGCGCGTCGAGGCGCTGATTGGAATGGCCGCTTTC
>DATGYC010000349.1:0-17441 GCA_035298385.1 Symbiobacteriaceae bacterium | reverse complement strand
GAACCGGGAGGGCGCCCTCCCGGTTCTTTCGTTTGTATTAGGAGCGAGACTGGGCCGCGAGTCGACGGATCTCAGCGCTCATCCGCTTATTGATGGGGAAGTGCTCCTCCAGGAAGTTCAGGATCGCGATCGCGGACTCTGGGACTCTGTCATACCCCTGGATCATGTGGCCGATCCGCTTTGCGAACTCAGGGTATCTGCGCTCGAGCCGCCGGTCGTTGCCGTAGGGATCAGGGAAGTAATCCACCTCGGGCTCTACCACATGAATCACCTTTGTCAGTTGGCCCAGGGCGTAACCATGTACGAACAGGTTGGCAGTAAACTTCTCGCCGCGGAGGTATCGTCCTAGCCCGACGTAGAGATTCGTCACGGCCTCACCGATGGCATGGTCGACCGAACCTGCCTTCAGTCGTGGAAAACTGCCGTTCGATTGGGGGATCTCCTCCCGATCGAAGGCGGGATCCCGCCAGACGATCCGGGCCCCTGCATAGCCGGCCGTCTCAAGCTGCTTCTCATCGAAGACGGCGAACTCGCCATAGATCCCGTCCTCAAACAGGATCTTGTGCCCTGCATCTGAGTTCTTGAAGTGGTAGGCCAACGGGTGGACGTCCTCGAGCCAGTCGAGCTGATCGATGAAGCGCTGCCGGTAGCCAGGGGAGACGATGACGAAGAAGTCCAGGTCGGAGTACTCATCGATCCGGTCAGTCTCGACGCCCACCGAACCGACGCCCATCAAAGCCAGGACCCCACCCTTGGTTCCGAGCATCTCGCCGATCTCATCAAGCCTCTGAAGCAGCGTCTCCTTGCTTGCCATCGGGCGCCCTCCCTTTCACGCTGCAATGCAAAACGGGTCCAACCTCTCGAAGCGAGGTTGAACCCGTTGGTTACAGTGCCTGTTTGTTGGTTCGAGCGTACCACCAAGTGTTGGAATCGTCAAGCGGGGCATGGGGAGAATTGCCCACGCGAGGCACTCGATAGGTAGCACGATTGGGCAATCCCGGTCACGACAGGAGCAGCGAATTTTAATAATCTGAAAATGGGGGAGCTTCGAAGAACCCCCGTTACCGCGCTGCACTCAGCGCTGAGCAGCGCGCCATGCTCCCCGCCCCCCCGCTGGCTCCGAGATGACCGAACATGTCGGACAAACCATCGAAGAAAGGAGGAGTATTACATGTCTCGTGATCTGATCGTACGCGCCTGGAAGAACCCGCAGTTCCGCGCAACCCTGAGCCCCGAGCAGCGTGCCCTTGTGCCCGCGCACCCCGCCGGAGCTGAGTTGGATGAGGATGAACTGCGTGGTGCCGTGGGCGGCTTGGCACCCATTGAGACCGCGCCGACCTCTGTTGACTACTGCACCATCGCAGGGGGAACCGGCTGCCTCCAGAGCGCCTTGTACCTCTGCTAAGGAAGCTCAGCGCTGAGAGACACGCCATGCTACCGGCCCATCCCGCGGGCTCCGAACTGACTTAACACGTTGGACAAACCAACGAAGAAATGGGGAGTATTACATGTCTCGCGATATGATCGTACGCGCCTGGAAGAACCCGCAGTTCCGCGCAAGCCTCACCCCCGAGCAGCTTGCCCTTGTGCCCGCGCACCCGGCCGGAGCCGAGTTGAACGAGGATGAACTGCGTGGTGTCGTGGGCGGCCTGATGGCCACGGACACCATGATTGCTTACTGCACCATCGCTGGGGGAACCGATTGCCTCCAGAGCGCTGTGTTCATGTGCTAAGGTAGGCAGGAATCGGGGCGCCCCTCAAAGTGGAGGGCGCCCCGGTTCCGCAATAACGACTGCCGGATGACGAACATTTGGTGGGAGGCGTTACGGTGAAGGGCACGATCCAGCGAACGTGGGCCATGGCGAGCCTCCTACACGAACGAGCGGTGCGGGCGCTCCCTCACGGACCTCAGGAGGAGGGCGCCGCTCGGCTGCAGACCTGGAAGGCGAAGATGGCCGTTGATGATGAGACCTTTCGGGAGCGGCTAGCGATGGGCGGGCTGACCGAGAGCGACCTTCTGCACCTGCTTGGCGATACCGACCCCGAGTGGAAGCAGGGGACGGAAGGACCGGCATGGGCGAACACCCTGGAAGCGCTGGCTTCCGGCTTTGGTCAGGACGAACCGCTTCCCGACTTCACGGCATTAGTCCCGGGCGCCCCCGATTCCGGGAAAGTGTCTCCGTTTTACACCTTTATCCGACCGTTCCTCCGATTCGGCGCCCGGCAGCTACGCGTGGGCGTTAGCAAGCTGCGGGAAGAGTACGGGGGCCAACTGCTGGCGGAGCGCGTCGAGGCCCAGTTACTGTCAGCACTCGCTCGGCGGCTGAGCGGGCAATGCGCCCCAACCTTGATGCTGGAACTGAATACGGCGCGCCTCCTGGAGCGCCTTGAGGGAGAGACGCCCGAGGCCAGGTTTCAGTATTTCGCTGAGGTCTGCCTGGGCACACCGCAGAACTGGCTCGCCCTTTGTGAGGAGTATCAGGTCCTGGCCAGGTTGATGATGACCACCCTGTCACACTGGGTGGAGAGCAGCCTGGAGTTCCTAGAGCGGGTCGCTAGCGACCGCTCACTAATCGGCACGACCTTCCTCGGGCAGGCAGATCCGGGCGAACTCGCAGCGATTCAGTGCGACTCCGGCGATTCCCACTGCCGCGGACGCAGCGTGATTCTCTGCCAGTTTACGTCTGGCCTGCGCCTTGTCTATAAACCGCACTCGCTGGCGGTGGACCGCCAGTTCCAAGAGTTGCTCGGCTGGTTGAACGCGACCGGCCTGCGCCACCCGCACCGGCTCCTGCTGGTTGCAGACCGCTCAAACTATGGCTGGGTGGAGCATATTGCCGCGGCCGGCTGTGCGACAGCCGACGAGGTAAAGCGCTTCTACTGGCGCCAGGGGAGCTACCTGGCCCTGCTCTATGTTCTGCACGCCGTCGACTTCCACTTCGAGAACCTGATCGCTGCGGGGGAGCATCCCGTCCTGATCGATCTGGAAGGTCTGATGCATCACCGGTTCCCGGACAGCCAGGGCCGCTCCGCCGCAGCGCTGGCCATGGAAGAGTTGAACCGGTCTGTGCTGAAGACGGGTATGCTGCCGATGCGGATTATGGGTGTCCAAGGGCGGAAAGGGGTCGACATTAGCGGTCTGGGCGGCGAGGATGGACAGTACCTCCCGAAGCCCATGCATCTCCCGGCTGCTGTAGGCACGGACAGCATGCACCTTGCACCTCGCGACGTGAAGCTTGAGGGCGCCAAGAACCGACCTGCGCTGGCCGGCGCAACGGTCGACCCCACTACTTACGTGGAGGAGACTGTCGCCGGCTTCGAAGAGACGTACAAGCTGCTGATGGCCCATCGGGAGCAGGCGATCGCCATGCTCAAGGGGTTTGCCGGTGTGACCGTCCGGCACATCGTCCGCCCGACCCGGCAGTATGCAAGCTACCTCCGGCAGGGGCACCATCCGGATCTGCTCAGAGACGGCCTCGACCGCGACATGCTGCTGGACATGCTCTGGGCAGCGTCCGTGATACGGGGCGCCCTACAGCGGGTGGTCCCGCATGAACAGGCTGATCTGCGCAACGTTGACATTCCCTTCTTCACCGCCAGGCCCGGCGAACGCCACCTGTGGACCAGCAGCGGGGTCTGCATTGCGGACTTCTTTGCCGAGGACAGCCTTTCGGTGGTGCTGGATCGCCTCGCTCATCTGGATGATGAAGACTTGGCCGCGCAGGCTGCTCTGATCCGGGAGGCGATGGCTGTCATTGATCGGCAGGCCCACGTCCGACAGCCCGCTCCCCGCACTCGCAATGCCGACGCACCGACGCCATCGCGCGATTCCTTCCTACAGGCAGCATCCCGGATTGGCGATCATCTGCTCAAGAAGGCGATCTTTGGCGAAGATGATGTCTGCTGGAACGGCCTCATACTGGTGGGGGGAGACCATACCCAGTGCAATCTCGGCCCGGTCGGCACCAATCTGTACGGCGGGGTGGGCGGGATTGCGCTCTTCCTGGCCTACCTGGGCGCCGCCACCGGGCGCCCGGAGTATGAGCGTACAGCCAGGGCCGGTCTGCAAGTGCTGCGCAGCGATCTGACTCGGGAGTATCCCCCGGGGGTCTCCCCTATTGGGGCGTTCACGGGACGGGCCGGGCACCTCTATGTGATGAGCCACCTGGCGGCGCTCTGGCACGAGCCCTCCATCCTGGCGGAGGCGCTGAACGCACTGGAGATGATCGAGCGGGAGGTCTCCAACGATCAGCAGTTCGATCTCCTGGGCGGATCAGCCGGGACGCTGCTGGTCTGCCTCGATCTGTTCCGGCAGACGGGCGATCCCCGCCTGCTGCGGGTGGCGCGCCGCTGTGGAGACCGGCTGGTCGAGGGCGCCGCGCCTTACGAACACGGGGTGGGCTGGCGCGTACCGGCCGCGGAGCAGTTGCCGATAGCCGGGTTCTCTCACGGCTGTGCCGGCATCGCCTGGGCTCTGCTTGAGTTGGCCGCAGCGACGGGCGATCACCAATATGGCCATGTCGCCCGTCAGGCGCTGGCGTATGAGCGGAGTCTCTTCCTGCCGGAGCGCGGCAATTGGAAGGATCTGCGGGTTCCCGATGCCGGCCAGGAGCCTGCCGTTAGCACTGCGTGGTGTAACGGCGCACCGGGGATCGGGCTTGGCCGCCTTCTGGTCCGCAAGTGCCTTCAGGACCCGCTGGTGGATGAGGAGATCGCCATCGCCCTGGGCACGACGGCACGCGAGGGGTTTGGCATGAACCACTCGCTCTGCCACGGGGACCTCGGGGCGATTGATATCCTTCTGACAGCAGGCAGAGTGATGAAGGATACCAGGTGGGATGGGGCCGCCATGGCTGAGGCGGCGCAGGTGCTTGCGGACGTAGAGCAGGGTATCTGGCGATGTGGCGTTCCGCGGCAGGCGCACACGCCTGGCCTCATGATGGGACTCGCAGGCATTGGCATGGGGCTGCTGCGCCTCTGGTCGCCGGCACGGATCCCCTCGGTCCTGTGGCTGCAGCCGCCAGCAAGGGAGCGGTAGTGCATGGCAAACCGCCGCGTTCCGTTGGTCCAGCAGATGGAGGCCGCCGAGTGCGGCCCCGCCGCCCTGACAATGGTGCTCAAGTATTACGGTCACCACGCCCCGCTCAGCGAGGTCCGCGAGCGCTGCGGGTCGTCCCGTGACGGCGTTAGCGCACTCAAGCTCAAGCAGGTGGCGCAAGCATACGGCCTAGAGTGCCGCGCCCTGCGAGTGTCGGCGGCAGATCTGTCCGAAGTTCAGCTTCCCGCCATGCTCCACTGGAATCAAGCGCACTTCGTCGTCCTGGAACGGTGGACGGGAACGCACGCCTGGATTCTGGACCCGGCGCGCGGCCGCGAACGGCTCAGCGGCGCCGAATTGGCTCGCCAGTTCTCCGGCATTGTGCTCACCTTCAGCCCCACGGAGCGGCTAGCAGAGCGCCCGGCAAGGCGAATCGACTGGCTCTACTACGCCAAGCTGCTGTGGCATGAGCCCCGCCTGTTCGTACTGGTCATTGCGGTCTCGCTGCTCCTTCAGTCCACCGGTCTTGCCACGCCGATCCTGACGCGGATAGCGGTTGACCGTCTCATTGGCGCGAAAGAGCCCGCCATTCTCTTCACCCTGCTGGCGGGCCTCGTGTCGGTCGGCCTGTTTCAGGCCGTGATGATGTATGTGCGCTCCCGCCTGGTGATTCGCCTCCAGGCGGTGTTGAATGTCCACCTCTCGACCCAGTTTATGGCGCATCTCTTTCGCCTGCCAATAGCGTTCATTGAGCAGCGGTCAACGGGTGATCTGGCCTCCCGTCTCACCAGTCTTCTCTTGGTCAAAGAGGCGCTGGCGGGACGGGGCGCCTCCCTCATCCTTGACACCCTGCTCCTCATTACGTACGGAATTGCCATGGCCGTCGAGTCATGGCCACTTACGGGGATGGTGCTGGTAGCCGCAGGGCTGCAACTGATCCTGATGCTGGTACTGAGTCCGCGCGTGCGCACGTTGACCCGCCAGGAACTGGCCGCCGGCTCCCGGATGACCGGCTACCTGGTTGAGGTGCTGCACTCCATGCCGCTCGTCAAGGCCGCGGGCATTGAGGAGTTCGTCCTGACTAAGTGGCGCAGCCGGCTGGAGGAGCAGGTGACCATCTCGGCCAGCCGAGACCGGTATGGCGCCGCAATGGAGAGCATACTGGGCGCCATCAGGCTGATGGTGCCGCTATTGCTCCTCGGTGCCGGCGCTCAAGCGATCATCGACGGACAGAGCACCCTCGGCGCTGTCCTGGGCTTTTCGAGCCTGGCTGGGGCCTTTCTTGCCCCCATCAGCTCACTGGCAGGCAGCATCCAGCAACTGCAGATGCTGGGCGGAGCGATTGAGCGCGTCGAGGATGTGATGGGGGCCGAGCCGGAACCTAGCCCGGCCGAGCCTGTCCGTGTAACGGTGGGCGGAGCGGCCACCCTTGAGCAGGTCAGCTTCTCCCATGGCCCGGGCAGCCCCGAGGTGCTGAAGGGGGTATCCCTGCAGGTCCGGCCCGGGCAGAAGGTGGCGCTAGTCGGCGAGACCGGATCCGGTAAGAGCACGATCATCAAGCTGATTCTGGGGCTGTATGAGCCCACGGCCGGTCATATAACGGTGGATGGTATCGACCTGCGCCGTACCGATCGTGGACAGATCCGCCGGCAAGTGGGCAGTGTCCTTCAGGAAACGTTCCTTTTTAACGACACGATCCGTGATAACATCGCGTTTCACCGCACGCTGTCGCAGGCGGATATCGAATGGGCGTCACGCATGGCGCTCCTCGATTCGGATCTCCGCCGGATGCCGATGGGCTACCACACGCGGGTGGGCGAGCAGGCCCAAAACCTTTCGGGCGGCCAACGGCAGAAGCTAGCGATCGCTCGCGCCCTTGCAGGCCGCCCGGCCCTGCTGATTCTCGATGAAGCCACGAGCCAGCTCGATGCGATGACAGAGCGCCAACTTGAAGAGAACCTGCGCGCAACCGGCATCACCCGGATCGTCATCGCCCACCGCCTGAGCACGGTGACCGATGCCGACCTGATCGTGCTCCTCGACCGGGGCGAGATCGTGGAGCAGGGCACCCATGCGGCCCTGCTCGACCGGGGCGAACGGTACGCACAGTTATGGCACAGCGCCCATACGCGAGATCAACGGCAGAGTGGCCGGGCCGAGACGGCCTGGTTCGGAGCCGAGCCGCAGGAAGAGGGCGCCTACCCCGGCCTGGCCCGTCATATACCAGGGTGAGAACGCCTCACCGGTACTCGCGGTTCTGCCGGGCGCCCATCCGTCTCCCTGCATCACGATCAGCCGGGCCAGATCCCGGGCATCTGCCAGCAGGGCCGGATCCCCTGTGGCGGCGTGCATGGCGAGCAGGAAGTCCGCTTCGCCCGCCATGCCGTGGCAGAGTGATACGCCCCCGGTTCGGCAGCACCGGTGCGCCGCCACGGCGGCGCGGTGGGCCGGTTCCAGCCATTCCGGCTCACCTGTGAGCTGGTGCAGCCGCAGCAGAAAGAGGCCGACCCCTGTCGCGCCATTGCACCAGTGGGGCCAGGCGTTCCCGGTCGCGGGCGAGTGGGGCCAGGTCCAGCCCTCACCGCCGGCGGTGATCTGTCGCGCAGCGATGAGGAGCCGGCCGATGCGCCGGGCCGCATCAAGATAGCGGCTCTCCGCGGCCACCACGCCCAACTCGGCGAGGAAGAGGCCGATGCCGGCCGGGCCGTGGGCCATGCCGTACTGAGGACTAGGAGGGGCGGTGAGCGGGCTTAGCCAGAGGCCGTCGTCTCCTTGAACTGCCAGCAGCCGGTCTGCCAAGGCGCGGGCCTGGCTGAGGTGGTGCGGGTCACTGGTGCGGGCGGCCAGCAGCAGGTGCATCAGCCCGATGCCGGCAACGCCGTGGGTCAGATCCGGATGTGCGGTGGCGATCTGGTCCACCTGAGCCGCTACCAGGACGCCTTGCTCCAGGTAGCCCGGATCCCCGGTGGCGTCGGCTAGGCGGCACTGCAGCCACCCAAGGCCGCCCAGCCCAAAGTAGAGCCCGGGCGGCACCAGCGCCGGATGTGCCTCTGCCCACGCTTGAGACCACTTCGCCATGGCGACGGCGCCCTCCAGGAAACGCTGCTCGCCCGTTTCAGCGAAGAGATCGGACAAGAAGAGCCCCACGCCGCAGGCGCCTGACTGCACGGCGATCGGCACCTCTCCCCCGGTCCGCACATCGCTCTGAACGGTAGAGCGCTGCTCCAGCAGCCAGTCGCCGATGCGAATGGCTCGCTGTAGGCAGCTCCCGGGATCGACCGGATACAACTCCCCGAGCGGGGCGGCATCCGGGCAGCAACCTCCTGCGGGGCTAAACTCGCTGTGTCCTCGGAGGTTGCCTGCCGGCGAGAGCTCTTGTAGGGCTGCCCGCAGATCGGGAACCGACTCGGGCTGTGTGCGCAGCCGCCGGATCAGGGCAGCGAAGCTGGCTGGCAGATCAGGCCGCAGACTCTGGAGCAGGTGTTCCAGACGCTCCTCCAGGTCTGCTGGCGGCACCGGCAGCAGCGGGGAGCAATTGCAGGCCATTGCAAAGAGGCAGGAGCCAACGGCATAGAAGTCGTCTGCCGGGCTGATTTTTCGTCCCGCTCCGCCTGCGGGTGGAGCGAAGCCCTCCGTACGGCCCGGAAAGGCAGGGAGTTCACTCCCCAGTTGATGAGCCAACTCCAGGTCCAGCAGCCGCAGGCGCCCGCCGGGCTCAAGAGCCAGGTTATTCGGCGTCAGATCGCGCAGCACGACGCCGCGCGCATGGAACTGCGTGACGATCTCCACGAGTTGCTCTCCCAACTGGAGGAGAGCGGGCCAGGGCAGAGACTCCCCGCGCAGGCCAAGATCGGCCAAGCGCTTGCGTAGCGTCTCTCCCGCCAGGACCTCCATCACCAGGTAGAGGTTCCCTTCCTGTTCAAACAGCTCAAAAGGGTGCGGAATCCCTCCCAGCGGGTAGAGACTCGTCAGCATATGAAACTCATGCCGAAGGCGGTCGCGCACATCGCGGCCGCCTTCATCTGCAATTACGTGGTGCCGCGCCTCCTTGATCACCACCTGGCGCGGCGCAGCCCCCGCCGTATCTTCGGCCAGGTAGACCCCGCCCTTCCCAGTCTGGTGCAGAGCCTCCAGCACGTGATACCGGGTGCCAAGGGGGCCTTCCACCTCAGTCTCTTCGTCTGCGGCGGGCGCGCAGAAGGGATCGGCGGCCCAGGCAGGCGGAGCGAACCAGGGCTGGCGCTCGTCCGGCACCAGTCTGCCATCGGGGGCGGCAATGGCAGGGTGGATCTGACCGTTCGGGGTCAGCACCACCCTGCGACTGAAACCGCCATAGCGGCGATAGACCAGACTGCCGGAGCAGTACTGCCTATCAGAGGGAACCGCGGGCCCCTCCAGTCCGGCGGTCGCCGCGTGCAGTTGCCCTGCCAACACGACCGCCTGCTCGTCGGAGTCGGGATAGACTGTGATGAACTTGCCAATCTGTGCACGGCCGCTTCCACTGCCTTCGTTCAGTCGTAGCAGGCATGCCGAGTCGGCGGCTACCTTGAATGCGCAACGATGCGCGCGCAGCACGGGGAGCGCCTGCTCCAGTACCTCCACAGCATTGCGAGGGGTCGCGGAGAGATGCAGCTTCCACCCCTGCAGCGGCAGGCGATCTCCCGGGGCGCCCGCGATGTGGACCCAGGGAGGGGCGTGCTCGATCGTGCGGTCGGGCAGGTCGGTTGGGAGGGAGAGCAGGCGCGTCTTGAGCGGGTCAGCCTTTGACATGGAAGAGCAGCCTCCTCGTGAGACGCGTAAAGGGGACTCATCCCGCGGGTGAGTCCCCCATAGTCGAGCCTTCTAGGAGCGTCAGCCCCTACTTCTCATCCTTGGCTGCGCCGGCAAGGAATCCTGTTTCAACGATCGTATCGCGACAGGTTGTATTTGGGACCTCGGCGGCATTGAGCGAAGCGGCGGAGTCAGTCGCGGGGCTCAGGCGGTGCAGATCAGACACAGAGAACTTCTTAGCCATAATACATCCACCTTTCAAGTTTGCATCATTTATCGTATAATTCGTATGATCGTATTATACGCATCTCGATATAATCTTGGCAAGAGGTGGTTTCGAACATGGAAACGATACCCCCGGAAGCCAGGCTTGTGCTGTGGATTGGCACGGATTCGACGGCGGCCTCCCTACGGAAGCTACACGACCACCCTCTTCTGACTACCTATCAAGGCCGGGCGCTAGATTCGGGTGGATTTTCAGGGCTTGCCCTGCTTTTTGCGGATGTCGAGAGCGCTTGCCGGGCCGCCGTCGGACTCCAGCCAGCGATAGCGCAAGAGATCGGGACGCACGGGTCGTGGCGCTGCGCCATCCTGTTCATGAACGGTACTGGCGGCGTGTCGGGAAGCGACTGGCTTCTGCAGGCGGTAACGATCGCCTCCGTGGGTCATCCCCGGCAGATTCTGCTGAATGAGCAGGCGGGTGAACGCGCGGACCGTACGTTGACACGGCCGTTCGGGCTGCTCCAACTTGGTGCATGCCGAACGGCCGACCTACAGCGGCCCAAAGAGATCTACCAGTTAACCCACCCAGATCTACCCGTCGAGTTTCCGCCTTTGCGCTCCCTGGACGCAGTGCCCACAAATCTCCCCACCCAGTGCACGCGATTCCTCTGCCGAGAAGACCATCTGGTGCGTGCGCTCGCACTTGCTCGGGAGACCAATCTCATGACACTCAGCGGCCCGGCCGGGGTGGGAAAGACGCGACTGGCCCTGCACGTCGCAGCTCACCTGGCCCACCGCTTTGCCGGCGGATCCTGGCTGGTTGAACTCGCCCGCGTGTCGGACCCAGCCGTCGTGCCGCTGGCGATCGCCCAGGCGCTTCAGGTTGAGATCCGCCCCGACCGTGGACCCCTGGAAGGACTGGAGGAGGTCCTGCGCGACCAGCGAATGCTGCTGATTATGGACAACTGCGAGCATCTAGTTGACGCTGTGGCCGGCGTGGTGCAGCGGCTGCTGGAAGCCTGCCCGCATTTGGTCATTCTGGCCACCAGTCGTGAGCGACTTGGGGTGGCCGGCGAGGTGGTGCTGAAGGTTGAACCGCTGCCGCTCCCCAAGGGGGGCGAGTCTACTCCCGAGCGACTGCTGACGTATGGATCGGTGCGGTTGTTTGCCGACCGGGCCGGGGTTGCCCTGCCCGGCTTCAAGGTTGAATCCAGCAACGCAGCGGCGGTGGCCCAGATTTGCACCCGGTTGGGCGGACTGCCCCTGGCGATTGAACTGGCGGCAGCGCGCGTGCGCGGACTTGCCCCGACTGACATCGCTGCGAACCTGGAAGAGGCGATGGTCACGCTCTCAAGTGGACTGCGGTCCGCACCGCCGCGGCACCGGACGCTGCGGGCCGCCATTGAGTGGAGTTACAACCTGCTCTCCGACGGAGAACAGCGGTTGTTGCGCCGGCTTGCCGTATTTGCCGGTGGTTTCACCCTGAAGGCGATGGAGAGCGTCTGCCCCGATTCGGGCGACTCCCTCCCGGGCCTAGATACGCTTCTGCAGTTGGTAGACAAGTCGCTGGTGGTGGTGTCGGAGCGGACTTGCCAGACCCGGTATCAACTGCTGGAACCGATCCGGCAGTATGCTCACAACCGGCTGGCAGAGGCCGGGGAGTGGGAATGTACGAACCACCTTCATCAGGAGTGGGCGCTGGCGTTGGCCGAGACGGCGGCCACGTTCTGGACGCCGGAATGGGTTGTACAGATCGATCAGGAACAGGAGAATCTGCAGGCAGCTCTGGTCCGGTTTCGGGACGTGAAGGATTGGGTAGGGGGCCTGCGTCTTTCGGTTGCCATGGCCATGTGGTACCGGCGGTTACGAGTGCGCGAGGGAGTGGACTGGTTGCGCCTCTTTCTCCGGCACTATGGTGATCAGGGTACCCCGCTCCAGGCTCTCGGCGAGGTGCGACTCAGTGACCTTTACCTGGTTTGCGGGATGCATCAGGAGAGCGTTGCCTACGGCGAGAAGGCGCTGCCACTGGTCAGGGAGCTCGGCCTCGTGGAAGCAGAGGCAGAGATCAGAATCTGTCTGGGTTCCGTGGCCATGAGGCAGGCCTGTATGGATCTGGCAAGCACCCACTTCGAGGAGGCCCGGGCCATCTATGACCGGCTCGACCGGCCCGTGCGGGCCGCTGTCACCATGGGCTACCTGGCCGTGCTGGCCAGGCGCAAAGGTGAGTACGAGCGGGCGCGGGCGTTACTGGAGGCTGGGCTGGATCGTACCAGGCGCACCGACCATCTGACGGTCACGGGCAGTCTGCTCTACCATCTGGCCGAGGTGAGCTACCGACAGAACGCATTTGACGAGGCGCGCCGCCTGTTCTTGGAGGCGCTTGCGATTCAGCGGGATACGAACTATGTCAGTCAGGCATCGGCGACGCTGATCGGGCTGGCCCGGCTTGAGGCCGCCCAGGGTCAGGCGGAGCAGGCGCTCGCCTACCTGGGGGAGAGTCTGGAGATGATTCGGAGTACGGGGGACAGGTTTGCGCTGGTGCGCTGGATCGGTGGGGTGGCCCGTGCCGCCGTGGTTCTCGGACAGACTGGTACCGTCCTTCGCCTCCTGGCCGCTGTCGAGACACTTTCGCGCGCCTTCGGGATTAGCCCGTCCGAGAGTGAGCAGGCTGAGGTTGCTGAACTGATCGCACCAATTCGGGCCGCACTGCGTCCAGCCGAATTTAGACGCTGCTGGTCAGAAGGAGGTCGGCAAACGGAGGATGCTGCTGTTGCCCTGGCGCTCTCTGTCAGGGCGGAACGGCCGGATCCGCGCCCCCAGGAGCCGGATCCCCGTTCGGCACCGGAGCAGCAGGCGAAGGGAGAGCCGGCCGGCGGGCTGACTGCGCGTCAGTGGGAGATCGTCACCCTGGTCGCGCAAGGGCTGAGCAATAAGGAGATCGCCAAGCAGCTGTTCGTGAGCCCGCATACCGTTGACAGGCACCTGGAGAACGTCTATGTGCGGCTGGGGCTCTCCTCACGCACGAAGCTTTCCGTGTGGGTGCTCACTCGGGGTGGGCTGCCTCTTCATCACTGACCGACCGGACCCGATCAGTTCATCTGCGTTTCACGTAGCCTACCCTACTCCTACTTGTCTGCTCTGACGAGTAGGGAACAACACTCCACATGCGCTGTATGCGGGAACATGTCGACTGGCTGGACCTCCAGGGTCTTGTACCCCAGCTCCGCCAGCTTCGCCAAGTCCCGCCCCAGCGAGGCCGGGTTACAGGAGACGTAGACCACCCGCGCCGGCGCCATCTCGGCGATCGCCTGAAGCACCGGCTCCTCACAGCCCTTTCGGGGCGGATCCAGGACGATCACATCCGCCTTCACCCCGGTCGCCGCCAGCTTCGGCATCTCCACCGTCGCATCGCCGCAGATGAAGCGGGCGTTCGTCACCCCATTCCGCTCCGCATTCGCATGCGCATCCTCGATCGCTGGCGGGACGATCTCGATCCCGATCACCGACTTGGCCTGCCGGGCCAGGAAGAGCGAGATCGTGCCGATCCCGCAGTAGAGATCTAGCACCGTCTCCGAACCGGTGAGGCCGGCGTACTCAAGCGCCTTCCCGTAGAGGACCTCGGTCTGCTCCGGGTTGACCTGGAAGAAGGAGAGCGGCGAGATCGCAAAGGAGAGATCGCCGATCGTATCGATGATATGATCCCGTCCCGCTAGGACTCGGCTCTTCCGGCCGAGGACCACGTTGGTCTGCTCCGGGTTGATGTTCTGCACGACCGAGACGAGCGAGGGGATCTGCTCCATCAGTTCGGCGGCGATCTTCTTGCCGCTCGGGAACTCGGGCCCGTTGGTAACCAGGACGGCCATCGTCTCGCCGGTGCCTCGCCCGACCCGGGCCAGGACGTGGCGGAGGACACCCTGATGGCGCTTCTCATCGTAGATCGGCACGCCATACTTGGCGGCCAGCTCCTTGGCCACTCGCATGATCTCGTTACCGAGCGGGTGCTGGATCTCGCAGTTCTCGATGTCGATGATCCGGTGCGAGTTCGGGGCGAAGAAGCCAGCGATGATCTTACCGCCAGCCTGGCCCACCGGGAACTGCGCCTTGTTGCGGTAGCCCCAGGGCGCCCCCATCCCCAGGGTAGGATGGACTGTAACGCCGGACAGCTTGCCGATCCGCTCGATCGCATCCCGCACCTGCTGCTCCTTCATGCGAAGCTGGGCCGGGTAGGCGATATGCTGAGTCTGGCAGCCGCCGCACTCGCCGACGACAGGGCATGGCGGGGCGACCCGGTCGGGCGAGGGTTGATCGACCGAGCGGATCTGGGCGGTGGCGTAGTTCTTCTTCACCTCAAGGATGCGGACGGTTAGGGTATCACCCGGGACGCCGCCCGGGACGAAGAGGGTCAGGCCCTCGTGGCGCCCGACGCCCTCGCCGGAGTGCCCGAGACCGTGGATCTGGACCTGGATCTGCTCCCCGGGCCGGACGGGGAGGGAGTTCTGCTGCTTTTCCATACGGCTAGTCTACCACAGGCCGGAGTTTGGCGGGAGTGGCGGCCGCCATCAGGCGGGTGGCTAGCCCTCTTTGAACCCGCCCCGAGGCACGGGGGTCCACCAGCGCTCGGTCTTCCGCCGATACTCCGGGTCCCCACCCCGGACCTCGCGCTCTCCGACCACCAAGGTGTAGCGCCCCGTCTGCCCCTTCGGATGGTAGACGGCTACCAGGTAGGTCCCCCCGGCAGGCAGGGGGACGCGGGCCTCCTGGCGGCGCCAGTAGGAGCGGTCCCCGTGTGGCTCATAGAAGGTGGGCGCCGCCCCAGGCGTGGGCTCGAAGACCAGGGCGCCCCCGCCCTCCGGCCGCCGCACCCAGCCCGGGAGCCGGTTCTGCGGCAGTCCGGGGCCGACCAGGGCGATCGTGGGAGCGAACTCCTCCTGGCCGGCGATCTGTGGGATCACAAGGCTGAGGAGAAGCTCCTGGCCGGGCTTGCCCGGGAACTCGATCCAGTCGACATCGCCCGATCGGGTAAGGCTGCCGTACAGAGCGGTGGAGACGGACGGGTCGGCTACTTGATACGGGGCGTTCAGCCGCCAGTCTCGCTCTTCGAAGAAGGGCTGGTGGGCGGAGGCCTGCTCGACAAGCAGGCCCCACGTCAGTAGGGTCAGTGCAGCTAGGACGATTGGACGGCGCACGGGCGATCCCTCCGGATGGCACGTTTTCCGTCTAGTCTTCCCCAAAAAGTAGAAGGCCGGGGGTCTCCCCGGCCCTTCGCTATCGTGGGAGATTCCTAGTCCGTCACGGTGGCGGACTCTAGGACCGTCAGGGTGCCGTTGTCGGCATCGATCTCGACCTGGACGCCGAGCGGCAGCGTCGCCCGATAACCGGTATGACCGGACGGATAGCCGTAGAAGACCGGGATTCCTAGACCGCCCAGCCGGTCGGCCACCACCTGCTCGATCGGAGGGCGCCCGGGCACCTCATCCGTGCAGGAGGGCGAGTCGCCGAAGATGATCCCGCGCACCCCGGCCATCTTGCCGGAGAGAAGGAGTTGGGTCAGGAACCGGTCGACCCGGTAGGGCGCCTCCTCGACATCCTCCATCATCAAGATGGTATCCGTCAGATCGATCTCCCAGGGAGTGCCCATCAGGCCGTGGATCAGGGAGAGATTGCCGCCGACGAGGCGCCCCTGGGCCTTGCCGCCCCGGATCGTCAGGAGTTGTGGGCGAGCGCTCTCGATCCCATACATCTCATCCTCAGTCGGCCAGGGGATCTCGCCGAGGGGCGCCGTGCTGGTGGCGGCGCGGAGGAAGTTGGCGGTGTTGTAGGCCCGGGCGGCGCCCCAGCCGGTGATCATGGGGCCATGGAAGGTGACCAGGTTGGCCTCCTTCTGGATGGCGAGGTGGAGCCCTGTGATGTCGGAGAAGCCGCAGAAGAAGAGCGGGCGGGAGCGGACGAGGTCCCAGTCGACCCCCTGGAGCATCCGCATCGAGCCGTAGCCGCCCTTCGACGAGATGATCCCCTGTACCTCGGGGTTGGCCCACATGGCGTTGAAGTCAGCGGCGCGGGCCTCATCAGTACCACCGAGGTAGCCGTTCTGGTCCAGGACGTGCTCGCCGACGAGTGTGCGGAACCCCATTGCATGGATCCGCTCGATCCCCTGCTCCAACCAATCGGGCCTGACGTTACCACAGGGAGAGATGATGCCGATCGTGTCGCCTACTTTGATGGGGGCTGGCTTGCGGATGATAGGTCACCTCAAAACAATGTAATAACCGCGGATTACGCGGATGACGCGGATGAGGAACAGACCCGTTCTATATATTATTATAATAGAAACTCGCATGGGAATCCCTAGGTATCCGCGTAATCCGCGTCATCCGCGGTTGAAAAAAGAGCCCGCAGGGGATAACCCCCTGCGGGCTCTACGGCTTATCGAGTAACCTCTTCCAACGCCTTCGTGATCAGCTGAATCGCCAACTGCGGATTCGCCCGCCCACGGGTCGCCTTCATCAGCTGCCCGACGAAGAACTGCGCCGCGGCCTGCTTGCCACCCTTCCAGTCCTCGACGACCTTCGGGTTGGCCTGGACGACCTCGAGCGCCACCTTGTAGAGCTCGCCCTCATCAGCGACCTGCGAGAGGCCCTCCTCCTTGACGATCGTCTCGGCATCCTTGCCGGACTCCGCCATCTTCTCGAAGACGGTCTTCGCGATCTTACCGGTGATGACGCCCTTGTTCAGCAGCTCCAGCATCCCCCGCAGCTGGGCCGGGGTGACCGGGATCGACTCCGGGCCCTGTCCGCCCAGGTTCATGATCCGGAAGAGCTCGTTGATCTGCCAGTTGGCGACCGTCTTGGCGTTCTCGGCGCCAGCGGCGCCGACCGCCTCGGCGTACCACTCCGCGTACTCCTTCTCGGCGACGATCTGCCCAGCGTCGTAGGCCGAGAGGCCGTACTCGCTCATCAGGCGGGCCATGATCGTATCCGGGAGCTCCGGCAGGGTCGCCTTAATCCGCTCCAGGTCCTCATCGGTCAGGTAGACCGGGGGCAGGTCTGGCTCGGGGAAGTAGCGGTAATCCTCCGCATCCTCCTTGGAGCGGAGCGGGACCGACTTGCCCTGGGCGTCACGCCAGGAGCGGGTCTCCTGGTCGATCTCGCCGCCCGCCTCCAGGATGGCGATGTGGCGCTTCGCCTCGTACTCAATGCCCCGCACGGCGGCGGAGAACGAGTTGACGTTCTTCAACTCCGAGCGGGTGCCGTACTGCTCGGCGCCCAGCGGGCGAACCGAGGTGTTGACGTCGCAGCGCATCGAGCCCTCTTCCATCTTGACGTCGGAGACGCCGCAGTACTTGATGATCGAGCGCAGCTTCGTCAGGTAGAGGTAGGCCTCCTCCGACGAACGGATGTCCGGCTCGGAGACG
>DATGYC010000348.1:0-9430 GCA_035298385.1 Symbiobacteriaceae bacterium | reverse complement strand
GCGTAGACCGCTCCCGTCCCCAGGTAGTCGGCCCCATCCATAACGCCAGCCCGAGCCTCCGCCGGTGTCGCCGCCGAGAGCCCGATCACCGCCCCCGCTGGCAAGAGCCGCCGGGCGATTGTGACCGGTAGATCCGTCTGGCCCAGGTGGACCCCATCCGCCGCCACCGCCAGGGCGAGGTCGAGCCGATCGTTGACCAGGAAGAGGGCGCCCGCCGCCTGGCACTTCGCCCGAATCAGCCGAGCCGCGGCGAGCTGCTCGCTCATCTCCTGCCTCTTCTCCCGGAACTGAATCGAGCGGACGCCAGCCGCGAGCAGATCGTCGACGAGCGCCTCCGTGGCCGAGCCGTCCAGCAGGACGTTGAGGCGAAGAAGGTCCGCCAGGGGCGCCCGAATCCGGCCCTCCGGTAGATCGGCGCCCGCCTGCAGGGCGTCCAGGTACCGGTCACCAAAGGTCCCGATGCCGCCGGAGACGGTCCCTTCAGCCCCCACCTTCAGCCAGAGTTGCAGTTCAGCCACCAGGGCGAGCAGGTCTGACGAGGCGCCCTGCGTCGCCCACGCGCCCAAGAGCGCTGCCAGGACCGCCCCGCCAAGGCAGCCCGCCCCCGGAATCTCTGTCAGCCGCTCATCGCCGCCGCGAATCACCAGGGACTCCCGTCCGTTCGTGACTAGATCGACCTTACCGGTCGCCACGACCAGGCAGTCGAACTGGCGAGCCAGCTCCATCGCGGCCTGCCGTAGGCGCCCCTCAGCCCCTACATCGGCCGAGTCGACCCCACGGGTCCGACCGCTCTCCCCGGCCAGCGCCAGAATCTCCCCGGCGTTCCCACGGATTGCGGTGACAAGACCAGATCGCAATAGCTCCATCGCCGCGGCGGTCCGAACTGGTAGTGCACCGGCACCCACCGGGTCCAGGACGACGGGGCGCCCCGCCTGCTTCGCTGCCGCCGCCGCCAGCTTCATCGATTCGTGCTGCTCGCCCGACCAGGTCCCCTGGTTAAGCAGCAACGCCGAGGCCGCCGCAGCCATCCCGGCCACCTCTGCGCAGGCGTGGACCATCACCGGTCGGGCGCCCACCGTCAGAAGGCCTCGCGCCATCCAGTCCATCGAGACAAAGTTCGTGATGCAGTGGACCAGCGGGCGCCCCGCCCAGAGCATCCGCGCGACGCGGTTCATCTAGCAGCCCCCCTTAGACCAGCAGAGGTGGTTCGTCGGCCCGTGCCCAGCCCCAATCCCCGGCGCCGTCTGGATCGCAGCCGTAATGAAGCGTTTGGCCTGACGGACCGCATCCAGGAGCTCCAGCCCTTGGGCCAGACCAGCCGTCAGCGCCGCTGAGAAGGTGCAGCCGGTCCCGTGGGTATGGCGGGTCTCCAGTCGGGGCGCCGGGAGCCAGACCGGCTCACCATCGGCAGTCAGGAAGAGGTCGACCGCCTCCTCCCCCACAAGGTGGCCGCCCTTGATCACGACCGAGCGGGCGCCCAGCGCCAGGATCGCTTCGCCGGCCCGCCGCATCCCCGTCCGATCCGCTACGGTAAGCCCGGTCAGCACCTCCGCCTCGGGCAGGTTCGGCGTCACGCAGTAGGCCAGCGGCAAGAGCGACCGCTTCAGCGCCTCCGTCGCCTCTACTTGTAGGAGTGAGGCGCCGCCCTTCGCGACCATCACGGGATCGACGACAAGCTGCGAGACCCCATGCGTGCGGACCTGCTCTGCAACAACCTCAATGATCTCCGCCGAGAAGAGCATCCCCGTCTTGGCGGCATCCGTCCCGATGTCGCTTAGGACGGAATCCATCTGTGCTCGCACCATGCCGGGGTCGATCGGCAACACGCCATGAACGCCCAGGGTGTTCTGGGCGGTGATCGCCGTTAGGACCGTCGTACCGTAGACGCCCAGTGCTGTGAAGGTCTTCAGGTCGGCCTGGATCCCGGCGCCACCGCCCGAGTCCGAGCCCGCAATCGTCATCGCTCGCTTTAGCGTCACGGCAACTCCTCCTAGGTATACAAAAGGCCGCCCCCGCAGAAGTAGCGGCAGGCGGCCTGGTCGATCGCACAGCAGGTCCGGCGCCCACTTCCCTCCGCTGGTCTTAGCCAGTTCAGGTTCGAAGGGTCCAGGTCTCCATAACCTGCTCTCAGCCCGGACAGGGCTCCCCTAGTGGAATATGAGAATGTCACCCAGAACGTACCACGCATGGTAAGCGGCGTCAATCCCCCTGCCTGACCCATTCCTCAATGTGCACCCCAAGCGCCTCCCGGTGCTGACACCGGTCTGCTTCCCCTGCCTTTAGCATCCCCCAAGCGACAAAGGAGGGCAGCGCCAAAAAGCCTGACCGCTCCAGCGCCTCCAGCAGCGGTTGGAAGAGTTCCCTGGGCTCTTGACTCACACCTGAAGCCTTGTACGTCGAAGGCGAGCCCCCCGCCGTCGCGGAGAAGAGCACTCGCTTACCAGCATAGAGCGGCGCGTCCGGCAGGACCTGCTCGAACCAGCCGATGAGCATCGCCGGCGGGCGGAACCACCAGAGCGGAAACTGACAGAGGAGCAGGTCATGCTCCGCCAGGCGATCCCGTTCCTGTGCAATCGCTGCAGGCGTGGCCTGAGCGGGATCGAACCCCTCGGCGTAGAGGTCGGCCAGGGTGACATCATGCCCCAGGGCGGTCAGCCTCTCTACGCCCACCTGTGCCATCTGCTGATTAAAGGCCGTCGAGGTTGGATGCGTGAGAAGGAGGAGAACCTTCATCTAGATCAACTCCTGCTTGCAGGGGTGCCGTATCACAGGTAAAATGCACCAGAGTACTTCCACAGAATCGAGGCGATCCCTTTTGCGGCTCAAGCGTGACCCCCAGGACTTCGTCGTCCGGGAGGCGACCTCCCTGCGCATCCGCCGGGAACCCGGCCCCTACCAGGTCTACCTCCTTGAGAAGGAGGGCTGGAACACCGTCGATGCCCTCATGCGGATCGCCAAGGCCGTCCGGCTGCCGTACCAGGCCTTCGGCTATGGCGGCAAGAAGGATCGGCATGCCATCACCGCCCAGTATGTGACCGTTCAGGGCGAGCGGCGGGACCTGTCGCGCCAGGAGAAGGGCTATAAGCTGACCCGCATGGGCTACGCCACCGAACCGATGGCGCCGAGCCAGATCCTGCACAACTCCTTCCAGCTGACGATCCGGGAACTGACCGAGGCCGAGGCGCAGCAGATCGTCACCCGGGCGAAGCGCAACCAGCCGATCCCAAACTGGTTTGATGACCAGCGCTTCGGCAACATGGACCGGGAGCGGGGCTTCGTGATCGAGAAGCTCTTGCAGGGACGGGCCGAGGAGGCACTGAACCTCGCCCTGACGACGATCTGGAGCGAGGAGGCGCCGCACGCCAAGGAGCGCAAGCGGAAGATGCAGGAGGCGTGGGGCGACTGGCCCGCCCTGCAGGACCTGGCCGAGACTGCCTTTGAGCGGCGCTGCTTCGACTTCATGCTGGAGGATCCGAACAGCGCCAAGCGGGCGCTGGCCACCTCGCATCCGGAGCAGATGGGCCTGCGGATCTCGACCTATCAGTCCTTCCTCTGGAATGAGGTGCTCCGCCGCTGGCTGATCGGTCAGGGACTGGTCGGATCGATGGCGCCCGGCGTCGCTGGCGACTTGATCTACCTGCCCGCCGGGACCGAGGTCGACCTCCGGACGATCATCCCGATGCCGGGCCGGGGCATGCGCTTCCCGGTCACGGAGACCGGCCTGATCTTCGAGGAGATCCTGCGTGAGCGCCGTCTGCGTCCCGCCGCCCTTGAGGGCGAGGTCCTGACGGGCCAGACGATCAAGGCCTTCCCGCGTGAGGCCTTCATTAAGGCGGAAGGGCTGCATGTGGGGGCGCCCGAGCCCGACGAGTACTACGCGGGCAAGTTCAAGCTCGCCCTGCGCTTTATCTTGCCCCGTGGCGCCTACGCCACCAACTTTATCAAGAGTTTGGCCGCCGCTGATGTATAGCGTCCGGTCCGCCGCGGCAAGATAGTATCGTCCCGCTGAGGAAGCCACCTAACGGAGGGATTCCCAGTCAACTCACTGCAAAACAGCTCCATGCCCGGTGCCTAGCACCTTGCAAACGAGCTAGTGACCGATCCGGGTCACAAGCGCACGGGGGGATGCAGCCGCCAACGCATTAGCATGGCCAACCATCCGCTAGTCCCAGCCCCTGGTTGGGCTCCCAAGCGACAAGCGTGACAGACCGCACCAGCGGGACAAGAGCAGAACCCCCAGGGTCTCAACCGACCCTGGGGTCTTCTCTTTTTCACGGTCAGATGCATAGCGAGCGCCAGAGCGCGGCAAGATACTAACGTCCCGCTGAGGAGACCACCTTTAACGGAGGGATTCCCCGGCAACTCACTGCAAACCAGCTCCAAGCCCGGTGCCTAGCACCTTGCAAACGAGCTAGTGACCGATCCGGGTCACAAGCGCACGGGGGGATGCAGCCGCCAACGCGTTAGCATGGCCAACCATCCACTAGTCCCAGCCCCATGGGCCCCAAGCGAGTAGCGTGACAGACCGTCAGCGGGACAAGTGAAGATAAACCCCAGGGTCTTATTTAGGCCTTGGGGTCTTCTCTTTCGCACAGACAGATGCATAGCGATCGCTGCCACGCGGCAAGATAGTATCGTCCCGCTGAGGAAGACCACCAAACGGAGGGATTCCCCGGCAACTCACTGCAAACCAGCTCCAAGCCCGGTGCCTAGCACCTTGCAAACGAGCTAGTGACCGATCCGGGTCACAAGCGCACGGGGGGATGCAGCCGCCAACGCGTTAGCATGGCCAATCATCCACTAGTCCCAGCCCCAGGTTGGGCCCCAAGCGAGTAGCGTGACACACCGCAGCGGGACAAGAGAAGAAGCCCTAGGGTCTCATCCGACCCTAGGGCTCTCTCTTTGGGTTAGGGGTTGGTGCCGGAGCCGCCAGCCGGCTGGGCGGGCGGTGCGGCGGGCAGATCGGTCGGCCAGGTGATCGTCTGCTCGGTCGGGTTGATCGTGAACTGCAGGTGGATCGTCAGGGCGCCCTGCTCGCCCTCCGGGGCGGACATGGTGGCGTCCATCGTCATCCCCCGCACGACCTTCGACTCCGCCTCGATCAGCATCGAGAGCTTCGCCTCCAGCGCGGGCATCTCAGCCACCGGGAGCTGCTCGCCAACGAGATCGCCTAGGAGCTGACCGAACTGCAGGTCGCCCAGGTCGAGCTCGATCCGGACCATCTGCGTAGCACCAAGCGGCTCCGCCTGACCGAAGGTGACGTGGACCTGGTCCTTCAGCGTCGTGAGGAGCTTGGTCAGTTGCTCCGGCGAGATCGCCATCGCGGCAGAGCCCTCGGCACCGACGGTCGGGCCGATCGGCTGCCAGGTAGCGGGCGCCCCCGCCGGGGCCATCGCCCCGGTCATCTTCATCCAGGTGAAGCCATCCCGGGTGGCTATCTTGACGTTACCTACGGGCACCTGGGTCCCCAAGACCGGCGCCAGCAGGGCGATCTCGCCCAGCGACTGCTTACCGTCCGTCAGGATCACCATCGATCCCGTCAGATCGACCGGTGCGCTGGTCGGATCGGTCATGGTAAAGCGGAACTCCCCCTTGGTCATCGTCCGCTGCAGGGGTGCCGCCGGGGCAGCGTTCAGCCAAGGTAGGGCGTCCGGGTCGGACTGGCCCTGCGGCGTCACCCGGACATGGCGCTTCGCACCATCCCAGTAGACGTTGGCGCCCAGATGCTCAGAGATGAAGCGGAGCGGCACAAAGGTCCGGTCACTCTGGATCTTCGGCGCAACGTCGAGCGTGAAGCTCTTGCCGTTGACGGTCGCCTCGGTCTTCCCGATCCAGAGCACAACGACGTCCGTACCCTTGGTCAGGGTGATCTTCTGCTCAGCCTCTACCCAGCCAACGGTAAAGCCCAGGCGCTCGGACAGGGCCCGAATCGGCACCAAGGTCCGGTTATTCTCGACGAACGGCTCAGCGTCAAACTGGATCTGCGAGCCCTGGAGCAGGACTTGAATCGGGGGCTCTGCTGCTGCGGCTGGCGAGGCGACCAGGCCTACCGCCAACAGGAGCGCAGCGGTCACACGAGCTAAACCCTTCATAACATATACGCCTCCTTGGATCGATCTACCAGGGAGTTCGCCACAGGACGACCTTCATCCTGCGCCTCTTGCCATTTCGCCGCGGGCATGCTATAAAGTGAGTGAGCGTTCGCTTTTTTATTTCCGGCGGAGGTGACCGCCTGTGCCACGGGTAAGTGCTGCACACAAGGAGCAACGACGAGCATCGATCCTGGACGGTGCGATGAGCCTCTTCATCGGCCGCGGCTTCGGTCTGAGCACGATGGACCAGATCGCCGCCAGCGCTGACTTCTCGGTTGGCGCCCTCTACCGCTACTTCCGGACGAAGGAGGAGATCCTCCTCGCCCTGGTTGATGAGCGGCTGGGGCGGGCGCCCGAACTCTTCGAGCGCCTCTCCCGCGAGGGTGGCGATCCCTGGGAGCGGCTCGCTCGTTCGGTCGATCTCTTCGTCACCGCCCTTGGCGTGCGCCATCCGGGCACCGGGCGCCTCCTCCTCCTCGCCTTCGCTGAGGCGATCCATAACGAGTCCGTCCGTGACGGCCTCCACCGGCGCTTCGGCGGTCTCCTGCGCTACCTGACAGCGATCCTTGATGAAGGTAAGGCAGCCGGCCTCTTCCACCCCGACCTCGATGCCGAGGCGCTGGCGGCGAGCCTCCTCTCCCTCGCCGACGGGATCGCCATCTACTGGGTCATGAAGACTCCCGGCGTCGATCTCCGGCGCCTTAAGCAGGTACAACTGGCCTGGCTCAAGTCCTATGTGATGAAGGAGGACCTCTAAGATGAATCGTCGCGTCGTTATTACTGGTATGGGTCTCATCTCCCCCCTCGGCCACACCGTGGCTGAGAACTGGGAGGCTGTCTTGGCAGGTCGCTCCGGCATCGGCCCAATCACCAAGTTTGACTCGTCCAACCTGCCGACCCACTTTGCCGGTGAGGTGAAGGATTTCGATCCTTCGAAGTACATGGATGTCAAGGAAGCCCGTCGCTTTGACCCCTTCATCCAGTACGCTGTGGCGGCCTCGGTTGAGGCGATGGCTATGGCTGGTCTGGACCAGTTGGAGGGCGAGGAGGCCGAGCGGACCGGCGTCGTCGTCGGGGCGGGCATCGGTGGACTCCCCGGCATCCAGGAGAACCACGAGGTGCTGCAGACGAAGGGCGCCCGCCGGGTCTCCCCCTTCTTCATCCCGAGCGCGATCATCAACATGGCGGGCGGCCTGATCGCCATGCGCTATGGCGCCCAGGGCCCGAACTATGGCACGGTCTCCGCCTGCTCCTCCGCTGGCCATGCGATGGCCGATTCCTTCTATACGATCCAGCGCGGTGACTGCGATATCATGATCACCGGCGGCTGCGAGTCGACGATCACGGAACTGGCGATGGCGGGCTTCGCCTCCGCCCGGGCGCTCTCGACCCGCAACGATGCGCCGGAGCAGGCCTCCCGCCCGTTCGACAAGGACCGTGACGGCTTTGTGATGTCCGAGGGCGCCGGCATCCTCGTCTTTGAGGAGTACGAGCACGCCGTAGCCCGTGGGGCCAAGATCCTGGGTGAGGTGATCGGTGCGGGCATGTCGGGCGATGCGCACCACATCACGGCGCCGCACCCGGAGGGCCGGGGCGCCGCCCTGGCGATGAAGGCGGCCCTGCGCTCGGCTGGGCTCGAGCCGTCGGCCATCGGGTATATCAACGCCCATGCGACCTCGACCGGCCTGGGCGACCAGATGGAGACGCAGGCGATCAAGCAGGTCTTCGGGGAGCATGCCTACAAGCTGGCGGTCTCGTCGACGAAGTCGATGCACGGACATCTGCTGGGCGCCGCTGGTGCGATTGAGGCGATCATCACGGTGCTGGCTCTGCAGGAGCAGGTGCTGCCGCCGACGATCAACCTGGTCACGCCGGATGAGGGCTGCGATTTGGACTACGTGCCGAATGTGGCTCGGCCTGTCTCGGGGGTTGAGGTCGCTCTTTCGAACAACTTTGGCTTTGGTGGGACGAACGTATCGATGGCTTTCCGGCGGGTTTAGCTCTGCCCTGCGGGGCGGGCGGGTGAGGCGCCTCTGCGCTCGCGGCGGGGCTTCGCCGGGGGCGCCCCACCGCCCGATCCGGGCCCGGGTCTCGCCACCACCGGTCTCTTGCTGGCGTTGGGCCCCCCCGATCTTCGATCGGGGGGGCCATCAGTTTGGTTGGTTCAACGCCCCTGGGGTTGATTAGGAGGAACTCTCTAATGGCCGTATCAGAGTCTGAAGTCAAGCAGGTCGTCAAGCGTTTCTGGGCGCAGCGAGCTGCGGAGTTTGACCGGGAGCCTGATCATGTGCTGCACTCGACCGCTCAACACCAGGCTTGGCTTGATCTGTTGGGGCGCTTCTGTCCCGCTGTGCCCTCGTCGGTGCTGGATGTGGGCTGCGGCACGGGGTTCTTGGCCTTCCTGTACGCGGAACTAGGGCATGCGGTCACGGGGATCGACCTGGCGCCCGAGATGATTGCGATCGCCCGGCAGAAGGCCGAGCTTCATGGGTGCAACGTGCAGTTTAGGGTGGGTGACGCCGAGCGCGTTGCGGAGCAGGACGAGTCCTTCGACCTAGTTGTCGCCAGGCATCTGCTCTGGACGCTCCCCGACCCCGTCCGTGCCGTCACGGAGTGGCTGCGGGTGCTCCGGCCGGATGGGCGGCTGGTCTTGATCGAGGGCCACTGGGGCATTGGCGACCTGTCGGGGGAGTACGGGCAGATCCACGCGCACCTGCCCTTCTTTGGCGGGGAGCTTGGTGCGAAGGTGGCGGCATTTCTGCAGACGTGTGGGGTCGAGGACGTGGTCGTGGAGCCGCTGATGGCGACGGATCTTTGGCACGAGGTGCCGAGGTACCCGCGGTATGCGGTCTCTGGGCGGAAGCCAGTGCGGTAGTGCCAGTGTTGGGTCCCGGAAGGCCCCTCGACCTATGTCGGGGGGCCTTCTGGCTAAGTTGGGGCGTCGTCTGTACGGTAGGTGCGGGAGGCGGGGCGCCCGTAACCGTACCTGTAACCGCCGTTGCCCCTTACTTCCATTGCTCCGCCGCCCGGATTCGGTTCATCACGCTTGGGTGGCTGTGCGTCAAGAACTCTACCACCGGCGGCGGATCTACATCGCCAGGGTTGCCCTTCGCCAGCTTGAGAAAGCTAGTGATAAACGCCTTCGGCTGCTTCGTCAGGTCCAGAGCCAAATGATCCGCCCGGACCTCCATCTGCCTGGACGCCCAGTACTGGACCGGCGACGTGATCGTATCGGTCAGACTCAAGAGCAGGATCACGACCGCAAAGCCCCTGGCGGCATGGGGGCTGCCCAGCCCGAGGGGCTCTAGCCCTACGGAGCGCCGTAGAAGCCAGGCTCC
>DATGYC010000347.1:0-2825 GCA_035298385.1 Symbiobacteriaceae bacterium | reverse complement strand
CCTCTCCGAGGGTGTGCAGATGCAGATCCTCTCGGCCAAGGGGCGCCAGCTCCGGATGATGGTGATGGAACTGCCCCCAGGCGCCACCCTGCACGGATCGGATGGCCACGCCCACGAGGGCGAGGAGTGCCACTTCATTCTACAGGGGACCGTCAAGTATGCCCAGGGCGAGCAGACCGCCGTCCTGCGCAAGGGCGACTCCGTCCACTTCAACGGCTATATCCACCACCGGGTCGAGAACTTCGGTCACTCCCTCGCTCGAATCCTCTGCGTGACCAACTCCTCCATGGAGCACATGCTTGAGGAGCCCGACTACTGCGATTGCGAGGATGAAGAAGCATAAGACGACGCCCCCCGCAACTCTGTGCGGGGGGCGTTCTTTGCCTTTAGCCGGCCACGCCAGCCTTTGCGGCCACCGCACCCCGCCGGAGGAAGAGCGGGATGGCAACCAGCATGATCACGGCGGAGAGGACCTGAGCCACCTTGAAGGGCCCGAACATCAGGGAGTCATCACGCAAGAACTCCAGACCGAACCGGGCCAGGGAGTAGGCCGCAGCGTAGGCCAGGGTGATCTGCCCCGGGCGCCGGCGGCCCTGCCAAGCGATCAGCAGGAGCCCGAGGATCACCACGTCCGCCCCCGCCTCCATCAACTCGGCGGGGATCAGGGGCGTCCAGCCGTGGATGCTAGCAGCGGGGGAGTTGGCGGCGTAGACGACCCCCAGGGACTGTGGCCACCACGTGACGGCCTCGACCGGCTTGCCCCAGGAGTCACCGGAGAGGAAGCAGCCGATCCGCCCGATCGCCTGTCCGACGAGGGCAGCCGGAGCGAGCAGGTCGAGCAACTCCCAGACCCGCAAGCCACGGCGGCGGGCGAAGAGAACGGCGGCAAGGCCGCCGAGCAGCAGGGCGCCCTGGATCGAGAGACCGCCGTCCCAGACGGCGAAGACCTGCAGGGGCTGGGCCTTATAGTTCTTCCAGGTCCAAAGGACCTCCCAGAGGCGGGCGCCGATGACGCCGGCCGGGATTAGCCAGAAGCAGAGGTCGAGCAGCGCATCACGGTAGGCCTCCCCCTTTGGCTTGGCCAGGCGCCAGGCCAGACTAAAGGCCAGGATAATCCCGATGATGATCAGCACACTCTCCCAGCGTATGGTGAGTGAATCGGTCTGGACTAGGTATGGGTGCAAAGAGAATCGCCTCCTCCATCATCCTACCATGGACCGGTAGGGGACGGGAGAGGCGATCTTTGGTTACTAGAGGGCGTTTCCGATCGCTCGGACCGTGCCGGTTCGCAGGAAGCGGCGGAAGGCGCGACTCTCACCGAGGAGGGTCCGGAGCCGATTTAGCGCTGGCCCCTCTTGGATGCCCTTGCCATCCGTCCGGCGTCGTAGCTTCACCTGCTCCTCCCGCTCCTCGTCGATCGCCAGGAGGTGGGAGTCAGCGAGCACCTGCAGGCCAAGCCTGACGACGAGCTCCAACTCGCCGGTCACGACGGCCAGGCTGCTGGTGGAGACCCAGACCGTCTGGCGTACGCCACCGGATGGGAAGAGGAGCGCCAGGTGGCGCATCAGGTGCTGCAGGAATCGCTCCTCGGCGGGCGGCGCCGCAGCGTGCCACGCCAGGATCAGCCGGTGGGCGCCCGTCAGGGCGATCAGCTCATCAAGGAGCCGGGCGGAGGCTGGCGGCGAGGCCAGGATCAGGTCAACGGCAGGCCGGAGTGTGAAGCGACTGACCATCGGGTCGCTCCCCTCGGCGGCGGGGGCGGTACTGGCATCGGAACCGGTCTCGCTATGGCCGGTTGCCCTTCCACCGCCCCACGGCGCCGGGGTCTCCGCCACTACCTCTGATTGCGCCATCAGCGGGGCGGCGCCCTCGCCCTCCCAGAAGAGGAGGGCGCCCGGGAACTCCCGGTAGACGAGCGCCAGCTCAGCCCCGCGCCGATCGATCAAGTCTGGTCGCGCCTGCGGCAGCGGGATGACGCCCTCCGGTCGCTCAATGGGGGCGCCCACCTCCTCGATCACCAGCTGGAGGATCTCCTCCCCCTGCCACCGGTTCAGGTGGAGCCGATAGTAGAGGTCAAACTCGCTGCCGGTCGGGATCTGGCGCTCCCCGGCGCCCCACCAGAGGGCCGTGAACGCCTCCTCCCCCGCCTTGACGACGAGGCGGAGGTGCTGCTCCTTGGCCCCGATCGGGCGGGCGGAGAGGATCCGGACGGTGGGCGAGTAGAGGACCGGATCCGGGTTCGCCTCGCCGAAGGGAGCGGCCCGGCGGAGGTCATCATAAAGGGTCCGGTCGACCGCCTCCAGGGGAAGGGCCAGGTCAGCCGCTCGCTCTTCGACCTGGGGCGTGAAGCCGCGGCGGCGGGCCTCCTCCAGCATGGCGACCCGGAAGGCGGGGAAGCGCTCCTCGGTCAGGGAGAAGCCGGCGGCGCCCGCGTGACCGCCGTAGCGGAGCAGATGCTCGCCGCAGGCGGTCAAGGCGAGGTGGAGTGCGAAGCCCTCAGGGGTGCGGGCGGAGCCGACGAGGATGCCCTGGCCCTCGTGCTTGCGCGCCATCAGGAAGGTGGGGACCCCGAACTCCTCGGCCAGTCTGGCAGCGGCAATACCGAGGACGCCCTCGTGCCACTCGGGCCGGTAGAGCAGGATCGCGGGGCTCACGCGCCGGGCTTCGGAACGGTCGCCGGCCGGGGCGACCGGGCGGTGGAGGCCACCCGCGAGGATGGGACCCCCATCAAGGTGTGGGCCACTGGCGGAAGCGCCCTCAGGTTGGCCTCCGTCTGGCAGCCCTCCCCAGGGCTGGCCCTCGTTAGGCTGGCTCCCGTCACGGTC
>DATGYC010000346.1:0-5975 GCA_035298385.1 Symbiobacteriaceae bacterium | reverse complement strand
TGTCCTGGGCTACATGGACAATACCTTCGCTCCGGCCAATACGACGAAGCGAGCGGAGCTTGTGGCGATGATCAACCGCATGCTCGGTTGGGCTCAGTTGGTCACGGGCCAGAGCATCTCGCGGTGGCCGGATGTCCCCTTCACGCACTGGGCTGTACGGCACATCGAGAAGGCCTCCATCAGCCACACGGCGAAGCCGGGTGCGGATCAGATGGACTACATGATTGAGGAGCTTCCTGACAGCGTTCAGTAAGCGCAAGGGTAGAGGCGGCCAGGAGTTACTCCTGGCCGCCTCTCGGGCTATCTATTGAGGCTGTTCAGGGTCGGTGGTAAGCTGAAAGTACGCTCTATTGAGTCGGGAGGTGCCCTGATTGCTCGCTCGCTTGCCCACCTGGCAACGCTTCGTCTGCTTCTTCCTCGGATTGCTGGTGATGAGCATGGGCAACGCCATGATGATCAAGCCGGGGCTGGGGGCGCCCTCGTGGGACATCCTCCACCTGGGCCTGGCGAAGCACCTGCCCCTCTCGCTCGGTTCGGTCATCCTCTGGCTGGGCGTCGTCATTCTCTTTATCAATCTCTTCCTCGACGTCCGTCCCTCGATCGGTCTCTGCCTGAACGTCTTGTTCGTTGGGCCGCTGATGCAGTGGATCCTTGCCCTCCTGCCCATGCCAGCGACACCGGTGATGGCCTGGGTCATGTTCATCAGCGGGACGATCATCTGCGGAATCGGCATCTCGCTCTACATCAGCCCGAAACTCGGCTCGGGGCCGCGAGATGGCATGATGCTTGGGCTCTCCCAGCGGCTGAAGCTACCGGTTGGCGTGACCAAGTACGGGATCGACCTAGTGGTCAGCCTGATCGGCTGGCGCCTGGGCGGGCCGCTCGGACTGGGCAGTCTGGTCACGGTCTTCCTGGTGGGGCCCGCGGTTCAGTTTGGGCACTACCTGGTTCGCCGGATCGCAACCGTGCCTGCCTTGGCGCCCTTCGTGGCGGCATAGCAGGTCCGACGGTACATGAAGAGCCGGCTCCCCCTCGTGGGGAGCCGGCTCTTGTTGATTAGGGTGGGGATGCCTAGGCAGTAAACGATGGATGTCGGTGTCGTTTGCGGCTGGCGGAGCTACTGGCGTAGCACTTAGCTTAACGCCACCCATTCCCCGGTCGCAGCCGAGCGCTCCCAGGCCTCCAGGATCTGCTGGATCGCCAAGCCGACCTCGAAGCCAGGCAGATCAGCCGCCTCACCACGGACCGCCTTGACCAACTCCGTGATCGCATTGGGCGCCTCCGCCGTAGGCGCCAGCGGCTGGAGCGCCCCGTCATCCTGGGCGCCCAGGAGGCTAAAGTTCTTCAGCGAGAGCGTCCCGCCAGTCCCGTAAGCCGTAACGGTCATCTCGTTCTCCCGCTGGACCCCGCAGAGCGCCTTGACCGTGACGAGGTGGCCGCTCGCCAACTCCAGCACACCGTAGGCACCAGTCTCACAGGCGGGCTCAACCCGGGCGCTCTGCTGCGGGGCGGTCGGATACTCCATCATCGCATGGACCCGCTTGACCGGGCCGAAGGCCTGTAGGATCAGGTAGAACATGTGCGGTCCGACCTCACGGACCGGGCCACCCTGCTCCCGCCCAGCGATCCACCCGTTCTGCTGCCAACCCCGGGGCCATTGCGGGAAGACCATTGCGATCTCCGCCCGGCGGAACTCGCCGATGTACCCCGCCTGCAGCTGCTCCAGGAAGAGCCGCGCCGAGGCTGAGTAGTGTCCGCTCAGGTTGACGGCGTGGACCTTACAGGACCGGAGGGCAGCCCCGTACATCGACTCGGCCTCGGCCAGGTTGAGGGCGAGCGGCTTCTCGCAGAAGAGGTGAATGTCGGCGGCCAGAATCTCAAGCGCCATGGCATGGTGGAACTTAGGCGGAACGCCTAGGTAGACGAGGTCGACCTGGTCCAGCAGCTCCCGGAAGTCGGTCGACCAGCGGGGGGCGCCCAGCTCTGCGGCGACCTTGGCGGCCAGTTCGGGGTTCGTATCACAGATCGCAACCAGTTCAGTCTCCGCGTGGGTAGCGAAGCCCTTGGCGACTCGATAGCCGATCGCCCCGGCGCCAATGATGCCAACTCGGATCGGTCGATTGGACAAGGGGAGCCCTCCTAGCACTTCTTCTACGTACGAATAGTTTCCACCCACGCCCGCAACTCTCCTGTGCGCAAGGGGCCAGTTGGGGCGGCTGCGACTCACACGGACCCAACGAATGAGATTCTGCACAGCAGATCAAGCTACACCCAGTCGCGCCCACAACCGCGAACCAGCCCGCCGCTACAGGAGGGATCCTCTGTGCGATGCTTCAACCGAAGGCTCCCCTGCGGGCTTCTCGCCTGTGGCCTGACGCTAGCCGCTCTGCTCGCTCCGCCCGCCCGAGCGATGGCGGCACCGGGCACGGGATACGACGTCAAGGTCCTGGTCATCACCGCTTTCGATCCAGAGGCCAAGCCCTGGGTTGAGCGGAAGCGGATCACTCGGACGTTTCCGATCGCGGGCATCGCCAACCCGGTCCGGTGTACGGACGACGGGGTCTGCATCTTGACCGCCAAGATGGGCAAGGCGAATGCAGCCGTCTCTGTCTCGGCCCTTCTTGCTGATCCCCCGTTTGACCTCTCCCGCACCATCTTTCTCACGGCTGGCCTTGCGGGAGGGCCGCCGCAGGTCGGCACGATCGGTTCAGTCGCCTGGGCCCACTACATCCTCGATTTCGACCTCTTTCATCATCTGGTGCTTGATCGAGAAGGTTCCAACCATGACCCTTTGGTGGAGAGACAGGTGGAGCCGGTGGGCTCTGAGCTCTTCACACTGAACAAGCCACTGGTCGACTTGGCCTATGCCGTGACGAAGGAGACGAAGCTGAGCGACAGCGAGCGCGCCAAGGCGTACCGGGCGCACTACCCGGACCAAGCGGGGAGAGTCCCCGGGGTGCTTCAGTGTGATACGGTTGCTGGTGATCTCTACTGGCATGGCCGGCGGCTCTCGGCCTTCGTCTCGGAACTCATGAAGCGCCAGACGAAGGGCGCCGGCACCTACTGCACGACCGAGATGGAGGACAGTGCCACAGCCGATGCCCTGGCCCGGTTTGGCTACTTAGATCGCTACCTGAACCTGCGGGTCATCGGCAACTTGGACCAGCCGTATTCGGGCCAGCCTGTCCGGGACTCCCTTCGACAGATCTACCGCCCAGTCGCCACCGAGAACCTGTTCCGGGTGGGCGATGCCTTCGTCACGTACGTGCTGGCCCATCGAGAGGAGGTCCTCGCCAAGACGCAGATCCGCTGAATCGCAGATGGCCCTGGGGACTTGCCCTGGGGCCTTTTTGTATGCCTTTGTACGTGGATGGGGCGCCCCGTCTATCCAGAGAGCCTGGTCCGTATGATGTACCACCTTGGCCCATCAGGAAGGATGAGGGGGCGTGAGCCGTCTACAAGCGAGCCTCGATCGGTTAGGACGCCTCCCCGTCGCGATCATCGGTGGCGGTGTCTCCGGTCTCTATGCAGGGTGGCGTCTTCGACAGGCCCACCCCTATCAGAGCGTCGCGATCTTTGAGGAGAGCGGTCGGACCGGTGGCCGGCTGCTGACGTGGCTGCCCTACGGGAAGCAGGGCGGATTGCGGGCAGAGTTGGGCGGCATGCGCTTCTTCCCCCAGCAGGAGCTCGTCTGGAATTTGGTCAAGCACCTAAAGCTACCGCTGATCGACTTTCCTGTCGACGGACCCAACCTGCTCTGGTACCTGCGCGGCCTGCGGATGAGTGCGGGCAATGCGGAGGCTGCCGGGCTCCGGTATGCCCTCAACCAGGATGAGCGGGGCAAACTCCCGTACGATCTCCTCCGCCTTGCGATCGACCTCGTTCTGAACACCCCGGAGAATCGGGCAGTCCTGCAGCAACAACTGGGCAAGGCCCAGCCTGAGACCCGGGCGGAGTGGGATGCGGTTAAGCCCGCCCTCACCTACCAGGGGACGCCACTCTGGTACCGGGGGTTCTGGAACATCCTGACGGACGTGTTCTCCTTTGAGGGCTATCACTACACCACGGATACCTTTGGTTACTACAGCCTGACCTCCAATTGGAATGCAGCAGAGGCGCTCCAAGCGATCTCACTCGATTTCACGCAGAAGCCGGCCTATAAGACCCTAGTCGAGGGGTACGAACAGTTGCCTACGACCCTGCGCCAGCGGTTTGAGGCGCTGGGCGGTCACCTGTTCGAGAACTGTTCCTTCCTGCGCTTTGAGCGGCGGCAGGACGGCTCCTTTGTGCTCGCCTTCCAGGATGAGTCAGGCGAGGAGGCATTCCTGATCGCTGACCGAATCATCCTGGCCCTACCACGGCGCGCCCTTGAGTTGATTGAGCCGACCAACACCTTCAACGCCCAATCGCTGGCGCTCAAGCCGCTTATCGATGCCGTCCAGTCCTACCCAGCCTTCAAGCTCTTCCTGCTCTACAGTCACCGCTGGTGGGAGAGTGCCCGCGGGATCATCCAGGGGCGCTCGGTCTCTGATCTGCCCATCCGCCAGACCTACTACTTCCGGCCGGATCAGAGTGCGCAGCAGAACTCGACCGACCCAGCCTACGGGCTGCTGATGGCCTCCTACGATGACGTCTGGGCGGTCGATTACTGGCGTGGGATGGGGGTCCCAGTCGCTGAACTGGCGAAGACCAGCCAAGAGTTTCGGCGGATGCTGGAGAAGATCCCGATCGAAGACGCCCGCGGTGGCGTAGCGACGACGCTGCCGCCGGTCACGCTGTTGCAGCAGGCGAATTCAGCGATGTTGGCCCGGGCCAAGGAGCAACTGGCACTCCTTCACGGACTGAATCCGAGCGACATTCCGGACCCGATTGTCGGTGCCTATACGGACTGGACCCACGATCCCTACGGTGGTGGCTGGTCCTTTTGGCAACCACAGGTCAATGTGAAGGAGATCATGCCCAAGGTCCGGCAACCGTTGGGGGAGAATCTCCCGGTCTACATCATCGGGGATACCTATTCGGGGCTGCAGGGCTGGGTGGAGGGGGCACTCTCCTCGGCGGAGATCGTCCTGCAGCAAGGCTTCTGGCTGGATCGGCCCGAGTGGCTACCCGTCGACTACTACCTGGGTTGGTGAGTCACTTGGGCGACCGGCGCTCGGCGCCCCAGCGCCACGGTCTTCACTTGTCTTGACTTGATACGGTCGGATGGCTACAGTTGTATCATGACAATGTGGCAACCCAACCTACTGGTGGCAGGCGAGAAGCGACCGCTCTATCTCGCCATCGCAGATGCACTTGCCGAGGGGATCAACCAAGGAGAGCTCCAACCGGGCGACCGCTTACCCACCCACCGCGATCTGGCGCAGAGCCTGGGGGTGACGGTGGGCACGGTTAGTCGTGCCTATCTGGAGGCCGAACGCCGGGGACACGTGACCGGAGAGGTCGGGCGCGGCACCTTCGTTCGGCGCCGGGAGGGGGAGTTACTCCCCTTCGGGGGCGCCCCTGAGCACCAGGGGAGCCTAATCGACCTGCGGTCCAATCTGCCGGCCTGGCCGGAGTCTGAGGACCCAGAGGCTACGCTGGCGGAGACGCTGATGACCATTGCTCGTAGGCCGGGTTTGTCAGCCTTGCAGGGAACCGAATCGATCGCCGAACTCCCGGCCCATCAGGAGGCGGGGAGTCTCTGGCTGGAGCGGTGCGCCGTTCCGGTCCCGCCGCACCGGGTCTTGCCGGTGAGCGGCGCCCAGCATGGGATCATGGTCGTCCTGGCCAGCGTGGCTCGCCCGGGCGATCTGATCGCCACGATGAGCCTGACCAATCCGGGCCTGAAGGCAGCGGCTACGCTGCTGCATTGCCAGTTGGAGCCGCTCGCCTTTGATGCGGCCGGCATCCGGCCGGAGAGCTTTGAGCAGGCCTGCCGGGAGCGGAACGTCAAGGTCCTCTACTGTACGCCCACCCTGCACAACCCCACGGCG
>DATGYC010000345.1:0-4495 GCA_035298385.1 Symbiobacteriaceae bacterium | reverse complement strand
CCGCTCCCAAGAATGGTTTCCGCACCTTCCTCATCCTCTGGTCGACCCAGTCCCTCTCGGTCATGGGCTCCATGCTCACCTTCTTTGCGATCACGATCTACCTGACTCAGGTCCTCTACCCCGCCCCGGAGCA
The DNA here is from genome assembly GCA_035298385.1 of Symbiobacteriaceae bacterium. Lineage (GTDB taxonomy): Bacteria > Bacillota > Sulfobacillia > Symbiobacteriales > Symbiobacteriaceae > DATGYC01. The sequence goes on along the minus strand of DATGYC010000345.1, from coordinate 4,362 downwards.
GCGCCAGGCCCTGGCAGCGGCCCTGTCGGCGGTCTCGCTGGCCCACGCGGTCCCCCTGCTGCTGATCACGCCGATTGCGGGCGCCTGGGCGGACCGGAACGACCGCAAGCGGACGATGGTCCTGGCTGACCTGGGGAGCGCGCTCCTGAGCCTGGCCCTGATCGGGCTGATCCTCTCGGGCAAGCTCTCGTTGATTCCGCTGGTGATCCTGATCGCTCTGGCCTCCCTCTGCAGCGCCTTCCACGGCGCCGCCTTCGACACGGCCTACTCGATGCTCGTCCCGCGGGAGCAACTGCCCCGGGCGAACGGGATGATGCAGACCACCTGGGCGCTATCGGGCATCGTGGCGCCGGGCCTCTCGGCGCTGATCATCTCCCTGGGCGGGCAGCGCCTGGGCGCCCCGCTGGCGATCGGCATCGATGGCGCCTCCTTCGTTATGGCCGCGCTTGTCGCCAGCCTCCTAGCGATCCCCTCGCCCAAGCGCGCCGAACTGCAGGCCGATAGCAGGGTGAAGCGACCCTCGATCTGGGTCGACGTCCGCTTCGGGGCGCGCTACATCTGGCAGCGGCGCCCGCTGCTCTGGCTCCTGGGCACCTTCGCCCTGGCCAATATGCTCCTCTCCCCGGGGCAGATTCTGGTCCCGCTGCTCCTGAAGGACAACCTGGCGGTCGACCTTGTGGCCCGCGGCATAACCGAGGAGAAGGGTCTGGCACTCCTCTTCACGGCCGGCTCCCTGGGCGCCGTCCTCTCCGGCATCGTGATCAGCACCGTCTGGGGCGGGCTGAAGCAGAAGCGGGTCTTCGGCGTCATCGTACCGATGATCGTCGCCGGCCTGGCCAACCTCTTCTACGGTTCAACCTCTTTGCTTTATGTTGGGGTGGCGCTGGCCTTCCTGGCTGGGACGCACGTCCCCGTCGCCAACGCCCACTCGCAGGCGATCTGGCAGACCCAGGTCCCGTTCGACCTGCAAGGGCGGGTCTTCAGCATCCGGCGAGTGATCGCCCAGTTCACGGCCCCGCTGATGACCGGCGTGCTCGGTTGGGCGGCGGGCGTCTTTAACGCCGGGACGCTGATGGCCGTGATGGGCGGGGTGATGGCGCTCTTCGCCCTCCTGCAGTGCTTCAATCCGATCATGTTGCGGGTGGAGGACCAGGAGTACTTGGAGAGTCTGGCAGCGAATAGCTGATTACGCTGGTTGTTACGGAGGCTCTGGGGGTCCTTTTTGGGCATTTTACACAGATTACACTGATTTAACAGATTACACAGATTTTATTTGGAGCCGCGGTGGAGTGGCGCTATCTTCGAATAGGGATACGGCCCCTATTGGGATAAAGGTGCTCATCCATCAATCTCGCCAATCAGCGTAATCAGGTAAATCAGCTGTAAAACAAGAAACCTGCAAAGGACCACCCGGTAATCTGTGTAATCAGAAAATCTGCGTAATCTGTGTAAAAAAAAGCCCCACTTCACGTGGGGCTTTTCCCATTGCCGCCGAAGCCCTTCCGTACCATCTCCCCCCACCCATCCCCGCCCCGCCGCACCAGATGCAGATAGATCCCCCAGAGCCGCATCACCAGCGTCAACTGCCGGTAGCCGAGGTTCTCTAAGAGGGCCACCCCTACCAGCACAACGAACTCCCGCCCCCGCCGGTACCGCCCCAGCAGGACCTGCTCTCCCAGCACCGCCGAGACCGAGAGGATCATGCCGAAGAGGACCGCCATCTCCAGGAAGACGACCATCGCCTCCAGCGACAGGCGCCCGGCGATGAAGAAGAGGGGCAGGGTCAGCCAGCCCACTAGCTCCACGACCGGCCCCAAGACCTCCACGACCCAGAAGCCCGGCATCGCAAAGAGCCCTGACGTCCCATACCGGCGATCCCCGAGCATCGACCGATGCTCCCAGAGCGACTCGACCAGCCCCCGGTGCCAGCGGCTCCGCTGCCGCCAGAGCATCCGCAACGTCTCCGGCACCTCCGTCCAACAGACCGCATCCGGCACGAAGGCGATCTTGTACGGGCGCCCCTCATCGCTCAGGTACCGATGCAGCCGCACCGTCAACTCCATATCCTCCCCCAGCGATCCGCGCTTGTAGCCGCCGACGGCCGCGATCAGATCAGTCCGGAAGAGGCCGAAGGCGCCCGAGATGATCAGGAGGCCACCAATCACGTTCCATCCGAGGCGGCCTATGTAGTAGGAGCGCAGGTACTCCACCACCTGAAAGAGCGGGAGCAGCCGCCGTGGGAGGCCCAGTTGCACCACCTGGCCGGCGCGCACCTGGGCGCCGTTCACCACCCCGATCTTGCCCCCTACCGCCGCCATCCGCTCCGGCTCGGCAATGAAGGGTTGCACCAAGCGCTCCAGGGAGTCCGCCTGCAGGAGCGAGTCGGCATCGACCGCACAGACGAGTTGGGAGCGACAGTAGGCGATGCCCGCGTTGAGCGAATCTGCCTTCCCGCCGTTCACCTTGTCGATAACGTAGAGTTGGGGAAGCACCCCGGACCGATAGAGCCCCCGGATGGGCTCATGCTCGACCCCCTGCAGGGGCGCCCGCTGCACCGGCTCCAACTGATAGGCCGATCGCACCCGCTCGAGCGTCTGGTCCTTGGAGCCGTCGTTGATCACGATGATCTCCAAGACCGGGTAGCGCAGCAGGGTGGCTGATTTCACCGACTCAACGATCGATGCCTGTTCATTAAAGGCGGGCATCAGGAGGGCGATGCTGGGGGTGAAGGCGGAGCGGTGAAGCTGGTAGGGGGTCACATGCCGGAGCCGCAGCAGATGGCGCAGCAGTTCGGCGGCAGCGAGGAACCACATCACGCCATAGAGCCCGTTCGAGAGGAGGCTAAAGACCAGGATCGGCCACTCGAACCAGTGGGCCAGGCGAGCGAACCACACTACGGCCCCACCTCCGCCAAGACCTCTAGCAGCACCTGCTGGGCAAGCACCAGCCCGCGCGCTACGGGTGACCGCTCGCTGCGGGCCTCCCCTCGCCCCGCTGACAAAGCCGTCGTCAGCACCCGAAGGCGTTCGTGCAACACCTGGGCGCCCTCGGGCCCAAGTTGTCCCAACGCCCGACAGGCGGCCAGAAGCGCCGTTGGATTTGGCTCGGTTAGAAGCCGTGCCAACGCCGGTATCGCCGCCGGGTCCCCCATGCGCCCGAGTGCCTCTGCCGCAGCGGCCCGCACCGGCCACTCGGGGTCCCGCAGGGCGCCCACCAATCCCGCAAGGGCGCCCAGGGACTCCAGCTTACCGAGGGCGCGGCAGGCCGCTTCGCGGACGGTACCCGAAGGGGAGCGCAGGGCAGCCAGGACCGCTGGTTCGGCAGCAAAGGCATGCAGCTCCCCCGCTAGGAGGAGCGCCTGCGCCCTCGCCTCGCTCGTGGTCGACGAGTCCAGGAAGGCGCAAAGCGCCGGCACGATCCGGCGCCCGGCCTCTAGAAAGAGCCCAGCGACGCGGAGGCTTGAGACCAGGCGCCCTGAGGCCACGGACTGGACGAGCACCTCGGTCGGCAGCTCGCCGCCCAGTTGGATGGTCGACCAGAGCGCTGCTGTCCGAACCTCCGGATGGCGATCCTGCAGGAGGGTCCGCAACCGCCCCAACGACTCGGGATCCCGCATCTGCCCGAGGCGGAGGGTTGCAGCGGTGCGAATCCACCAGCGCCAGTCCCAACTCTCGCGCATCGCCCGCTCTACGGCCCCAAAGCGCCGGAAGACCGTCACCAACAGCGACTGCTCCTCCGCCAGTTGGACATGGACCGCATAGGCCAAGAGCAGATCGGTTACAGCCAGACGGTCCCGCGGCTGCACGAGCCGGAGCAACTCGGCAGGGGCGATCTCACCGGCCACCAAGAGGGCAACCGGCTCCTGGTAGCGCGCCACCAGCGACTGCCAGCGAAACGCCTGCCAGCGCTCCCGCACCTCATTGAGGAGCATACCCAGGAAGAGGGCGAGTGTCGCCATGCCCAAGCTGAGGATGATACTGGACAAAAGGGCGAGCGGGCTGAACCCGTTCATCTACTGGTTCAAGTGGCGCTGCACCCGGGCCACGAGTTCGGAGGGGGAGAACGGCTTGACGACGTAGTCGACGGCGCCCCCCTCGAGCCCCTGCAGGATGTCGCGCTCCTGCCCCTTGGCGGAGAGCATGATGACGGGGATCTTGACCAACTCGGGATCAGCCCGGAGGGAGCGCAGGACGGTGTAGCCATCCATCACCGGCATCATGATATCCAGGAGGACCAGATTGGGCCGCTCCTCGCGGATCAGGTCGAGCCCGGCGCCCCCATCGGTCGCATGGGCGACCACATACCCCTTGTTCTTCAGCTTGATCTGGACGATGCGCGCGATCTGTGCATCATCCTCCACCA
>DATGYC010000344.1:0-2771 GCA_035298385.1 Symbiobacteriaceae bacterium | reverse complement strand
GAGGAGCCCGAGCAGAAGTTCGAGGCTTATGGTAGAGCCGATCACTAGACCAGCTTGGCCCCAGTCACTCCAGAACCCCAGGTAGAGCCGACCGACCACGGAGAAGCCGAAGAGGAGGCTGGCAAAGAACCAGCGCGGGTCGAGGAAGAAGGAACGGACCTGCTTAAGCCTTTGGGTGATGACCATGCTCCTACTCCCTTCTCCTTATGGGTTGGTGGCGGGTACTGGGTTGTCGGGCTCTTCCAGGGTTAGGATCTGGTTGATGGCGATCTCCGTCAGGACCTGCGTCCGACCGCTGGGCCACCGGATCTCCAGGCGGTCGATCTTGTCGGCATTCCCGAGTCCGAAGTGGATTCTTGCATCCCCTTGAGCGCCGTGGCTACTGTCCGAGATCGCCTCGCGGCTCTGCTGAACCTGGCCGGTCGTCAAGAGGAGTCGGGCGCCAAGGGCGTCCCGGTTGCTGGGCGCCCGGCCGATCAGTCGAAGCGTTAGCCAGTTATTCGGGGTAGACTCGTTGCGGTAGACCTGCAAGGGGGCACCTTGGTTGGCCAGCACGAGGTCGAGTTGGCCGCGGTTGAAGAGGTCGACCACGGCGACGCCGCGCCCGGTCGCTGTGCTGGTAAGCCCGGCCGGTACGGCCACATCCTTGAACTTGCCATCTGCCTGCTGGATAAAGAGGCACTTGTGCTCATCGCCGGAGAGGCTCTTCTTGCCAATTGGGGGCCAGTTGGCGGCGTCCTCGACCACCTGGCCTGGCGTGGTCGCTAGGGTGCCCAGTTCGTACCAGTAGTCGGTCTTGGTACCGCTGACAAACCCGTTGGTCACGACTACGTCTAGACGAGAGTCGTTGTTTGCATCAAAGAATCGGGCGCCCCACGAGAAGCCACAGTTCTGGAGCCCACGATCAGGGGCGACGTTCGTCCATTTGCCGTCGGCGCCCAGTAGCCAGACGGTATTCCCTTCAAGGATGTACCGTGGCTTGGAGATGTTGCTGACGTAGAGGGCCGGGTGCCCATCGTTGAAAAGGTCGGCACTATCAATGTTCATGCCCTTGTGCGTGTCATCCCCGACGCCATTCGTCTGGGTCATTCGGACGAACCGCTTGCCCTCTTGGTTGATGTAGAGGCTGTCCGGACCAAAATCGTTAGCGTTGTAGAGATCGGGCCACCCGTCACCGTTCAGGTCTGAGGCGCCCGTTGCCAGTGTCCAGCCCGAATCGTCGACGCCCAGGCTGGCCCCAACCTCGGTAAACATGCCCTGGCAATCACCCTGGTAGAGGAGGTTGTGGCCGCCGTTCTTGGCTCGCTCGAAGTCGTTGTGCATGATACGTGTGTCGGACAGATGCCAGAGGTCGGTCTCGGGCCGGAAGTAGGTTCCTACATAGAGATCCAGGCAGCTATCCCGGTTGAAGTCGAACCAGACGGCTTTGACCGGGTTTCCGACATAGCCGACCCCGGCCTCCTTCGTCACGTTGGTAAAGGTGCCGTCACAGTTGTTGCGGAAGAGCGCACTGTGGCCCCACTTCAAGAGGTACAGGCTGGGGCAGCCGGAGTTGTTGTAATCCCCCCACGCAGAGCTGACGGAGACACCATCCTGATTCAGATCGGCCAGTCCGAGCTCGGCGGCGACCTCGGTGAAGGTACCATTGCAGTTGTTCCGGTAGAAGGCGTTCTTAGACCCCTCGCCCGAGTTTGTCACGTAGAGGCTCTGGCAGCCAGATCCGTTGTAATCGACGGCAGCGACGGAGGCGCCCACGGAGTTAAGCCAGGTCATGATGTTCTCGACCTTGGGGTCGAAGGTCGGCTTCAGATGGGTGAACTTGATGCCAAGATCACGCGTAACGTCGCGGTACTGGACGCCCCCGCTCTCTTTCCCGCTGCTCGAGGTGGGCGTGCAGCCGGCCAGTAAGAGCAGCGCGAGCAGAATTACGAGTGGTTGGAACCAGCGGCTACGGTGCTGCATGGGCGTTCCTCCTCTTCAGGCGGGAGCGGCTGGATCCGTTCCTCGGCGGCTAGGCGAGTGCGTGCGGCGTTCAACCAGGCGGAGTAGGGGGCGGGCTTCACGCTGGCCTCGGGCCGGGTCGCATGGACGGCGTCTCGGAGAAGGGGTGCAATGCGGGCGGCTTCAGGTTGGCGCGCCAGCAGCTCAGCAAACAGGGCCGGATCCTGAAGCTCGCGTGCCTCCCAACCAAAGGCGATCCCCTGCCAAAGGGCCCAGCGGTCGGCCTCGCCAAACGTGGTAGGAAGCCGAAGCGCGACGCTGGGATCATCCAGTCTGCTGTAGGCTGCGGCCAGCCCTATGCCGCTGAGGAAGTCTGCACGGTGTACGCTGGGTACGGTTGCGGCGGTCTGCTGAAGTTGCTTAGTCAGGCCGTGCGAGCGAAACCAATGGGCTCGCCCATAGCCTTGAAAGAGGCCGGCGCGCCCTTCCGCAGAGAGGCTTGCGTAGGCTGGATGCTTGTCCGGTTGCTCCGTCGGACGAAAGATCCCCATCCGGAACCCGGCGCCATCATAGGCGATGGGGCTGTAGAGCGGGGGGAGTAGCGCCAGCCAGGGCGCCCACCGCTCAAGGTCGAGCCCATAGCGCAGGTCCAGCCACCACCCGAGCCCAACGAAGTACTGGTAGAGGTGGCCACTCCCGACGGCCTTCATCATCGCCCCAAACTCCTCCGGGCGGCTCAGACCGAGTAGGGTGCGGGCACCGAAGCCCATCCCAGTTCCCTCGAAGGCGAATCCACGCAGGAATGGGGGGATGGGATTGAGTCGGTCGGG
>DATGYC010000343.1:0-2236 GCA_035298385.1 Symbiobacteriaceae bacterium | reverse complement strand
TGACCTGCGGCAGGCCGTAACCGGCAGCGATGTCATAACCGACACCGGCGTTGTTGACCTGCTCGGCCGACGTGATGTCATGGGCCTTAGCCGCATTGACCAGCCAGCTGCGGGTGCCGCTGGCGCCGTTCCACATCTTGGCCGCTAGGCCGGCGATGTGCGGGGTGGCCATGGAGGTGCCGCTCATGGTGTAGTAAGCGCCATCCTTGTAGGTGGAGATGGTGTTCCGGCCCGGGCCGGCTACCTCGACCTCACGATCGACGATGCTGTTGTCGTTGCCGTCGGTAATGCCGCGGCTGGAGTAGTAGGAGACGACCTCGTTGTTGTTCAGCGAGGCGACGGCGACGGTCTCCTGATAGCCGCCGGGGTAGCCGATGGTATCCGCGTTCGGGCCGCTGTTGCCAGCGGCGGCGATCACCAGAACGCCCTTGCTGTTCGCATAGCGGATGGCGTCCAGGTAGAGCGAAGAGCCACTGGAGCCGCCCAGCGACATGGAGATGATGTTGGCGCCGCGGTCCGCCGCAACGCGGATGCCGGTGGCGATGTCGTCAGCGTAGCCGGAGCCCTGGTCGTTCAGGACCTTGTAGGCGAAGAGGTTGGCGTTCGGCGCCACACCGAAGATGCCCAGGCCGTCCGCGCCGCCAGCACCGGCGATGGTGCCACTGACGTGCGTACCGTGGCCGTGGCCGTCAGCGCACTGGCCCTCAATCTGGCTGCTCTGCCGGTCCGCAAAGTTGACGCAGCCCGTGAAGACCTTGCTGCCATTCGCACGGGTGAAATCGTTGTGGGTGGTGAGGGCGCCGGTGTCGAGAACGGCCACGGTAACGCCTGCGCCACCGCTAACGCCGCTCTTCGACAGGGTCGGGTTACCGTAGATCATCTTGATGCCGTAAGGCACCTGCGTGGAGGGAGTGGTACGTCCACCGCCGCCAGGCTTGGCTGCGGGCCCTACACCCTGGGCGTCGACGAAGGCCATGGGAACGACTTCGAAGGCGATACCCGCGTTGCTCAGGCCCTCAAGGGCCGCCGTCGGTACGTGCGCCGTCACCTTGTCGCCGAAGGTGTTCCGAACGGTCAGGCCCCGAGCCTTCGCGTCCGCGGCCGCCAACAGAATCCGGGCGCCAGGGTCGTTCCCGCCCTGTGCGGCAAATGCACTGGTCGTCACGCCGAGTACCAAAGCCACAACCGCCAGGATCGCCAACCTCTTGCTCATCCTCGTACCCCCATTAGTATGTGTTCGGAACATCTTGACTACTCAATATTATTACAAGATAAAACTAATTTGAATAGGACAATGGTCCCGTTTAGAATAATCGGGATATGAGAAAGGCCGGGGTGTCTATTCACCCTGGTCTTACCTATCCATGCGTACACAATGAGGCCGCTCCGCCGCCTGCAACAGCGCCGGGCGGATCGTGGGCACCGCCCGCTCCAGCCCCTGCAGATCGACACCGTCAACGAAACGAATGGGGCACTTGCAATAATTGACACTAACAGTATTCCCTAATACAATAGTAAATACCGAGGTGTGCAAACGTTTGCATTATACGTTGCACAGACTTGGCCGTTCCGGTCCACTCATTTCACACAAGGGGGAACCACCCGCATGAAGAAGTCCCTCATGATGGCCGTAGCGTCCGTCCTAGCACTAACCCTGCTGGCCGGCTGCACAGGCAGCAAGAGCTCCACCAATGACTCGAAGACTCCGGCTCCGGCTGAGAAGAAAGAGCTTAACGTCTTCAACCTGAAGGTCGAGATCGACCCAGCCCTGAAGGCCTTTGCGGCTGACTACGAGAAGACCCAGGGCGTCAAGGTGAACATCAAGTCCTGCGGCGGCGGCTGCGACTACGGCGCCCAGTTGAAGGCCGAGATGCAGTCCGGCAAGGAGCCCGACATCTTCGTCGTCGGTGGCCCTGGTGAGCTCGAAGTCTGGAAGAACAAGGTTGCCGACCTGTCGAGCGAGAAGTGGGTCGCCCAGGTCAACCCCGACCTGCTGGGCCTGAAGCTTGACGGCAAGATCGTCGGCTTCCCGGTCGCCATCGAAGGCTACGGCCTGATCTACAACGCCGACATCCTCAAGAAGGCCGGCGTCGACCCCGCCTCCATCAAGTCCTACAGCAGCCTGGAGGCCGCCTTCAAGGCGATCGACGCCAAGAAGAAGGATCTCGGCCTGACCTCCGTCGTCTCCCTGACCACCAAGGAGCAGTGGGTCACCGGCCTGCATGACCTGAACATC
>DATGYC010000342.1:0-2041 GCA_035298385.1 Symbiobacteriaceae bacterium | reverse complement strand
GCTGGCGTGGAGTCCACCCTCTCCTCCCTCTTCCTCCCACAGCTGGTGGGCACCTATGATCCTGCCCGCCTGAAGCTGGCCTCAGCCAACGACCCGCTCGCCTCCTTCTACCAGCCGGGGGAGCAGGCGAGCGACTTCCCGAGCGCCCTCCTCCAGGGCGCCCCACCCCTGATCACCAGCCTGGAGGCCGTCCAGCGCTTCCTCCCCGCCGCTCCGATCGGCTCGATCCGGGTCAAGGCCGCCGGGGATACCGTCGACTCCGTGATGCGGGCTGGCAAGGCGATCGAGGGCGCCACAGGGCTCCAGGTCCAGATCGTGCGTGGCGCAGCGATGCGGCCGGTTCAGGTGCTCGGAACGGGCGCCCCGGTTACACTCCAGTGGCCCCAGGTTGGTGCTTTCCTCGACTACAGCCGGGAGCTGGAACGCGGGGATCTGGCCGTGCTGACCCTGGTCGGCATCGTCGGGCTCCTCTTCATCCTCGCGACGGCGATCGTCCACGTCTTGTTACGTGGAAAGGAGCTCGCTACCCTTGCAGCGCTGGGCTGGCGGCGGAACTCGCTGCTGGTGCTGGTCGGCGTTGAGGCGGCGGCCGTTGGCGGGACGGGCGGACTGCTGGCGCTTGTGCTGCTGCGCACCGGCCCGGCCCTGGTGGCAGCGGGTCTGACCATCCTGATCTACACGCTGGGCGCCCTGGCCGCCGCTGCGCTTTCGGGGGTGGGACGCCCCGGGCTCTCCCTCCGCTCCGGCGGCGTCACCCCGCACAAGTCGTTGGCGCATGTGGACTCGATCCGCGGTTCGGCCTGGGCCACCTTCCGGGCCCGGCGGCGTAACGCCCTGATCCTGCTGGCGATCGCCCTGCCCACGGCGCTCCTCCTGGCGATGGCCGGGATCGCCAGCCACCTGGAGGAGCCGCTCTTCGTCGATGTGGCGGGCGCCCAGGTGATGCTCAACCTCCGCCCGCTCCACTGGGGCGCCGTCGCTGCCGCCTTCGTGCTGGCGGCCGGAACGGCAGCCGATCTGATCGCCCTCTCGGTGACCGAGCGGCGTGGCGAGTTGGCCATCCTGCGCGCGATCGGCTGGCGGGCCTCCGCAGTCCAGACCCACGTGATCTGGGAGGGCGCCCTGTCCGGCCTTGCCGCCGGGGTGCTCGGCCTCCTGATCGGCAGCGGGATGCTCCTCTGGGCCTTTGGCCGGCTGCCCGGCTCCCTCTGGCTCCAGATGCCGATCGTCCTCTGCGTCCCCGTCCTGACGGGGCTCCTCGGCGCCCTCCTGCCCGCCAGGTGGGCCGCCCGGCTCCAGACCGCCCAGGAGGTGAAAGGGCTATGATGATCCAAGCTGAAGGGCTCAGCAAGGGCTACGGCTCGACCCAGGCGCTCAAGTCGGCCTCTATGAAGATCGAGCGGGGGGAGTGGGTGGCGATCACCGGGCCCTCGGGCTCGGGTAAGTCGACGATGCTCCAGCTCGTGGGCGCCCTGGACCAGCCCACCGGCGGCAAGCTAATCGTGGATGGGATCCACCTCGAGCGACTCCGGGGTGACGCCCTGGCCGACTATCGCTTCAAGACGGTCGGCTTCATCTTCCAGCAGTACTACCTGCTGCCGACGATGACCGCCCTGGGGAACGTGATGGCGCCCCTGCTGCCCCGCAAGGTCGATTTCAACAAGCGGCGCAAGGCGATGCAGCTCCTGGAGTCAGTCGGGCTCGGGCACAAGATGGCCTCCTTACCGTCGCAGCTCTCAGGCGGCGAGCAGCAGCGGGTCTGCATCGCCCGGGCACTGGTGGCGGACCCGCCGGTCCTGCTGGCGGATGAGCCGACCGGGGCGCTGGATCCGCGCAGCGGAACGATGGTGCTAGACCTGATCGAGCAACTCCGGCGGGAGCGGGGGCTGACCGTGCTGATGGTCACGCACGACCCGGGCGTGGCGGAGCGGGCGGACCGGCAGGTCCGGATGGTGGATGGGCTCTTGACGGAGGCGGCCACGGTCTAGGTGATAGGAGGAGCAGTACGATGAGCGTCGCTGCACGGAATCGGTCCCAGGCT
>DATGYC010000341.1:0-3609 GCA_035298385.1 Symbiobacteriaceae bacterium | reverse complement strand
AACGAGGAACTCAAATCACCAGAAACGACAAAGAAGGAGGAGATTGCCGTGCTGAATTACACCGCCCACACCCGAGACGACGGCTCGCAATGATCTGGAACAGTGCGGTAACCTCCATACGCACGGGCCAGGTTCGTTAGTGAGTCGGTTGGAGCACATCCACCGCCACAACCAACCGAAAGGGGCCTGTTTTTTTATGTCTAAGAACAGCGCGATCGGCTTTCTTTGGACCTATTTGAAGCCGTTGCGCGCTCGCTTTGGTCTGTTGATCCTCCTGATGCTGGGCGCCACCGGCCTCCGGCTGCTCTTCCCTCAGCTCCTGCGGTCGCTCATCGACCTGGCGCTAGGCGGCGCCGCCCTCACCCGCCTCCTGCTCCCCGCTGCCCTCTTCTTGGGCGGGGCGCTCCTGGTTCAGATCCTGCGTGTCTCCGCCATCATGCTCTCCGAGCGAATCGCCTGGTCGGCGACGAACGCCCTCCGGCTTGACCTGGCCCGCCACGTGCTGGGCCTGGATATCGCCTTCCACAAGGAGCATACCCCGGGCGAGTTGATCGAGCGCGTCGACGGCGACGTCACCACCCTCGCCGGCTTCTTCTCGCAGCTGGTCGCCCAGGTCGGCATCTCGATCGTCCTGATCCTAGGTGTCCTCTCCTTCCTCTTCGCCGAGGGCTGGATCCCCGGCGTCGTCGGCCTCGCCTCGCTCACCCTGAACGGCTCGGTCGTCCTGGCCGTCTCCTCGCTGACCGTCAAGGCCTGGACCGGCATCCGTGCCTCCGCCGCTGAGATGATGTCCTTCGTCGAGGAGCGCGTCGCTGGGCGCGAAGAGGTCAAGGCCTCCGGCGCGACCAACTTTGTGATGCGTGGCCTGGTGGCGATGTCGACCAAGCACTGGCGGCTGCGCCTGAAGGCTCGCATGCTGGAGACGACCGCCAACAACCTGACCGTCGACGCCTGGTTCATCAGCCAGGGCGCCATGCTCCTCGTCGCCTTCTTCCTCTTCCGCAACGGCTCGCTCTCCCTCGGCACGGCGATGATGCTCTTCTTCTACATCGACCTCCTAAACGAGCCGATCACGACGATCCGGGAGCAGATGGATGAGCTCCAGCGGGCCCGGGCCGCCCTTGGGCGCCTGGTGAAGCTGAAGGCGGTCCAGCCGACGATCCTCGATGGCGCCGGCGGCAGCCTGCCCTCGGGGGCGCTCTCGGTCAACGCCGATCACCTCGCCTTCGAGTATGAGGCGGGGCGCCCGGTCCTCAAGGACCTCTCCTTCCACCTTGAGCCCGGTGCCGTCCTCGGCATCCTGGGCCGGACCGGTTCCGGCAAGTCCAGCCTGATCCGGCTCCTCTGCCGCTTCTACGATCCGCAGGGCGGGAAGATCAAGCTCGGCGGGGTCGAGATCGACAAGCTCCCGCTGGACCACCTGCGGCGCAAGATCGGGTTGATCACCCAGGAGGTCGGCCTCTTCGGCGGCACCCTGCGTGAGAACCTGACGCTCTTCAGCCCCGAGATCACCGATGAGCAGGTCTGGACCGCCATCGAAGGGCTCGGCCTGACGGGCTGGTTCAGCCGCTTCGAGGAGGGGCTCGACAGCCGGATCGGTCCGGCTGGTGGCGGCCTCTCGGCCGGTGAGGCCCAGCTCCTCGCCCTCGTTCGACTCTCCCTCCGGGATCCGGGCCTGATCATCCTTGATGAGTTCACCGCCCGCATCGATCCCGTCACTGAGGCTCTCCTGCAAGAGGCCGTCGACCGACTCCTGGAAGGCCGGACCGCGATCATCATCGCCCACCGGCTAACCACGGTCGAGCGCGCCGATCAGATCCTCGTCCTAGAGCAGGGCGAGATCATCGAGTGGGGCGCCCGCGCCCGCCTGGCCCAGGATCCGGCCTCCCACTACAGCCAGCTACGCACGGCTGGCCACGAGGAGGTGCTCGCCTAAATGTCCGCCTTTACCTTTGTCCGCCGCCTCTACTGGATGATGCTGCCGGCCGCCATCGTCACCATGGTCGGCTTCGGCCTCTCCGCTGCGCTCTTCTCCCTCGGCGGTGTGCTGCTCTCCCGCTTCTTTGACGCTCTGCCAGATACGACCCAACAGCCGGTCAAGTACGTCTTCGCCTTCGTCCTCGCCGGTCTGCTAGGGATGTCGATCGAGTTCATCTGGCTCCGGTCGATCACGGTGATGGATCGCTTCACCACCACGTTGAAGCGGGTCAACATGCTCGCCGGCATCTACCGACGGCCGGGCGCCCTAACGCTCCCGATCACCCCCGGAGAGGCGATCACTCGCTTCCGCGATGACGTCCAGGATTCGAGCTTCCAGATGAACCGCTTCACCCTCTCCCTCATGCAGATCTTCGTCTCCTGCGGCATGCTCTGCTACCTCTTCACGGTACAGCCGCTCCTCGCGGCCATCGGCGCCGGCACGATCGCCACCGTCTTCATCCTGATGCGGCGGATCCAGCGCAAGGTCGTTTCGTACCGTGATCAGGTGATGGAGAAGACCGAGGCCGTCACCGGCTACCTTGGTGAGATCTTCAACGCCGTCGCCGTCCTGCAGGTGGCCGGCGCCACCCCGGATGCGCTACGCCGCTTCCAGCAGGTGAACAAGGAGCGCGAGCAGGTCAGCCTGCTGGAGCGCCTGCAGTGGGGCCTCCTCCGAGCGATCTCGGAGAACGGCTTCTACGTGGGCCTCGGCCTGGTGATCCTCGCCGCCGCGCCGATGCTTGCCTCCGGCGCCTTCACCCCGGGCAAGTTCGCCCTCTTCCAGGTCCTGCTCCAGCAGATCGGCTGGCGAATGTGGGGCATCTCGGAGTCTGTCGCCCAGTTCCAGGCCATGAAGGTCTACCTGGCCCGCATGGCGGAGATGGCCGGTGGCGACGAGGCGTTGCTCACGCCGCAGCACTTCACCTTTACCGAGGCGATGGAGCCGGACCCGGCGCCTGTCCGTACGGTGCAGGATCGGCTGGGCGAGCTCAGCGTTGCGGGTCTAACCTACCGGCACCCGGAGACGGGACGCGGCGTCGCACAGATCTCGTTCACGATCCCCCGTGGCTCCTTCACTGTCATCACGGGCAAGATCGGCTCCGGCAAGACGACCCTGGTCCGGACGCTGCTGGGTCTGCTGGCGGCGGAGTCGGGCGAGGTGCGCTGGAACGGCGCCCTCGTCGAGGAGCCGATGGCCTTCTTCACCCCGCCGCGCATCGCTTACACGCCGCAGGTGCCGAAGATCTTCTCGGGCTCGGTGCGCGGGAATATCCTGATGGGCCTGGATGAGGCGGGTGCTGATCTAGAAGGCGCCATCGAGGGCGCCATCCTGGAGCCGGACCTGGCCCAGTTCCCGGAGGGGCTGGAGACGGAGGTCGGCTCCCGGGGTCTGAAGCTCTCGGGCGGTCAGGTCCAGCGTACCGCTGCGGCTCGGATGTTCGCCCGGCGGCCAGAACTGCTGGTCCTGGATGACATCTCCTCCGCCCTGGATAACGAGACCGAGGCGCAACTCTGGTCCCGACTCTTCGCCCACGAGGGTGCGACGGCGCTCTGCGTCTCGAACCGGCGGGCGGCGCTGGCCCGGGCGGATCAGATCCTCCTGCTTGAGGAGGGCGAACTGGTCGCAGC
>DATGYC010000340.1:0-12072 GCA_035298385.1 Symbiobacteriaceae bacterium | reverse complement strand
CTCGGCGGCTCCCTCATCGTCCACCATGCGGTCGGCATCCCCTACCTCACGTACGGGCTGGCCGTGGTGGGCGCCATCGTGGGCGCCCTCGTCGCTAGACGACGGCCCGCGGTGCCCCACAAAGGCCGCTGAAGGAGGGGGGGACCCGATCCCGCAGGGGCAGATCGAACGTCTGAAGTTTACGATGATCGACGGTGGCGTGCATCATGAAGGGGCCTGGCGGGAGCGGCTACCGGCGATCTTCGGCTTCAGATACGGCGAAGGGGATGAGCAGCGTGCAGGGAGTCGCACGGGAGATCGCTGACGGGCACGAGATCAAGTTTGAGCGGTACCTGAAGTATCCGGTCGATCGGGTCTGGACTGCGCTGACCCAGCCGGCGCTGATGGTCCTCTGGCTGGCCGAGGCTGAGGTGGAGCCCACTACCGGGGGCCGGGTTCAGCTCCGCTGGCTCAACGCGAAGGAGCCCACGACTGAGATCGTCGCCCGGGGCACGGTGACCGCCTTCGATCCGCCCCACCTCGTCGAGTACCAGACCGATATCCACGGGCGCCTCCGGTGGGAGCTTCAGCCGGAGGGAGAGGGGTGCCTGCTGCGCTTCACCTGCACAATCGCCCTCCCGGCCGACCACCTGCTGATGAACATGGCCGGGTGGCATATGCACCTGGAGCACCTGTCGGATGCGCTGGAGGGCCAGTCGGTCAATTGGCCCGAGTGGTGGACGGTCCACTATCCGCGGTGGCAGGAGATCCATGATCAGTACACGGGATTACGGAAGTAAGCCGGGCGCCAAGAGGGCGCCCGGCTTCTTTTTGTGCACGAGGAGGGCTTGTCATCCCTGTCCAGGTTGCGCATAATATGTTATGACATTATGACGTTAGGGGCGTGGCCATGTACCTCTCGATTCTCCTCGTCGGCCTCTTCAGCGGCCTCTTTGGCGCCATGATCGGTAGTGGTGGCGGTGTCTTCTTGATCCCCCTGCTCACGCTACTCCTCGGCGTGCCCATCACAGAGGCGATCGGTGCCAGCATCATCGCCGTCATCGCCACCTCCACGGCCTCGGCCATCGCCTACGTCGGCGATGAGCTGACCAACATCCGACTCGGCATGACCCTCGAACTCTCGACTACCATCGGCGCCGTCCTGGGCGGCGTCACCGCCGCCTTCCTCTCCAAGAACGTCCTCGCCGGCCTCTTTGCCGCGGCGATGGTCCCCACCATCCTCTCGCTCTGGCGCAAGAAGGAGGAGGATCCGAACGCCGTCGTCGCCGGTGCGGATGCGCCAAAGGGCCCGCTTGATGCCACCTTCTACGATCCGAAGCTCGGGCGAGAGGTGTCGTACCGCGTCAAGCGGTTGCCGCTGGGCCTCTGCGTCTCCTTCATCGCGGGCAACATCTCCGGGCTCCTGGGCATTGGCGGCGGCGCCATCAAGGTCCCGGCGATGACGCTGGGCATGGGCGTACCGATGAAGGCGGCCGCAGCGACCAGCAACTTCATGATCGGCGTCACCGCTGTCGCCAGCGCCTATATCTACTATTCCCGGGGCGATGTCCACCCAATGATCGCCGTACCGACGGCGATCGGCGTGACGCTGGGCGCCCTGGCGGGCTCCCGGATCGGTCCGCGACTGCGCACCCGGAGCCTGACCCGCCTCTTCGCCGGGATCATGGCCGTGATGGCCCTGCAGATGGGGCTCTCCGCCTTCGGCATCACACTTCGTTAGGGAGCTGATCACTGATGCAACTGACAAAGTCGCGGGATCATCACGTCGCCCGGCTCAATCGGCTGATCCAGGTGGCGCTGCTGAGCGGGCTGGTGCTCAGCATGGCGCTGATGCTGATCGGCTCCCTGCTCTACTTCCTCGGGAACCAGGGCGCCCCGGCGATCGCGTTTGGTACCCTGTTCGCTGATCTTGCCGCCGGCAATCCGCTCGCCTTCATGGTCTCGGGCATCGTCGTCCTGATGATCACGCCCGCCCTGCGGGTACTCGTCGCAGCGCTCGGCTATCTGCTCGAGGGCGACTGGCGCTACGCCCTGGTCTCGCTTGGTGTCGTCGTGGTGCTGGCCGTCAGCGTCCTGATCGGGGCGGTGTAGATGGAGCTGAATCCACGGTCGCCACTGCCGCTCTATCGGCAGTTCAAGCTCTTGGTCGAACAGAAGATCGCCTCCGGGGAGTGGGCGCCCGAGCAGCCGCTGCCGCCGGAGATGCAGCTGATCGAGCTCTATGGCATCAGCCGGATCACGGTCCGGCAGGCGATGGACGAGCTGGTCCAGGAGGGGCGGATCTACCGCCGGCGGGGGAAGGGGACGTTCGTGGCCCCGCCGAAGATCAACCAGACGCTGGCGCAGTTGACCGGCTTTGTGGAGGAGCTCGCCCTGCGGGGGCTGGAGCCTTCGGTCCGGGTGTTGGGGTACGAGGTGGAGCCGGAGCCGCGGGTGGCGGAGCTACTGGGGACGGCGGGGCCGCTCTTGCAGATTCGGCGGTTGGTCTCGGTGGGTGGGGCGCCGCTCTTTGCGGACACGAGCTACTTTCCGTCTGACCTGGTCCATCTGCTGGGGCGGGAACAGATCGCGGTGCGGCCGTATTACGCCCTGCTGGAGGCGGGGGGGCGGGCGCCGGCGGAGGGGGATCAGTGGCTGGGGGCGGTGGCCCTGTCGGTAGAGACGGCGGGGTACCTGGAGTTGGAGCCGGGCTCGCCGGGGCTGGCGATTCACCGGGTGACCAAGGACGCATTGGGGCGCCCGGTGGAGTATACCCGGGTGGTCTATCGGGCGGATCGGTATGAGTACCAGATCCGGCTGGAGCGGGGCGTTGTGCGGCGGTAGGGCCGGTACAGCCATAGAGAGGGCCGGTCCCTTAGTCAGCGTTGCTGGCTGAGGGACCGGCCCTACCGCTCGTAGGTTAGACGGACCGACGGTAGGGCGTTCCAGGGGGCAACCGGTGCCTCCGTCCGATTTGGGCAACTCGGATCCTCAATTCTTGCCCAAATCGGACGGAGTACGGCCCGTCGCGGCCCATCTCGCGCCCTCCCCGAACGAAGAATTGGGCCACGCGGCCCCCTCATCCGCACGAAAGCGGGCCGCGTGGCCCCTGCATTCCCATTCACTGGCCCTTCTCCGTCCGCTTTGGGCGCTTCCGACTGGAAATCGCTGCCCAAAACGGACGGAGGACCTTTCGGCGAGCCCAATCGATCGGTGCTTGAGCACTGACGAAACGCGTCATACCGCACCCCGTCCCCACATACGAATCTCTGTGAGACAAGGCGAGTCCCGCCTGCTCAGCTATCGGGTGCCACCAGGCACCAGGGAGGGAAGATTCTTGGAGAAGGTTGACATCTTTGAGGACGTAGCCAAGCGCACCGCCGGCGACATCTATCTAGGCATCGTCGGCCCGGTCCGCACCGGCAAGTCCACGCTCGTGCGCAAGCTGGCCGAACTCGTCCTCCTGCCCGGCATCCAGGATGAGTACGAGCAGGCCCGGGTCCGCGACGAACTCCCCCAGTCCGGCGGCGGCAAGACCATCACCACCGTCGAGCCCAAGTTCGTCCCCGATGAAGCCGTCACCGTCCCGATCGCCGATGGTCTCGACGTCAACATCCGCCTCGTCGACTCCGTCGGCTACGCCGTCGAGGGCGCCCTGGGCTACATGGATGAGCACGGCGAGCCCCGCATGATCCAGACCCCCTGGTTCGAGGACGCCGTCCCCTTCACCGAGGCGGCCGAGATGGGCACCCGTAAGGTGATCCAGGACCACGCCACGATCGGCCTCTGCGTCACCACCGACGGCTCGATCTGTGAGCTCGCCCGCGGCAAGTATATCGAGGCCGAGGAGCGGGTGATCGCGGAGCTGCAGGGACTCGGCAAGCCCTTCGTCATCATCCTGAACACCATCCATCCCTATGCGAACGAGACGATGGACCTGGCGACCGAGCTGGAGGTCAAGTACAACGCCCCCGTCATCCCCTGCGACTGCTCCGAGCTCTCCATGGATGACGTCCACCTGATCCTCGAGCAGGCGCTCTTCGAGTTCCCGGTCCGCGAGGCCCACTTCCACCTGCCCCGCTGGGTGGAGGAGCTCGAGGTGGTCCACCCGCTGCGTGTGACGATCCAGGACGCCATCACGGAGGCCGTCTCGGGCATTCGCAAGATCCGGGATGTCGATCCGGCCGTTGAGCGGCTGGGCGGCTGCGAGTGCCTCTCCTCGGTCCGCCCGCGGGAGTATGACCTGGGCTCTGGCGTCGTCGTCGTCGAGACCGAGGCCCTCGATGACCTCTACTACCAGACCTTAGAGGAGATCGTGGGCCAGCCGCTGGAGGGCAAGCACACGATGGTCCGCCTGATGCGGGATCTCTCTTACGCCAAGCGGGAGTACGACAAGGTCAGGGACGCCCTTGCCTCTGTCAAGGCGACCGGTTACGGTGTGGTCCACCCGCAGCCGGAGGATCTGATCCTGGAGGAGCCGGAGCCGGTTCGCCAGGGGCTGATGTACGGCGTCAAGCTGCGGGCCCAAGCGCCGTCGTACCACTTCATCCGGGCGGATATCAACGCCGAGGTGACGCCGATCATCGGCACGGCGAAGCAGGGTGAGGAGCTGGTCCAGTACCTCCTGCAGCAGCTGGAGGACGATCCGCAGAAGCTCTGGGAGTTCGACATCTTCGGCAAGTCCCTGCAGGAGCTGGTGCAGGAGGGGATCAAGTCGAAGCTCTACCGGATGCCGGACGAAGCGCAGATGAAGCTGCAGGAGACCCTCAGCCGGATCATCAACGAGGGCTCGGGCGGGCTGATCTGCATCATTATCTAGGGCTGCTCTGCATCGATCTAAAGATGAAAGAGGCCTGGGCATGGCGCCCGGGCCTCCTTCGGTAAGGGGGATATTCTGCGATGGATCAGTTTGCCCAGAATGACCAGGCGGTGGCGGAGCCTTCGGGGCGCCCCACCTGGCTCTACCTGCTGGTGGGGCTACTCTGCGTGGGGGTGCTCTACGTCAAGGCGGTCGGGATCGACCACCAGTTCTTTGCCCTGAGCAACGAGACCGCGGTCGAGACCTGGTCGCTCCACCTGCCGCTGCAGTACCGGCTGGAGTACTGGCGCTACACGCCGGCGAGCCCGACCAGTGGGGTGCGCTGGCTGCACGACGTGAAGGCCTAGCGGGGATCGATCCGTTTTGCGAAAGGCGAAAGGATCCGGCGAGTGTTGGCTGTGCAGGTGCGGGCATGCTAGGGTGGTCAAGAGAGGTGGCGACGGATGGGCAAGCTGGTAACGTGGTCCCGGAGCGAAGCGGCGGCGGCTGAGCGAGCCTCCGCAGTCCTGGCGCGCCTAACCGACCACCAACAGGCCGAAGCCAGGGCAGCCCGAGCGCTCCCGGCCCTCCTCGTGCAGCGATTAGTCGCCGGCGAGGGCGCCCTGGTGGAGGAGGCGCTACGCCGCTGGGCAGGCGGCGACTCGGCCCTGGAGCTGACCCGCTGGCTTCGCCCATAGTGCAGCCCTACCGCCGAGAGGTGGTGGGGCTTTCACTTTGCCCCGCACCGTCGGAGGCTCGTTGGGCGTCAAAGGATAGGACCAATACGTTTACGAGGTGTACTCATGCAGCTGCGCGCCCTCCGGGAGCGGTTCGACTATCCGGGGCCCCTGTTGGCCATCGGTCTGCTCTCTTTTCTGAACGTCCTCGCTCACTCCTTCCTCTGGCCCCTCATGTCGCTCTACATCACCTCTGTCCACAAGCAGACGCTGACGACGGCGGGCCTGGTCCTCTTCGTCGGCTCGGCCGCCGCCTCGGGGGGCGCCCTCCTCGGCGGGCTCTTCTTCGACCGCTGGGGCGCCCGCCCGGTCGTGCTCGGTGGCATGGGCCTCTCGGCGCTCTTCGTGATCGTGCCGGGGCTGGTCACCTCCTTCCCGCTCTTCATCGCCAGCTACACGCTCTTCATGGCCGCCTCCGCCGGCGTCTTCCCGGCGCTGAACGCCCTAGCCGGGCAGGTCTGGCCGGAGGGCGGGCGGAAGGCCTTCAACCTGGTCTACGTCGCCCACAACCTGGGCGTCGCCCTCGGCACCGTGATTGGCGGCCAGGTGGCGAAGCACTCCTTCCAGATCTCGTTCCTGGCCGCCTCTGTCGGCTTCCTGATCGCCACGGTGGCGTCAGCCAAGCTGGTCTCACCCAAACTCTCCGCTCAGGCCGGTGCGCAGCGGGAGCGGGGGGAGGGTCAGATTCCCTGGCTGCCGATTGGCGCCCTCTTCCTGGCCCTGGTCCTCTGCTGGATCACCTATGTCCAGTGGCAGGGCACCATCTCGGTCTGGATGGAATCACGGGGGATGGGACTCGACTCCTACACCTTCCTCTGGACCGTCAACGGCCTGGTGATCTTCCTGGCGCAGCCGCTGCTCAGTTGGGTCGTCGCCCGCATCCGCTCCCTGACGGGGCAGATCTACCTGGGCCTAGCGCTCTTCGTCTGCGCCTTCCTGATCCTGCAGGGCCACCCGAGCTATGCGCTCCTCATCGGCGGGATGGTCGTCCTGACCCTCGGCGAGGTCCTGCTCTGGCCGGGCTTCCCTGCCGCCGCAGACGCCATCGCCCCGAATGGACGCAAGGGGGCGGTTCAGGGCTTCATCGCCTCGGCCGGGACGGCGGGGCGCATGGTGGGGCCCCTGCTGGGCGGCTTCATCTATGACCGCTACGGCTTCCACTCGGTGATGCAGGGCTCGGCCAGCCTTCTGGTGCTGCCGTTCCTGCTGGTCCTGCTCTACACAATGACCCGCCGCAAGCGGGCCCGCTAAGGCGCCGACGAACAGAGCCCCTCCCCTAGCACGCTGGGGGAGGGGCTCTTTTATGGGACTTTAGTCCTATTTTCGGCCGCTTAGTTCTTTAAATGTCAATAAGAGAGGGATTCGACAGAACCGAGACGAATCTTCCCCTCCGTGTGTGGTATATACCACGCGCTTTCACGAAGGGGGAATCGGATCGTGCTGCCGCTACGACGCATCCTGGCTACGGGTCTCGTTGCTGCGACTATGCTCTCCACTGCCTCATTTGCTGTCGCTGATCCCGATCAGAACGACAAGGCCATTGAAGAGGGCTGGCAGGCCTTCCTGGACGAGAATGGCAAGTCCCACGCCGCCGGTGCCGAGGCCGAGGACGGCTTTGACGAGTGGTCCAAGCACCAGAACGTGCCCTACGCCATCACCCAGTTGAAGGTAGGTATCCGCTACTCCTACACCTCGACGGGCAGCTACAGTGAGTTCGCCAGCTACAACCACCCGCAGGTGAAGCTGACCTCTACGCTGGATGCCTTCCAGGTGATCGACAAGGCTACCGGCGCCGTCATTCTGACCGCTGAGCCGACCCAGGTCGTCAGCGTCTCCCACGACGGGACGAACTTCGTCGTCACCAGCCCCGATGGGACGGTTACGTCTGTCGCCGGCCCGGTCTATTTCAGCCACACAACCGATAACGCCGATAACACCTTCAAGGTGCCCTCGATCGAGCGGACGAACATCCTGACCTACGTCGGGCGCGTGACGCCCGAGTATCGCGGTGAGTTCGAGGTCGCCCGCGGTACCGCCACCCCGGCTGGCTACGTCAACCTGGTCAACCACGTCGAGCTGGAGACCTACCTGCGCGGCAACGTGGTCAATGAGTCCCCGGCCTCCTTCCACGTCGAGGCGCTCAAGACCCAGGCCGTCGCCGCCCGCGGCTACGCCGTGGCCAACATCGGCCGCTTCATCAAGGTTGGCTACCCGTTCGACATCGATGACTCGCCCGGATCCCAGGTCTACCGGGGCAAGACCTCGGAGCACCCGAAGGGCAACGATGCCGTCAACGGCACGAAGGGCCTAGTCACCACCTATAACGGCAAGATCATCAGCGCCTACTACTCCTCGTCGATGGGCGGCTACACCGAGAACGTCGAGTGGTCCTTCAGCGGTATGGGTAGCCCGTCGCAGGCCGTTCCCTACCTGATCGGTCGCTATGACGGCCCGGAGGGGACCGGGCCCGACCTGAGCACGGAGGAGGGCCGCCGCGCCTTCTGGGCTGGCGACCAGTCCCAGGCCTATGACAGCAAGGCCTCCGCTGGCAACTCCCGCAACCGCTGGGTCTTCACCCTGAACAAGGCGACCCTGGAGACGAAGATCAACGCCCGCAAGGCCTACGCCGTCGTCATCTCGGGCTCCAAGACCAGCATTGGTTCGCTGGCTGGTTGCAACGCCACCCAGTGGTCGCCCTCGGCGCGCATCGTCGCCGTCCGTTGCACCGGCTCCAACGCCGTCTGGGAGTTCCGCACGTGGGATCAGGTGCGCTCGGCCTTCCCGCACCCGACCTGGGGCACCCTGAACAACCCGGCCTTCATGGATAACAACTACGACGCGAGCGGCAACCTCACCGGGATCACCTTCACCGGCGGTGGCTGGGGCCACAACGTTGGCATGAGCCAGTACGGCGCCAACGGCCGCGGCAAGGCCGGTCAGACCTTCGACCAGATCCTTGGCTTCTACTACAACGGCACCCAGATTGGCACGCACCCGATCGTGGTGAGCAACGAGTCGGAGGAGCAGGGCCCGGGCAAGCTGAAGCAGGAGTTCGCCACGGTGGACGGCCACGGCATCCTCGAACTCCGCCCGGAGGGCGGTATCGTGGGTCTGCACGTCACGATCAACAACAAGCTGATCGCCCTGAACAAGGCTGACCTGGCTGAGTCGATCAACCGGATCGACATCAGCGAGTACCTGACCCCGGGCCTGAACGTGATCGAGTACCACCCGATCAGCACGAAGGGCAGCGTTGCGGCCTCCGTCGTCATCTTCGACTAGCGTCCAGCGCGCACAAAGAGCGGGCCACCCACGTAACTGGGTGGCCCGCTTCCTTTATTACTCGGTCCGATAGCCGATCCGGACCGTACCCCAGCGGCGCCCCCGCACATAGAGCGGCATCGCCAGCGCCAGGACGACCACGCCGGTATCCAGGGCGTAGGTCTGCAGGAGGAAGGGCCGCTCGCCGGTCTCGGCCGTGATCCCTGCCAGATCCGTGGCCATGATCTGCGCCTTGCCTTGCAGGTGGGCCGGCAGGGCGACGCGATAGGCCTTGCGCGAGACCGGGTCCGTCACGAGGCGCTTCACCCGGTTGCCCATCAGGTCCTTCTCCGGGATCCCCGTCCAGTCCTGCGTCACCTTGCGGGGCTGGGCGATGCAGAAGCCGTTCAGGTCGAGGACGGTGGCGAAGACGAGGTCCGCCTCCACCGCCGCCCGGTCCATGATAGCGTTCAGCGGCAGATCGATCTTCTCATCATACCGGGTGTAGTACTTGGCGGGGTCGAAGCCAGAGGCCGGGACCCGGCTGACGTCAAAGAGGCGGGAGAGGCGGCGGATCTCGGCGCCCTTGATCTCCCGGTAGTCCGTATCCCAGAGGTCCTGCTCGGGGAGGGCGCCGCTCTGGAGCAGTCGCTCCACGGCGATCTCGGACTCCATCGCCATCTGGGCGACGAGGGAGCGCATCTGGTCCGTCCGGCTGCCGATGCGGAACTGTCCAAGCGCCTGGTGGGCCTCCTCGACAAGGTCGGAGACGGTGACGTTACGGGTCAGGTCGAGCGAGGCCGCGGCCTGCTCCACCCGGCGGGAGAGCAGCAGGGCGCCCTCGGTCATCGTCTCCGTCGCTGCCGCCTGCTCCTCGGTCACCGCTGCGATCGACTGTGAGGCCGCGGAGACGGTCTGCAGCAGGGCGCCCATCGACTGGAGCCCCGTCGTCGCTTCGCTCGCCTCCCGCTCGGCCTGCTCGGCCTTGGCGGACATCTGTCCCATCGCCTGGCGCGCGCCGATGGCGGCCTCGGTCATCTTCTTCAGCTCGGTCTCGATCCGCTTGACCAGATCGGCGGTGCGCGTCGAGAGCGCCCGCATCTCCTGCGCGACGACGGCGAAGGCCCGATCATTCGCATGCGCCGCCTGGATGGCAGCGTTCAGGGCAAGCAACTGGCTCGTCTGGGCGATCCCCTGGATCGACCGGAGATGTTCGCCGACGGACTGGGAGGCCGTCACGAGGCTATCAACGGCGACCCGGCTCTCCTTCGCCTCACCGGCCAGACCACCAACGGCCTGGAGGATCCCGGTCAGGGTGGCGATCGACTGCTCGCCGACCACGGCCATCTGATCGGCCGCGGCGGCGGTATCGTGGGCATCGGCAGCGACCTGGGTGACGCCCTGGGCCAGCTCCTCGATCGTGCGGGTCAGCCCCTGCAAGTCCTGGTTCTGGCTGTCCAGAATCCCGGTCAGGCGGCGGAGCTGCAGAACCTGGAGCGCCTCCTTCGTCCCCATCTGGCCCAGCGACTGGTCCAGGGTGGCAAAGGCATCAGCGACGCGGGCCATGAACTGTCCGAGGGCAGCGGCGGCGGGGCGCCCCTCCGGGGGGAGGGAGTCCAGATCGATCGGATGGCGCAGATCAGCGCCGTACTCATTCAGCATGGCGAGCAATTCGTGTAGAGTCTGGATATGGTCCATGGGGCAGACCTCCATGTAGGCCGCTGGGGGCGGCGAGATAGCCGAGCTGACCGAACCTCCCCCAAGGTAGGCGCTACTGGCAGGGGCCCGTCGACCGCACCTCCCCCGAGGTGGGCCATGATTGGGCATCTATTTCAAATGTAGGTTATTCCTACGTCTACGACAAGGGATTCGCTAATAAAAGGAATATATAGACGATCAAAATCCCGTTGACAGGCCAGATGCCGGATGGTACGATCTCTTCCAACAACTGCATAATGCAGACCTTCGCAGTCTATTGTGAAGGCTCTTGTCCAGAGAGGTGGAGGGATTTAGGCCCGATGAAACCCGGCAACCCGATCGTCTTGGCAGACGGTCGAAGGTGCCAATTCCCCGGTGTAACGCCGGAAGACAAGGGGCGAGCCCGGACCTTCTATGGAATTGTAGGCCGCTCCCTCTTGTGGGAGCGGCCTTTTCGTCTGTGGTTACGAAGCTTAGGAGGTGTGTTCGATGACCCTGCTCGCCGATGGGCTGGTCTGTACGTCGTCCCCACAGTCCGCGCTGCGCACCGAACGCCGGTACGCTGTCGTCGCCACTCCCGCCAATCCGCTGTCGCTGGAGGGGGGCGCCCACCTAGCGGCGGTCACCCTCTGCTATGAGTCGTGGGGCACCCTATCAGCGACCGGAGAGAACGCGATTCTGATCTGCCACGCCCTGACCGGCGACGCCCACGCTGCCGGCCGGTACAGCCCGGACGACCGCAAGCCTGGCTGGTGGGATGCGGCGATCGGGCCTGGCAAGGCGATCGACACCGACCGCTTCTTCGTCCTCTGCACGAACGTCCTGGGCGGCTGCCAGGGCTCGACCGGGCCAGCCTCACTCAACCCAGCGACTGGCGAACCCTGGGGGCCGGACTTCCCCGCCGTCACGGTCCGGGATATGGTCACCGCCCAGGCCCGGTTGCTCGATCAACTCGGCATCACCCAGCTTCACGCCGTCGTGGGCGGCTCCCTGGGCGCGATGCAGGCCCTCGAGTGGGCGACGACCTATCCCGAACGGGTCGCCCGCGTGGTCGCCATCGGTGGGGCGGGCCGCTTCCACCCGCAGGGAATCGCCTTCAACGCGGTGCAGCGCCAGGCCATTTTGCAGGACCCTGACTACCAGGGGGGCCGCTACTACGGCACGGCGGGCCCGGTCCACGGTCTCGCGACAGCCCGAATGCTCGGGATGGTCACCTACCGCTCCGACGCGTCCATGTGGGCCCAGTTCGGGCGGGAGCAACGCCCCGGGGCGCCCCAGGTGGCCCGTCCGGATGAGGTCGCGTATCAGGTGGAGTCCTATCTCCAGTACCAGGGTCAGGCGCTGGTCGACCGGTTCGATGCCAACTCCTATCTCTATCTGTCGCGCGCAATGGACCTGATGGATCTGGGGCGGGGACGGGAATCCTACGAGGGCGCCCACGCCCGCATTCAGGCAAAGTTGCTCGCGATCGGAATCGCCTCAGACCTGCTCTTCCCGCCCTACCTGCAGCGGGAGACGGTCGAGCTAGTCAACGCCGCCGGCGGGGAGGCCCGCTACGTGGAGATGACCTCGATGTGGGGGCATGACGCGTTCTTGGTG
>DATGYC010000339.1:0-8054 GCA_035298385.1 Symbiobacteriaceae bacterium | reverse complement strand
GGGGCGCCCCCGCAAGGACGCCCCATCCCTCCTACGCCTTGCCGCTCGAACCGAAGAGCCGCATCTTCTCCTTGGTAACCGCCTTGACGGCATCCCGACCCGGCTTCATGATGTGCCGCGGATCATCGATGCCAGGCTTGTCGGCCAGGGCCTTCTTGACGCCCTCGACGAAGGCGATCTTCAGCTCCGTACCGATGTTGATCTTCGACACACCGGCCTCAATGGCGCCCTTGATCATGTGATCCGGGGTGCCCGAGCCGCCGTGCAGGACCAGCGTGCAGTCCGGACGAACGGCCTTGACCGCCTTGAAGATCCGGCCCATGCGCGGGATGTCCAGGTTCGGCTCGCCAGCGTAGAGGCCATGGGCGTTGCCAATGGCGACCGCGATAGCATCGATCTCGGTATCCTTGGCAAAGTTGGCCGCCTCTTCGGGGTCGGTCATGGTCGCCTCAGCGGCGGAGACGACGATGTTCTCCTCGACGCCGCCGATCCGGCCGATCTCGCCCTCAACGGTGGCGCCCTGGGGGCGAGCCATCGCAACGACCTTGCGGGTCAGGGCGACGTTCTCGTCGTACGGGTGGTGCGAGCCGTCGACCATGACCGACTTGAAGCCAGCCTTGACGCACGCCTCAGAGACCTCATAGGTCGAGCCGTGATCGAGGTGGATGCAGATCGGCACCGGGGCTGCCTCCGCCAGGTTCCGGACGATGTCCGTGATGTTCTGCAGGCCAGCATGCTTGATGGCGCCCTCCGAGACGATCAGGATCGCCGGGGACTTCTCCTCCACCGCAGCCTCGATGACCGCCTGGCAGGTCTCCAGGTTCTGCACGCCAAAGGCGCCAACGGCGTACTTGCCCTGCTCAGCGGGGACGCAGACTTCGTTTAGGTTAACGAGCGGCATACCGATACCTCCGAAGAATCAGGATAGGGAGCTCTTCAGCCGCATCAGATCATCGGCGAAGAGGCGGGCCGAACCGAGGTTGGTGGCGACCGGAATATCCCGGACGTCGCAGAGGCGCAGGAGAGCGGTGATATCTGGCTCGTGCGGCATCGCTGTCAGGGGATCCCGCAGGAAGATCAGCATATCCATCTCCCCGGTCGCAACCCGGGAGCCGATCTGCTGGTCTCCCCCGAGGGGACCGGAGAGGAAGCGATGCACAGAGAGCCCGGTCTGCTCCTCGATCAGCTTGCCTGTGGTGCCGGTAGCGTAGAGTTCGTGACCATCAAAGACGGCCCGGTTCTCCGAGACGAACTTGACCATGGCGGCCTTCCGGTTGTCATGAGCGATCAGGGCGATCCGCACAGCGTTCCGCTCTCCTTTACCGATCTGCCGGGATGTTTTAGAGGCCCTTGCCGGCCATGTACTCGATCAGGTCGGCGAGGCGGTTCGAGTAGCCCCACTCGTTGTCGTACCAGGCCAGGATCTTGACCATGTTGCCGTCCAGGACGAGCGTGGAGAGGGCGTCGACGATCGAAGAGGCCGGATGGCCCTTGTAGTCCATCGAGACGAGCGGCTCCTCCGAGTAGGCCAGGAAGCCCTTGAGCGGGCCCTCAGCCGCAGCCTTCAGCGCCGCGTTAACCTCTTCCTTGGTGACGCTCTTGGCGAGCTCGCAGGTGAAGTCGGTGGCGGAGACGGTCGGGGTCGGCACCCGGAGGGAGAAGCCGGTCAGCTTGCCCTTCAGCTCCGGCAGGACCAGGGCGACAGCCTTGGCGGCACCGGTCGAGGTCGGGATGATCGAGAGGGCGCCCGCACGCGCACGGCGCAGGTCCTTATGCGGGAAGTCCAGGATCACCTGGTCGTTGGTGTAGGAGTGGATCGTGTTCATCATGCCCTTGACGATGCCGAACTGCTCGTGCAGGACCTTGGCGACAGGCGCCAGGCAGTTGGTCGTGCAGGAGGCGTTCGAGACGACCGTATGCTTGGCCGGGTCGTACTGCTCATGGTTGACGCCCATGACCACGGTGATATCCTCGTCGGTCGCCGGAGCGGAGATGATCACCTTCTTGGCGCCGCCCTTGGTGACGTGGACCTCAGCATCCTTCTTGGCCGTGAAGCGGCCGGTCGCCTCGATCACGATATCGACCTCGTGGTTACGCCAGGGAATCGCACCGGGATCCTTCTCGGCGTAGACCCGGATCTCATGGCCGTTCACGACCAGGCCATTCTCGGTGGCAGAGACCTCGGCATTGAGCGTGCCGAAGTTGGAATCGTACTTGACGAGGTGGGCCGAAGTAGCCGGCGGGGTCAGATCATTGATCGCGACGACCTCAATATTCGGGTGGTTCAGCGCAATACGGAAGAACCGGCGACCAATGGAGCCGAAACCGTTAATACCGACGCGAATCGTCATGTTCACTCGTCCTCCTTGGCGTTACAAGCAGGCCTTAGCCCTAGGTACTGGAAGCCTTACCCCACGGTCGGGGCTCGGAAAAGTGATTCGATCACCAGAGCGGCGCCACCGACTGGGCAAGAGTCCTCACCCAGGGCCGTCCGCAGGATCTGCACCTTGTCGCGCCGACCGGGCAGTGCCCGGCTGAAGGCGGCCGCCTTGACGGGCTCCAGGAGAAGCTCTCCCGCCCGAGAGGTGCCGCCTCCGATCACGACCAGGTCGGGATCGAAGAGATTGATCACGTTACCCACCGCCAGCCCGACGAAACGACCAGCCTCTTGTAGCGTTTCCCGCGCGAGGCGATCTCCTGCATGCGCCGCCTCAATGACGGTCGTGCCGATCACCTGGGAGAGGTCGTCATCGACGAGTTTTGGAATGACGGAGGTGTGCCCGGCCTGAATCCGGTTGACCGCCCGACGGGAGATCGCCACGGCGTTCGCCACCGCCTCCAGGCAACCAAAGTTGCCACAGCGGCAGCGGGGGCCTTCTTCAAAGACCACCGTGTGACCGATCTCGCCAGCGCCTTCGTGGGCGCCCCCGTAAAGCTTGCCCTCGATCATCAACCCGGCGCCAATCGAGACGCCGACCCGGATGTAGACCAGGTTCTCAACCGCCTTGGCGCAACCAAAGGAGCGCTCCCCGACCGCCATCACCCGGGCGTCGTTCTCAACGATCACCTCGAGACCGAGGCAGTCGGTGAGGTGCTTCACCACATTCAGGTCGGCGACCTGAAAGTGCGGCGAGTAGCGCCATAGCCCCAGGCCGGTGTCGACGTGCCCGTTGAGCCCAAGACCAAGCCCCGCGAGCGGGATCTTGGCCTGCGCTGGACTGCGCATCGCCAGAACCTCTTGGACCACGCCGCAGAGCCGGTCGAGCTCCACCTTCGGATCGTTCGTCTCCACCCGGCGCTTAGACCGATGGAGCACGTTCCCCGCTAGGTCGGTCAGGACCGCCCGCACGTGACCGGCGCCCAGTTCGGCGCCCAGGACGAGCCGGGCAAGCGGGCTGAAGCGCAGCAGGATCGGTGGGCGCCCCCCAGAGGACTCCCCCGCGCCGATCTCCTCAATCCAGCCTTCCTCTAAGAGGTCAGCCACAACCGCTGAGATCGTCGGCCGCGTCATGCCGGTCTGCTCCGCGGCATCCGCCCGGGAGACAGGACCCCCACTTCGGATCAGCCGGAGCACCCGTTGCTTGTTGATCGTGCGGATCAGCTCAGGCCCTACAAGCATGGATTTTTCCTCCGCTTAGTAAAGGCGATTAACGAAGTCGGTGAGAAGAAAGCCGCCAAGGTGGCGGATACAGCCCTATTATGGCGCGTTGGGCCTCGAATGTCAACCTTGACCAGAAAGTATCCTAACAAACATTGGCGCCCCCTTTACCTGCCAGGGGATACGTCTGACAACCGAACAGTCTGCTCCCCGTACTGCGCTAGGATGAACCTGACCCCATCCTGCATATACGAGGTGGACCCCTATGGCTGTACCCCGGTTACGGAAAACCCTACTGGTACTCCTGGCCACGCTCCTTCTGGTCGTGATGGCAGGCGCCCCCGCGCTTGCCGCTGCCAACTCGGTCGCGGCGCCCAGCGCCACCTACCCAGAGTTGGCGGCAACCTCCTTGTCCGAGGTCCTGAAGGTCAAGCCGGGCGAAGGGCTCTCCCAGCCGCAGGCGGGCGCCTTTGCCCGCAACGCTCCTGCTGGGGAGGGGCGCCCACCCCGCATCGACCTCCTGATCAACGACAAGAGCCAAGCCGTCGACCAGTCACCCAACCGGATTCCGGCGACCGTCACCGGCACGGCGCTGACCACCTCTCCGTTCGGGCCAGCGCTCCAGTTCAGCCAGACGCCCGATCGGATTCTGGTCGCCTCGAACCGGCTCCTGGGCAGCCTCTCCCGCTTCCTCTTGGAGGCGTGGTACCGCCCGGACGACCATATGGCCACCCAGACCTTAGTGAAGACCGAGCAGTTTGAGCTAAAAGTGAACGGCGGGCGCCTTGAGGGCAGCGTCGCCAAGAGCGGCGGCGGGGTCCAGTCCGTCGCCAGCGCGATGATCCTCTCCCGCGCCACCTGGTACCACGTCGCCCTCGCGGCAGACGGCGGCCAGGTCACCCTCTACGTCAACGGCCAGCGGCAGGCAAGCGCCGCTTACACCCCCGCCACGCCGGCCACCGCCCTCTCCCTGACCGCTGGGCAGGGCTCCGGACAGCTCCAGGGCGCCCTCGCCCGCATCCGGCTCTCCGACAGCGCCCCCACCGCCGACGGCAAGCTCCTCGACCTGACCTTCCCCTCCATGAGCGGTGGGCAGATCCAGGACCTCTCCGCCTGGGGCCAACCGATCGTCAACCGGGGCGTCTCCCTGGACGGGAACGCCTACTTCAGCGCCTCGCAGGGCGACTATCTCCTGCTGCCGGCCGTCTTGACCACCGGTGCCCTGCAGAACTTCGCCGCCCAGGTCTCCTTCCAGACCAGCACGACCTCGGGCCGTCAGAACCTCATGGAAGGCTCTAACTTCAGCCTCTTCCTTGATGGCGAGACCCTCGTCGCCTCCGTCCTGGACAGCAGCGGCGTCTGGCGCGACAGCACCCGGGCTTACGCCAAGGCCGCCTCCCGCTATACCGCCCTCCTCTCCTATGATGGCCAACGCGTCGACCTCTACCTCAATGGCGAGCTCGCCGCCTCGGCCCAGATCCTGATCGGACTGATGCCGGTTGAGCAGCAGCCGATCTTCATCGGCACCCATCCGGGGCTGCGCTGGTACTTCAACGGCAACATGAGCGACGTCAAGCTCTGGAACTCGGCCAAGTCCGGCGGTGACCCGCTGATTCAGCTAACCTTTGATCCCGGCAGCGGCGAGTCCTACCAGTCCCGTGACGTCTCCATCATCACCGGGCCGCTCCCTGACTCCTCGGCCGCTCACTTCGGCTCGAACGCGGCTTACATTGAGGTGCCGATGCGGGGCGCCCTCGGCGCCACCTACTCGATCGACACCTGGTTCCGCTACACCGAGGTGACCGCCACTCAGATGATCGCCTTCGGCACCAACTGGGCCCTCTTCATCGATGGCGCCACGCTCAAGTACGGCGCGACGGATGGTGGCCGTGGGTCCGGCAACCTGGAGAGCCCGTCCACCGTCAGCCTAAACACCTGGCACCATGTCGCCGTCACCCGCGAGAACGGCATGACCAAGCTCTGGCTCGACGGCGTGGTCGTCGATCAAGACCAGTTACCGGTGCCCGCCCGCAGTGAGGCCGCGATCCAGCTCGGCCTCTACAACAAGGACTCCTTCCCGCTCCACGGCGACATCAGCCGCTTCGCCATCAACCCCGGGCTGATCAACGTGATCATCAACTGGTCCGCCCTGCGCAACATGCGGATCGAGCACGTCGAACTGACCCAAGCGATCCAGACCGTCGGCAACACCGTCCCCCTCGTCTACGGCAAGAAGACGGTCGCCCGGGTCTTCGTCCGCTCCGCCCTGCTCACGGTGCCCAACGTTGAGGTGAAGGTCTGGGCCTTCCAGGGCGGCACACCGCTTGCTGGCTCGCCGCTCACCTACTCACTCAACTGGGACGCCAACGCTGTGGCCTGGGCGCCCTACACGGTGACCAGCGCCGCCTACAACCGCTCCAACACCTTCTCCTCCCTCAACATCAGCCTGCCCGCCGCCTGGTACCGCCCGCCCTCGAAGAGCCAGGACGTCCTGCTCTTCTTCCAGGTCAACCCCGACGGCAACCCGAGCGAGTCCAAGACGAGCGATAACTGGGCCGTCAACTGGATGCACATGACCGACGTGCCCAAGACCTACGTCAAGGCCGTCCCGCTCAACATCACCAAGGGCGGCAGCACCTACTCCACCACCTTCGCCAACGCCGTCTCGCTCGTCCCCTTTATGCGGCAGGTCTACCCGGTCCGCTCGGACGGTGGCGTCACCCTCTTCAGCGGCCCGACGCTGAACATCACCGCCAACCCGGCGACAGACGCTGGCTGGTCGACCGTCTGGTCCAAGGTCGTCGCCGCCCGGACCTTCGACGCCTGGTATCCGTACATGTACTGGTACGGGCTGATCCCAGAGGCGGCCGGCGGCGCCTACTACGGCATGGGCCAGATGCCGGGCTATGTCTCGATCGGCATGGCCGGTCCGGTCGGGCCGAACTACTACGGGCGCCAGACCACCTTCGCCCATGAGATCGGCCACAACCACGGCCGCCCCCACGCCTCCTTCGACCACGGCGAGGGCGCCTCGGGCGAAGCCTGGCCCTACCCGCACGGCGGCACTGGCGACGTCGGCTTTGACACGACCCGCATGCAGGCCCTGGCGCCCGGCTCCGCTGGCGGCACCCACTTCCACGACTTCATGGCCTACGGCTACCCGCGCTGGGTCTCGATCAAGGGCTGGAACGCCCTGATGGCCGCCCGTCTCGCCCGCCCGAACCCGCACGATGCCGCTGGCGCTGCGGACGTCGTCCCGCTCGAGTTCGCGGACTACCTCGTCCTCTCAGGTGGCATCACGGCCCAGGGCGCCTGGTCGCTCGACTCGGCCTACCAGGGTTCCATCCTACCGCCGACGAACGAAGGCGCCGACCGGGCCACCGTCGCCAAGCTGCTCGATGCGAGCGGCCGCACGATCGCCGAGGCCCCCGTCACGCTCGTCCACCCGCACATGGATGAGCTGGAGGCCGACGGCGATGGCCACACCCACGACGCAGGCATCCTGCAGGGCTGGTCGGTCGCGATCCCCGTCGGTGCGAACACCGCCTTCTCCCGGTTCATCATCGTCCAGGGCGGCACGCCCGTCCTGACGGTCAACGCCTCGGCCAACCGGCCGGTGATCGACGGCCTGACCATCAGCCAGCTCACCTCCGCCCCCAACCGCTTCCGGGCGACCTGGCGGGCGAGCGACCGGGATGGCAACCCGCTCACCTACCAACTCCTCTACGCCCCGGATGGGGTGCAGTGGACCCCGGTGGCGATCGGCCTGACCGGTACCCAGTTCGACTTCAGCACCGAGATGCTCCCCGGCGGCAACGGCGGCAAGTTCCGCCTGCTCGCCTCGGACGGCCTGCTGGGCGCCTCGCTTGACTCGGGCGCCGTCACGGTCCCGAAGAAGGGGCCGATCTCAGCGATGGACGCCCCGACGAGCCTGATGGCTGGGCGCTCCTTCTCAGCGGTCGCCACGGCGCTGGATCCGGAGGATGGCGCCCTCGGCGACGGCTCGGTCCGGTGGCTGATCAACGGCCAGTCGACTGGACAGGGCGAGGAGCTCTCCCTGCCGGGGCTGCCCACGGGCAACTACACGCTAACCCTGATCGCCACGGACTCGGACGGCAACGAGAGCCGGACGACCCAGGCGCTCGCAGTCACGGCCCCGGTCATCAACCCGACACCGATCTCGACCCTGATCGAGATGTGGATCAACAACCCGAACGCCAAGCTGAACCAGGTCGACATCGTCCTGGATCAGCCGCCGACGATCATCAACTCCCGCACCCTGGTCCCGGTCCGCTTCATCGCTGAGGGCTTCGGGGCGGAGGTCGGCTGGAACCCGGAGACGCGTACCGTCACCCTGGTGGACGGCAACACGGTGATTCAGTTGACGATCGACTCCACCATCGCCTACGTCAACGGGGAGCGCCGGGTGCTAGATGTAGCGCCGACGATCATCAAC
>DATGYC010000338.1:0-2163 GCA_035298385.1 Symbiobacteriaceae bacterium | reverse complement strand
CATACCTGCACCGCCCACGATCCCCAGGGGGACCACGACCGGGATGGCGCTAACGAGGAAGACGAGCAGGTTGCCCAGGAAGTTAACAAAGCCGTTCGCCGAGCCGATGAACCCTCGGGTCATCCGCTCCCAGACCGTCTTGGGCGGCTGGATGGGCGCCGGGGCGCCCGGCTCATAGAGCGAGACGGTGATGGTCGAGAAGGCGACCTGGTTGGAGAGGTACTGGTAGCGTCCCTTCAGGGAGTCCACCTCAGCCTGCACCCGGGCGATCTCCTGCTCCAGCTGGATCATCTCCGGGATGGTGCCGGCCTTCTCATAGAGCTTCTTCAGTTGTACGAGGTGGGCCTCCTGGACGCTGATCCGGGCCTCCAGGTCGTAGTACTCCTGGGTGACGTCCTCCGTCCACTCCTTGCGGGTGATCTCCTCACCCAGACCGGCGATGGCGCTGAAGGTGTTGTCGTAACCGGCAGCGGGGACCCGGATGGAGATCGTCATGCGGCGACCGTTCTCCTTCTGACCCTCGACCTGGCTGTTCTGGATGAAGCCGCCCGCCGCTGCTACGGCGGCCCGGAGCTTCTTGTCTGCCTCATCAACGTTCTTGACCTTCAGATCGAAGCTGGCATTCTTGATCTCCTTGCGGGCGACGCCCGCTTCCGGGACGGAGGCGTTGCCGCCCGGGCCGGGCATGGGCGGGGCTACGGGTTTTGCCGTGGCGCTGGTCACGGAGAAATAGTTCGCAGTCGTCTTTCCGCTCGCGTCTCTCGCCTGTCCCGATGCCGGCGCCGCTGTCGCAGGCATTGCACCGGGCGCCCCCTTCATCTGTTGTTCGGACGAGCCCGACGTAGCATTGTTCTTCGCGCTGCCGCAGCCGACCGCCAGCGCCACCGTTACCAGGAGCAGGAGCGCTAAACCGGTCCGCTTCTGCATAGGAAATCCCCCTCGTCACCTGTCTGTCACAATAGACGGTGAGGAAGGGGATTAAGTTTC
Source organism: Symbiobacteriaceae bacterium (assembly GCA_035298385.1). Classification (GTDB taxonomy): domain Bacteria; phylum Bacillota; class Sulfobacillia; order Symbiobacteriales; family Symbiobacteriaceae; genus DATGYC01. Next base: position 1,176 of record DATGYC010000338.1, on the reverse strand, counting down.
AAGATTTTTGTTGAAACCTTAAGATTAAACCTTCGTTTGGTAGGCCCGAGCTGCGGCCGTCGGGCCGGCGCCCTGCTCTATCGGATGGCCGACCTCAGCGAGGGCGAGCTCGAGCCCCGAGAGCAGCCGGTGAATCGAGTTCGCATTGGCGTTGACGCCCATCAGCCCGATCCGCCAGGTCTTCCCGGCCAGCGGTCCGAAGCCACCGGAGATCTCGATGCCCAGTTCCAGCAGGCGACGCCGGATGGCCAGATCGTTGACGCCGTCGGGGATGTTGACCACGTTCAGCATCGGTAGTCTGTTGGCCTTGGGCGTAAAGAGTGAGAGCCCCATCGCATCCAGGCCGGCGACGAGGACCTGGTGGGCCTGCTGGTGGCGGGCAAAGCGGGCCTCAAGCCCCTCCTGCATCACGATCCGGAGCGCCTCGTGGATCGCATAGATCATCGAGATCGGGCCGGTGTGGTGGAAGGCCCGGGTGTGGGCGCCCGTCTCTCCCCAATAACTGAAGAGGAGGCTCAGGTCCAGGTACCAGGACTGGACCTTGGTCTTGCGGCTCTTCACGACCGCCATCGCTCGGGGCGAGAAGGTGATCGGCGAGAGGCCGGGCGGGGCGCCCAGGCACTTCTGGGTGCAAGAGGCGGCGGCATCGATCCCCCACTCGTCGATCTTGACCTCCATGCCGCCGAGCGAGGTGACGCAGTCGATGGCGATCAGGGCGCCGTAGCGGTGGGCGATCTCAGCGATCTCGGCGATCGGCTGGCAGGCGCCGGTCGAGGTCTCCGCATGGACCAGGGCGACCAGCTTGGCCGGCTTCCGGCGCAGTTCAGCCTCGATCTGCTCGGGCTGGATCACCTCGCCGAAGGGCGCCTCGACGAGCCGGACGTTGGCGCCGGTCCGGCTGGCGACGTCAGCGATCCGCTGGCCGAAGTAGCCGATGATCCCGACGATCACATCATCACCGGGCTCCAGCAGGTTGACCATCATCGCCTCGATGCCGGCGGAGCCGGTGGCCGAGAGCGGCACGGTGTGGTGGTTGCTGGTCTGGTAGAGGGCACGCAGGGCGCCCATCGTCTCGTCCATGATCTGCAGGAAGGCCGGGTCCAGGTGACCGATCACCGGGGTGGCCATCGCCCGCAGGATGCGAGGGTCGGTGTTAGAGGGGCCGGGTCCCATCAG
>DATGYC010000337.1:0-7474 GCA_035298385.1 Symbiobacteriaceae bacterium | reverse complement strand
AGGGGAGGGCGCTGACCCTGGCCCGGGATCCGATGGGAAGCCTACCGCTCTACTACGGGAAGGATGGGGCAGGGAATCTGCTCTTCGCCTCCTGCGTGGAGGCGCTAGCCCCCGAGGTGGAGTGGGTGGAGTCGGTCCCGCCGGGCGCCCGCTGGGCGGGAGTGTTGCCCGGGCGCCGGGGTGACAGCCGGTTTGCCCACGTGATCTAAAACAAGGAGACCCAGGCCACGTCGGTCTGGGTCTCTCTTTGTCTGGGCTCGCCCGTCTATTGTCCGAGCAGGCGCCAGGAGATGCGGGGCGAGTGCTTGTAGCGGCGGCCCAACTCCCGTGCGAAGAGCGTCATCCGCTCGATGATGCGGTTGTTCGGCAGGGCGCCCCCGTCGAGCACGCGGAAGGGGAGTGGGCGCAGCGCCTCCATCACCCGGGCCTTGGCTTCCTCATCGTCGGCCGTGACGTAGCAGTCGCTCAGCCCTTCGGGAAACTGAGGCTGGTCGAAGACGACCCACCAGGTGGTCTTGAAGGCGCCCACCACGTGGGCCTCGGGCACGAGTGCCTGGAACTCCTCGGCAGCGGAGCGGTCCCACGGGGTCGTGAAGTCGCTGAACGCCTCGTTAAACGGGTTCGCGATATGCACCAGGGTCGTGCCGGCGAGTTGTGAACGGTACTGCGCCACGAAGCCCGGTAGGTCCCGGTGCCATAGCGCTAGAATGATGATCTCGGCTTGGGCCAGCGCCTCCTGATGGGAGGCGGCCGCTACCCTTCCCGTCAGGTCTGCCTCGGCGATCTGCTGGGCGATCCGTGCCGGGTTGCGGCCCGCCCAGATGATCGACTCATAAGCCCCTGCCAGCACCTTGACGAGCCCGGTACCCATGCTCCCTGATCCAATCACGGCGATCTGCATCGGCCTCACTCCTCAGGCTGATCGTAAGGCAGTATAGCTTCGAGCGCCAATATCGACTAACTATAGAGGCGATACACAAAAGGTATGGGGCAGGTGACGCGCGTGGAGATGCACCAGATCAGCTACTTTCTGCAGGTGGCCCAGACCCTCAACGTCACCCGGGCCGCTGAGGAGCTGCACGTTTCGCAGCCCGCCCTCAGCCGGCAGATCAAGTTACTGGAGGACGAGCTTGGCACGCTGCTCTTTGAGCGGCTCCCGCAGGGGCTCAAGCTAACCCCGGCTGGCCTGGCTCTCCTGCCGCATCTGGCGGCGATTTTGGCGCGGATCGAGCAGACGGCTGAGATCGTCCGCCCCTTCGCCACCGGACAGAAGGGCCGGCTGGTGATTGGCGCCACACCGGGCCTTGCCGTCGGCTTTCTGCCGCCCGTGCTGGCCGCCTATCTGCGCCGCTTCCCCGAGGCAGAGACGGTCGTACAGGTCAGGTCCACCTCGGCTGAGTTGCTGCGGCAGCTCCACGAAGGTGAGATCGATCTGGCCCTCTGCGGTGGGGCGGCGCCCGAGTTCGGGCGGGTGCTCCTCTTTGATGAGGCGCTGGTCGCGGTCGTGCCGGAGAGGCTTGGGCAGGCTGTAGGTGAGGCGATCTTGCTCGCTGAGCTTGAGCGCCTGCCGATGATCGCAACACCGCCTGCATGCACGGTGCGGCAGTTACTGCCCGATCGCCTTTCGAAGGCGGCTGAGGTTGACCAGTTGAACACCGCCCTGCAGTTCGCTTCGCAGGGGGTCGGCATCGCCGTTGTGCCCGAGTCGATGGCAAGGGCAGGGGCGGGTGTGCGCGTCCTGCCGCTCCGTCCGGAACTGCGGCATCGCGTCTGGGCCCACTGGCGCCCGGCGGGCGCCCTCTGGGCTGAGCATCCGTTGATTCAGGCCATCACAGCAGAAACGAGTGAAGATCTTGACGGTTGAGTACTGGGATCAATGTTGGGAAGCGAACCTGGCCCGCCTACAGCGCAGCGACGAATGGCCCAAGACGGGTGGTCAATGGCTGAAGCCCTATATGGAGCTGTTCCGAGCTGCGGGGGTCCAGCAGGTCCTCGAGGTCGGGTGCGGCTTTGGCACCGATACCCGCTTCCTGGGCCGGGCCGGGTTTACCGTGACGGCGACCGATCTCTCGCCCGCCGGGTTGGCGATTGCGCAGTCGATCGCTGGCGAGGCCCGCTTTCTCCTGCATGACAGCCAGGAGCGCTTCCCCTTGCCGGACGGCTCCGTTGACCTCGTGGTAGCGAGCCTCAGCCTGCACTACTTTGATTTCGCTACCACCCGTGCGATCGTCGGTGACTTGGCCCGGGTCTTACGCCCCGCCGGGCTGCTGCTCTATCGCCTGAACGCACAGAGCGATCCGAAGGCGGGCGCCCCCAGCCGTGAACAGGACCGCTACTTCTATAATGAGGCGATGTGCCAGGCGCTCTTCGCCGATTGGGAGAGCCTGGCGCTGGCAGAGCGAACGGTCGACTACCTGGGCCATCCGAAGAGCCTGTGGGAAGGGCTGGTCCGCAAGAGCGCTGCGACACTTGTAGGCAAGTGAGTAGGCGAAGACCCAGGGCGGCCTGGGTCTTTTACCTGTCTGGCAGGGAATGGCGGGCCGAACCGCCAACCCTTTGAGATACGAAACGTGTTGGGAGGGGTCCTCGCATGTCTGACCTTTGTTCCTTGGTAGAGGCCGAGTTTGATCGCGCCCTCGCCGAACTGCAGACCCTGATCCAGCAGCCGAGCGTCGCCGCCCAGAACCTCGGCATCCCCGAGACCGTCGCCATCGTCGTCCGGCTGATCGAGGCCAGCGGCGGTACCGCCCGGGTTCTGACCGAGGGCGTACTGGGGAACCCGATCATCTACGCCGAGTTCGAGGGCGACTCCGCCCGGACGCTCCTCTTCTACAATCACTACGACGTCCAGCCGGCCGAGCCGCTCGAGGAGTGGACGCTAGATCCGTGGCGTGGCGAGGTTAAGGAAGGGAAGATCTTCGGCCGCGGCGTCTCGGACAACAAGGGCGAGATCGCCGCACGCCTCGCCGCCATCCGGGCGGTGCAGGCCGCCAACGGGGGCAAGCTCCCCTGCCGGGTCAAGTTCCTGATCGAGGGGGAGGAGGAGATCGGCTCCCTCGCCCTGCCGGCGGCACTGGAGCGTTACGCCGATCTCTTCAAGGCCGACGCCTGCATCTGGGAGTTTGGCGGCGCCGACAAGGACGGGCGCCCCAACCTCTACGGCGGCATCAAGGGCATGGCCTACATGCTACTCAACGTGAAGCACGGCGCCGTCGACCTGCACTCGGCGAATGCTGCCGTCGTCGACAACCCCGCCTGGCGCCTCACCTGGGCGCTCGCTTCCCTGAAGGATCCGGATGGGCAGGTGAAGATCCCCGGCTTCTACGACGGGATCACCCCGCCGACGGAGGCCCAGCGGGCGGTTGCAGCGCAGATCCCGTTCTATCCGGCGGAACTAAAGGAGATCTACGGGATCGAACGGCCGCTCTTGACCGAGCAGTTTGGCTTCGATCCGATCGAGGCGCTGGTCTTCCGGCCGACCTGCACGATCTGCGGGCTGGAGTCCGGCTACACCGGCGAGGGCTCAAAGACGGTCCTGCCCAAGCAGGCGCACGCGAAGATCGACTGCCGTCTGGTGCCGGGGATGGATCCGTTTGCGATCTACGAGTCGACGAAGGCCTATCTGGCTGCCCAGGGCTTTGCTGATGTTGCGGTCGAACTGCAGTCCGGGCAGTTCGCCTACTGGACCGACCCGACCGATCCGTTCGTGGCGCAGGTGGTTGAGACGGCCCGTGAGGCCTGGGGGACGGAGCCGGTCTACCATCTCTCGTCGGCGGGGACGGGGCCGATGCATCCCTTCGGCGAGTTCCTGAAGTTGCCGATCGTCTCGACCGGCTCGGGCTACTTTGGCTCGCGGGCCCATGCCCCGAACGAGAACATCCGGCTGGCTGACTTCCGCAAGGGGATCCTGCACATGGCCCTCCTCCTGCAGAAGTTCGGTGGCTACTGATGGCTGGGGAGTCACTTGGTAAGCTGGTAGCCCGGGCGACGAAGTCACTCGCGGTCTGGGCGAAGGCGGGCTTTCCGGTGGTGGATGAGGCGACGCTGGCGAAGCGGCTGGCGGCTTGCGAGGGGTGCCCACTCTTGGTGCAGAACCCCAACAGCCCGGCACTTTCCGCGGACTCCGCGCGCTCAGCCCCGCAGGAGAGTGCCGGGGTGAGGGCGATCTATCGGGTGGTGGGGGAGCCGGTCTGTGGCGCCTGCGGCTGTCTGGTGACGGCGAAGGCCCGGATGGCGTCGGAGCGGTGTATGGAAGGGCGCTGGGAATAGGAGAGGGCGCCCTGGGGTTATCCCCGGGGCGCCTCTTGGTGATGCGGGGGCAAGTGGCTGGCGGGCTGGCGGGCTGGCGGGCTGGCGGGCTGGCGGGCTCGGTCCGTCTTTGCAAGCGCACGCCTTGGTTTGGCATGCAAAGTTGGACCGAGAGGTGGCGACAACTAGCTTCTTGGCCCAAAACCAGGGTCAAATCAATCGCTCGGTCCCCTTTTGCCACCTTGGGCGGGGCCCATCCATGCAAACTGGGACCGAGCGCATCGGGACCAAGGTTGATGGGCGGAAGAGGGCGCCCCACAGGGGGCGCCCTTTGGTTATGGTTGCTCCAGTCCCAGTTCCTCTTGCAGCTTCGTAAACTGGAAGCCGACAATCTCCCGCTCGCCGATGATCGTGACCGGCAGGGACATGTAGCCCTTCGCCACCAACTCCCTGGCGAACTCCCGGTTCCGGTTAACGTTGCGCTCCTCAAACGGAATCCCCTGGCGAGAGAGCCACGCTCTCTCATCATGGCAGGCCCGTCAGCCGTCGATCGTGTAGAGGATGACCCTCTCCATCTGCCATCCTCCTTTGTGGTCGGAGTTCTCTCCCTCAGTCTGCCCCGCCTACTTGAGCGGCTTGCGCCCGCCCACGATCGGCGTTGGTGCGACCGGGCCTGAGGTGGCCTTCTGTCTGGGTGCGACCGCTTCGTAGGTGACCCTGTGGCCAATCCGCTGGAGCAGGGTCTCTCGAATCTCGTGGGGGTCATACGAACGACGATTGGGGATGCGGATGAGGGGAAGACCGGCGGACTCGAAGAGGTTGTCCTTGAACCGGTCGCGCCTCTGGGCATCATTGCGCTCATGGCTGCGATCGTCCAGCTCGACCCCGGCGACAGGCCGCAGAGTGACGGGGTCGCAGAGTAAGAAGTCGATGTGCATCGGCAAGAGCTTGTTCTGGTAGGCCTGGTTGTAGGGCTTGACTGCAAAGAGGTCGGCAAGGCGGACCTTGGGGCAGATCTGGTAGCTGCTACCGACGGCGAGGCGAAGGACTGGGTAGAACGGCTGTTCACCTGGGGTGAGTAGGCTCTCCCTGGTGCGGTACGGCAGGGAGTTCGGTGCCGCTGGGCCGGCGATCCCGAAGAGATTGAAGAGGAACCCTAGGCAACCTTGGTTGGCCACGCTGGTCGCTCCTTCTATGTACGAATCAATCAGAACCTTTTCACCAGACCGAGCGTTTCTCCTGCCTGTCTGGCGTCCAGCCTGCAGGTATATGGGCCCCAACGTACGAGGCGGGCGCCCCTCGCAAGGAGGGCCGCCCTTCATCTTACCTTGGACCGCGATAGCGCCACCATTGATCATTCCAGGTCAGCCGCACCCACTCGCGCACCCCTTCTGTCAGCGCCTCTTCGAGCTCTTCGGCATCGGGAACCAGGGCGATGGCCGCATCGGCGGGCTCTAGGTCGATCCCGTCGCTCGCCGCCGCCAGCGTGAGGTCAAGGGCCGTCAGCCGCTCGTGCAGGGAGGGATGGGTGTCGAACGGATGGGCGACCGTCTTGCCAGTCAGATCGGCGATTCGCTCCGGGGTCGCTGCCTGACGGGCCAGCGCCGCAAAGAGGCGGGCGCCGTTATCAACTGGACGCGAGCCGTTCCAGAACCGGTGGATGACGTCCCCCCAGGTCTCGGAGGCAGCGTGGAGCTTGACCAAGGCTGCACCGATCACCCTTGCGGGCACAAAGCCCAGCGAGGCGGCATCCGCCGCGTACTCCCGCTTGCGACTCTCGCTGCTACTTGCGCGCGTAAAACTGGCGTGGAAGTGTTGCAGGAGTTTCATGGCCGGCAACAGGCCGAGGGTGCGGAACACGGTGTTCTGTGCCTTCACCGCAAGGAACTGGTAGATCTGTTTCGACCGGTGCAAGATGGGGGCGTAGCGGTGGAGCAGTGCGGTATCCCGGGCGCCCAGATGGGCCATCTCGTGGGCGATCACCGCCGAGAACTCGGCCTCAGTCAGCAGGTGCATGGCCGAGAGGGAGAGGGCCATGGTGCGCCCCGTTCGGCGCTCATTGCCGAACCAGACCGGCTGCTCTGTTACAAAGAGATCGGACTCCAGCAGGAGGATGATCTGATCGGGCGGGGGGCAACCGAGGCGCCCGGCGATCACCCGCACGAGTTCCCACAGGCGCGGGTAGGTCTCCGGCGTCGCTAGGGCACCCGCGGGGCGGTAGCGCTGATGCCGAAAGGACCGGATCAGCGCCCAGACGATGTAGAAGGCGGCGCTGACCGTCCCGTACAGGTACAGGGCGAGGCCGATCAGCAGGAATCCCGTCGCCATGAGGACCAGCTCATTGCGAATCGTCGTGACGAAGAAGAGGATCGCCCAGATCGAATGCAAGAGCAGTGCCGCGTGTAGTGGGACCAGCAGCAGAGCCGTGGCGAGGGTCAGCCAGAGAAGCGGAGCGAAGAGGCGCCACAGCAGGGCGAAGTGTCGCTTGACGAGGCGCTCAGCGCCCCAGATCGCGCCGCTCAGCAGCAGTCCGATGCCCCCCGCAAGAAGGGCCTCATGGGTGAGGGATTGCGTTGCTTCCGTCGTGGCATAGGAGCGGGTGAGGGTGGCGGTCACAAGGGCCAGAAGCGGGAGACCGAGTACAGCGGCGAGAAGTCGAAGGGTGCTTCGCATGAGGGGGCCTCCTGGTCGCAGGGAATGTTGGCAAATTCCACCTTCTTGCTCGCTTCTCCTGCTGCCTTCTCGCAATCGCAGGCCCCAACGTACGAGGCGGGCGCCCCCTACGGTGGGAGCGCCCGCCCTTTACTTCGCCAGGTTTCGAACCTGCGTCACCGTCAGCACGGAGACCTTGTTGGCCCGCGGGAAGCCCTTGGCCATCACCTTGGCACAGACCCGGTCAAAGAGCTCGCCGCTCCCGATCAGCTCGACCCGGCCGGAGAGCTCGTACCCAGTCCGCCGGTCATAATCCGCAAAGCCCACCGTCACCGACGAGTTCTGCCCCATGTTGTAGAAGGTCTTGTTTGTAAAGCTGTTGCCCCAGGCGACCCAGTCCGGGCCGATCTCAAGGACAAAGCGGGGACTCACGTTCGGCATCCCCTTGCTGTCCACGGTGCAGACCCAACCAAGGTGATCCCGGCCCTCGATAAAGCGCTTGACCTCTGGTGCGATGAGTGCCATCCGACGACTCCTCCTCTTTCGCTTAGACGAGGGCAGCGCCCGACGCTGG
>DATGYC010000336.1:0-12223 GCA_035298385.1 Symbiobacteriaceae bacterium | reverse complement strand
GCGGGCGATGAGACCGAACGTCTGCAGGTCCTCACCGAACTGAGCGGCTCACCCGGCACCACCGTGCGCGGGCGCCGCGAGGCCGTCCTGGCCAACCCTGCCCTCACCGGGGCGCCCTTCAAAGGCATCTAGTCAAAAGGGGGAGTCGGATTGCCAGCCATTCGTGTAGATCCCGCTGAACTCGACCAAGTAGCGGGCGAGATGAAGCGGGCGGAGGTACTCCTCGGCGCCCTGGCACCCCAGATCCGCCAGCGGGCGGGCGCCCTGGACTGGGAGACCGGCCAGAAGAGTGACCTGGACGAGTTGATTAGCCAAGCAGCCCTGCAGGCGGGTACCCTCGAGGAGGGAGCAGCCACGTTGACGCGGGCCCTCCTTGACCATGCCGAGGCCTACCGGCAGGCTGATGAGCAGGGTCAGTCCCGGATCGAAAGACCCCTGCAGTGGATGGGGTCAGCCGCCAGCGGCCTGGCCACGGCCATCTGGCAGGGCGCCCCCGGCGGTCCCTCCGCGGCACAGGCACCGACTCCCGAGCAACTTCGCTTCCTCCAGCGCACCCTCTCGGTGCAGGAGGAGGGCTTCGGGCCGAAGACGACCGCCGCCCTCGAACGCCTCCATTCCGAGTACGGCCTGACCATGCCGCCCAAGGGTCAGATCGATCCGCAGGCCTGGGCGCTCGTCGGGCACCAGGTGACCCGTGGTACCGACGGAGGGGCGCCCGGCGCCCCGGCCATTCCCCTGCAGCCGTTCGTGCCATACCACAATCAGACCGACCCAGCCTACGCTGACCTGCACTTTGGCCAAACAGATACCTACGAGAGGTCGGGCTGTACACTGACGGCCATCGCCATGCTGGTCGACTATCATCGGGACTCCTTTGAGGCGACCCGCGAGTCCATGGGCGCCCTAGCCAAAGAGACCGTGAACGCTGACGGCAACGTCGTGTGGGCGCAGGCGGATGGCTACCTGCAGAAGCAGTGGGGGTTGGAGCTGGTGCATCAGGAACTGCCCGGGGGGCCCGAGGCACTGGGTACGGCCATGACCGAGGCCCACCAGGCACTGACCGAGGGCGAGCCCGTGGTGATCGGCGTCAAGAACGGTGCCAACCAGCACTGGGTCGTCGTCCGGGGCTTCACCGGGCAGGGCGCCCCGTCTGACCCGGCTCAGTTCCTCATCCACGACCCCGCCAACACCACCCGCAAGACCTTGGCTGACCTCCTGAACGACCAGAAGTACCAGGGCGGTCAGCTGCAGGCGATCGTCCACGTCCAGGAGCGATCATGAACGTCCTGCTCTCGGTCGGGCGAGAAGGGGACTGGCGGGACCTTGAACTCCCGGCCCAGCGACCGCTCGAGGAGCTTCTGCCAATCTTGGGCGCCCTCATCGGCGGTGGGGAGGCAACCGGGGAGTGGGAACTCCTGGCTGCTCCCCCGATCCGTCGACTCGAGCCGGGCCAAACCCTGGCGGAGGCCGGGGTCTGGACTGGGTCCTGGTTGCTCGTGCGACCCCGACTTGATTCAAGCCCGTAAGAGACGAGGGCGCCCCCGGTCTAGCCGGGGGCGCCCTCGTTATGCACTTACTCCTGCGTCTGCCCGGCCTTCCGCCGCCAGGCGATCCACTTCTTCACGCCACGGTGGATCCCAAAGAAGCCGCCGACGGCCAGAATGCCGATGCCGATCAGAATCGGGACCGGCAGATGCTCCATCGCCTTCAACTCGTCCAGCAGCAGCGTGATCACGGCGTTGGAAGCGAAGAGCCAGATCGCCGTCCAGATCAGATCCAGGGCGAAGAGGTAAGGCAAGAAGGTCCTGGCAGGCACGCGGACCAGCCCTGCCACCCAGAGGACGATGCCGAACGTCCCCAAGCCCACAAAGCGAGCGATTCCCATCGCCAGCCAAACCGACTTGCGGATTCGAGGTTCGAAGCGCGTCATCTGTTCTGGGATGGAGGGCCAGCGCCGGCCCAGCCAGACCTTGATGCGGGGGCCCCAGAGGGCGAAGGCCCAGTACCCGGCAGCGTTCCCCGCAATCGTCGACAGATAAGCGATCAGATAGGATTCCCATAGGGTCAGTCGTCCGGCTTGGACAGCTCCGACAAAAGAAGCGAAGGCTCCCTCAGAGAGGAGCGGTACGCCTAGTGATTCGACGAAAAGCCAAAGCGCTCCAACCCATTCGAACAGCACCTGGTGAGCCATTACGTTGATCCTCTCCGTACATCGAGGTACCGGGAAGCAGAGATTCCTCCTTAAGGTTCCACTCCTGGCGGTAAAATCCTCCTGTGTCGACGCCACTATATTGTTGTTATTTTCGGTTAGTTTCGGCCGTGTCCATTCACGGAGGTATTTCACCAAGCCGAATCCCGATTGGCAACTGGACTAGCCGTCTCCCTCCGCCAGGACGCATAGACAAAAGAATGTGGGCCACCCTCACAAACCTGGGGTGGCTCTTTCGTTTGCCCAATCTGTCGGAAACAGGTAAACTAAGAGGTAGTAGTTTTTTTGAATCGGAGGAGACAAGATGCCCCACCCCGACCGCTCCCCGGTCCGTTCGGCGCGCGAGCTCGCGCTACGTGCCCTGCGGGACGTCGATATCAAAGAGAGTTACGCCAACCTCGCCCTGGACGCCCACCTGGGCAAGAGCCAGCTCGAGGTGCGTGATCGCGCCTTCGCCACGGAACTCGTCTACGGCGTCGCCCGCCGCCAGGGCACCCTGGACTGGCTGATCGAGCAGATCGCCGGGCGCCCCGTTGCCAACATTGACGTCTGGGCGCGCGCCAACCTGCGCAGCGCCCTCTACCAGATCCGCTACATGGACCGCGTCCCCGAGTCTGCGGCTGTCAACGAGGCGGTCGAGCTGGCCAAGCGGTACGGCCATGCCGGCGTCGCCAAGTTCGTCAACGGCGTCCTGCGCAACTTCCTCCGCCGCCAGGCCGACCTGCCCTGGCCCACCGAGGAGAAGGACCAGATCGGCAACCTCGCCCTGACCCTCTCCTTCCCGCGCTGGATCGTCGCCACCTGGCTACAGGAGTACGGCAAGGAGGGCGCCACCGCCCTGATGGAGGCGGCCAACCAGGTCCCGCCGCTGACCGTCCGGGTCAACCGGCTCAAGACGAATCGCGAGGCGCTGATCGAGCGCTTCACCACCGAGGGCATTACCGCCCGCCCGACGACCCATTCGCCAGAAGGGCTGATTCTGGACGGCGTCGGAAACGCCGCTGGCATCGAGAAGTTGAAGTCCTTTAAGGCCGGCCTCTTCACGGTGCAGGACGAGTCCTCGATGCTGGTCGCCCCTGTCTTGGCGCCCAAGCAGGGCTGGCACGTCGTCGACGTCGCCGCCGCCCCGGGTGGCAAGTCGACGCACATCGCCGAGCGGATGGCGAACAAGGGCAGCGTCGTCGCCTGCGATCTGCACCCGCACAAGATCGATATGATCGAAGCGAACGCCGAGCGGGTTGGCGCCTCGATCATCCAGGGTCTCGCAGCGGACGCCCGACACCTCGGCAAGCTGATGCCCGGCCGGGCGGATGCCGTCCTGGTCGATGCGCCGTGCTCGGGTCTGGGGACGCTCTCCCGGCGCCCGGACGCCCGGTGGCGCAAGCAACCGGCGGATGTCCACGCCCTCGCCGCGATCCAGGCGGATATCTTGGAAGCGGCTGCTCTCGTCTTGAAGCCCGGCGGTGTACTGGTCTACTCGACCTGTACGATCCACCCGGCCGAGAACCAGGAGCTCGTCAGCCAGTTTGTGGCCAAGCATCCGGAGTTCCAGTTCGAACCGATCGCCCCCTTCCTGCCGACCAGCCTGCGGGAGACCGCTGGTGAGGCCGGTTGGATTCAACTACTGCCCCACGTGCACGGGACCGATGGCTTCTTCATCGCCCGGATGCGGAAGCAAGGAGGTCCTGTGAATGCCTAAGCCCCCAGCGAAGAATCAGAGCGGGCGCCCCGCCGGTCCAGGCCGGCGCCCTGAGGGCGAGACCGCCCAGCGGCCCAACCGGCGCCCCGAGGGCGAGACCGCCCGCAAGGTTGTGCGCGGCTTCGCGGCCCCCTCGCCCACCGTCTTCGGCGCCCTTCTCAGCCACCCGGAGCCCATCCGCGCTGCGGGGGCTGCTGCCCCGGTCATCCAGCCGGGCGGAGCCGCCCCCACCGGCGCCGGCTTCGGTGCGGTTCCGGCCAAGGCTGATCCCTCCTTCCTGCTCGATCTCGACGGAAAGAGGCCCCTCGTTGGCATGACCAAGGAGGAGTTGAAGGCGTTCGTCGAATCTTTAGGGGAGCCGGCCTTCCGGGCCAAGCAACTCTTCCAGTGGGTCTACCAGAAGGGTGCGACCACCTTTGACCAGATGACCAACCTTTCCGCCGCCTTCCGGGCGAAGCTGGCCGAGAACGCCCGCCTGAAGCTCTGCACGAGCGAGGTCGCCCAGCAGGCTGAGCCCACCCGGACGACCAAGTACCTCTTCCAGCTGCCCGACGGGCAGAAGGTTGAGTCCGTCCTGATGCGGCACAACTACGGAAACGCGGTCTGCGTCACCACCCAGGTCGGTTGCCGGATGGGTTGCTCCTTCTGCGCCTCCACCTTTGGTGGGCTTGTACGGAACCTTCTGGCCGGTGAGATCGTCGATCAGATATTGGTCATGGGCGCCGACCTGCCTGAAGGGCAGCGGATCGACTCCGTCGTTCTGATGGGCTCCGGCGAGCCGATGGAGAACTACGACCAAGTGCTGAAGGCGGTCCGCCTGATGCACGACCCTGATGGTCTGAACATCGGCTACCGGCACATCACCCTCTCGACCTCCGGGCTCGTCCCGGCGATCTACCGCCTGACCGAAGAGGAGATCCCGATCACCCTGGCCCTCTCGCTCCACGCCCCGAATGATCGGCTCCGCTCGGAGTTGATGCCGGTCAACCGCGTCTGGCCGGTCCAGGAGGTCCTAACGGCCACCCGGCACTACGCGGAGACGACCGGGCGCCGCGTGACCTATGAGTACATCTTGATCGAGGAAGTGAACGACAACCCCGAAGAGGCGGAGCAACTTGCCGCGCTCCTGAAGGGCTCCCTCGCTCATGTGAATTTGATCCCCATGAACCCCGTCGCCGAGCGGCCCCAGTACCGGCGCCCTTCGCGCGAGCGCATCAAGCGCTTCGCAGAGATCCTGCAAGGGTACGGCCTGGAGACGACGGTCCGACGGGAGATGGGCGGCGATATTGACGCCGCCTGTGGCCAGCTCCGCAATCGGGTAGAACGTCAGCGCAACCGCGCGAGGAGTTGACGAAAGGCGTGCACGTCGTCTTCGGGCAGCGCTCCGATCTCGGACGAGTCCGTTCCACGAACCAGGATGCCTGTTTGATACAGTCGCTTGATCCTCGTGGCAACGCTGCCCTCCTGATCGTCGCAGACGGCATGGGCGGCTATGTGGGCGGCGAAGAGGCCGCCCGAATAGCCGTCGAGACCGTCCGGGAACGGGTCAGCGTCCATGCAGCCGACTGGGCTGAGAACGGCCTGATCGGTGAAGGGCTGCTCGAAGCGATCCAACGGGCGAACAAAGCGATCCTGCAGGCCCAGTCGCTGAAACCGGAGTGGGGGCATATGGGCTCCACACTGACGGGGGTCATTCTCTGGGGGGAGCGGCTCTTTGTCGGCCATATCGGCGATTCGAAGGGGATGCTGATCTCCAATCGGGCCGCTTGGCAGGTGACGACGGACCACAACTTCGCCAACGAGCTCTGGCTCTCGGGCCAGTTGACCGAGGAGGAGCTTCGCCACCATCCGCAGCGCCACGCCCTCACCCGGGCGCTTGGTATGGAGGAGACAGCCCTTATTGAGAAGGTGGAGACGCTCTGGGAAGAGGGGGATACGCTCCTCCTCTGCTCAGATGGGCTCTCCAATCTGGTGCCGCTGACAGAGATCCGGACCCTTAGCCAATCTCTCCCGGTGGAGGAACTGGTTGAGCGGCTCGTCGACCTCGCAAACGAGCGAGGTGGATCGGACAACATCACCGTAATCGCCGCTCGGTGGGAGGGGAAGGCCTGATGGTAGGACAAGTGCTAGGCAATCGGTATCGCATCGAGGAGCGGATCGGCGGCGGCGGGATGTCCGTGGTCTTCCGGGCTACGGACCTACAGCTCGGGCGGGATGTCGCCGTCAAGGTGATGCGCGCCCATCTGGCCGCAGATGAGGACTTCGTCCGCCGCTTCTGGCGGGAGGCGCAGAACGCTGCCGCCCTCTCCCATCCCAATCTAGTGAAGATCTATGACGTCGGTCGCGACGAAGAAAACTGCTTTATTGTGATGGAGTTGATCACGGGGCGCACCCTGAAGCAGATGATTCAGGAGCAGGGCCCGTTGCCGATCGACCAGGCGGTCAAGCTGGCGGGACAGATCCTGGACGCCCTGGGCCACGCCCATGAGCAGAAGATCATCCACCGGGACGTCAAGCCCCACAATGTGCTGATCGCTCGTGATGGTACCGTTCGGGTCACGGACTTCGGCATCGCCCGGGCCACGACGACCGATACGGTCACCCACACCGGCTCGATTCTGGGCTCGGCCCACTACTTCTCCCCGGAGCAGGCGAACGGCTACCCGGCCAATGAGAAGTCGGATCTCTACTCCATGGGCGTCGTACTCTATGAGATGGTGACCGGGCGCGTCCCCTTCCAGGGCGAGTCCCCCATCACCGTGGCGATCAAGCATATTCGCGAGGTCGTCACCCCGCCCTCCGCCCTGAACCAGGAGGTCCCGGCCGAACTAGATCAGATCATCGGGCAGGCCCTCGCTAAGGAGCCGGACGAGCGCTTCCTGGACGCCGCCGAGATGCGGGGCGCCCTGGAGCAGTTCCTGCTTGATCACGCGGCCGGCCGGACCCACGTCGCCTCGGGCGACTTCCCCACCCAGATGATCACCCCGATCGGCTCCCGCAAAGACCGGCGGCAGCCAGCCGAGAAGCCAAAGGCGCCCATCGCCCCGATGGCAGGCGAGGAGGAAGAGGAGGAGCGCCCGCTCTCGCGCAAGCAGAAGCGGCGCCGTGCCCTGATCTTCTTGATCGTCCTGGTGCTCCTGGGTGGCCTTGTGGGCGGAGCAGCCTACGCCGTCAATACCTACCTGACCGTCCCCACGATCGACCTGCCGAACGTCGTCGGCCTGCCGGTCGGCGAGGCGCAGACCGCGCTCCGTGGCTACAACCTGGATTCGAAGGTCGTCTCCTACGTCTTTGATGACAAGCTTCCGGTAGCCGCGGTCGTTCGACAGGACCCGCCAGCCGGAACACCGGTCAAGACGGGTGGTCGCGTGATCGAACTACAGATCTCCAAGGGGCCCGAGCAGAAAGAGGTCCCACAACTGCAGGGGATGACCGAGGAAGAGGCGATCGCCAAGCTCGAGACGGAGGGCTTCGTCAAGGGCAAGGTGACCTATAAGGAGTCGAGCGACCCAGAGGGCCGGGTGATCGACCATGTGCCAGGGCCGAAGACGATCCAGAAGGCGGGCGCCCAGATCGACCTCGTCATCTCGAAGGGGCGGCTGAAGGTCCCGGCCGTCATCGGCCTGAAGCTGGACGAGGCGCAGCGCCAGATCGTGGCCGCTGGTCTCTTGGTCGGCAAGGTCGAGTCCAGGTATGAGGCTGGCCAGGCGAAGGATACTGTTCTGGAGGTCACGCCGCCTGCTGGTGAGACGGTCGCCCAGGGCGCCACCATCAACCTGGTCGTCGCCACGGATGTCAACCCCAACCCTGGCACCGGTGGTGGCGGAACGGCATCGACCCCCTTCACCAAGCAGGTGACCATCCCAGCGGAGGCTGGCAAGGGCGCCCCCATCCAGATCATCCTGGTCGATCAGGCAAATGGCCAGACCACTGAGCGGTTGCTACTGGAGTCCAACCTGAAGGCGGGACAGACGATCAACGTCCGAGATCAGTTCCAGGGCACCGCCTACATCAAGGTAATCGTGAACGGGACGGAGCGGCAACGCATCAACCTTCCGTAGCAGCGAGGGCGGGGGCGGCAGGCCCCCGCCCTTCGCCCGTTCCGCCTACCCGTTCGTCCACGCTGTAAAAGGAGGAGTGTGCTTGCCCCAAGGTCACGTGATCCGTTCCCACTCCAACATCTACTACGTCCTGGTCGATGGTGAGATCATCGAATGCCGCCCCCGTGGCCGCTTCCGGCTTGACCGGACCGGTGTACTGGCTGGCGACCGCGTCGAGGTCCATATCGAACAGCGCTCTGGTGATAAGAAGGAAGGGCGCATCGAGGCGGTCCTGGAGCGGGCGACTGTCCTGCAGCGCCCCCCCGTCGCCAACGTTGAGCAGGCCCTCATCGTCTTCACCCTCGCCCAGCCGGAGGCGGACTTTCCCTTTCTCGACCGGGTCCTGATCCACGTCGAGCAGGCCGGGGTCAAGCCGGTCATCCTGCTCAACAAGATCGACCTGGTCGAGCCCGAGCGTGTCGCTCGCTTCGTGAAGGAGTACCAAGAGCAGGTGGGCTACCCGGTCCACACCCTCTCCGCCGTTGCGGGGACGGGCATGGCCCAGATCCCTGAACTCTTGCATGACAAGGTCTCCGTCCTGGCGGGCCACTCCGGCGTCGGCAAGTCCCGCCTAGTCCGGGCGCTCCTGCCTGATCGCCAGGATATACGTGTTGGCGATCTCTCCGAGAAGCTGGGACGCGGCAAGCATACGACGCGCCACGTCGAGCTGATCCCGCTGCCTGCGGGCGGCCTGATCGTCGATGCCCCTGGGTTTACGTACCTGGAGTTTGCCGGGATGGAGAAGTGGGACCTGCGGGACTTCTTCCCCGAGTTCCGTTCCCGCCAGCACGACTGCCGCTTTGATGATTGCCTGCACGCCAAGGAGCCGGACTGCGCGGTCCAGGCGGCGGTGGCGGCGGGAGAGATTCCGGCCTCGCGGTATCAGAACTACCGCCACTTCCTGACCGAGGTTGAGGCGCTGAAGAGGTGGTAACGGTGAGGCCCGTCAAGATCGCCCCGTCCCTGTTGGCGAGTGACTTCAGCCGGCTGCGTGAGGAGATCAGCGCTGTGGAGGCGGCTGGCGCCGATTGGTTGCACCTTGATGTGATGGACGGCCAGTTCGTGCCGAACATCACCTTCGGGGCGCCCGTCATCGCCAAGCTCCGCCCCCACTCCAAGCTCTTCTTCGATGCCCACCTGATGATCGAGGGACCCGAGCGCTTCGTCAGCGACTTCGTCAAGGCGGGCTGCGATCTGATCTCGGTCCACGTCGAGGTCTCCCGCCACCTGCACCGCACGCTCGGTCAGATCCGGGAGGCCGGCATCAAGGCCGGGGTCGTGCTCAACCCGCACACGCCGGTCGAGACGATCCAGCACGTCCTGCCGCTCTGTGACCTCGTCCTGCTGATGTCGGTCAACCCCGGCTTTGGTGGGCAGAGATTCATCCCGGAAGTCCTGCCGAAGATCAGGACGGTCCGTTCGATGCTCGAAGCGGCCGGGCTCGCAGAGCAGGTCGAGATCCAGATTGACGGGGGCGTGGATGCCCGGACAGCGCCGCTCTGCCGGGAGGCGGGCGCCACCTGCCTAGTCGCCGGGACCGCCGTCTTCGGCCAGACCGACTATAAGACCGCGATTACCGGGCTCCGGGGCTAGGTTCTGGCAGGAGTTTCCGGCCCCCCTCGCCAATTCTTTCAAGCAAGAAGCTAATCGGGGGGATCTCCCGTGGAGACGATGGTCGTTCCGTTCCGTCTGGATGGGCAGCGCTACGGTGCGCCGATCACCTTGGTCCGCGAGGTTGGCTATATGCAGGCCGCCACTCGCCTTCCTTTGACGCCTGATTGGGTCGAGGGCGTCGTCGACCTGCGCGGCGAGGTCCTTCCCGTGATCAACCTGCGCCGGCGCCTCGGTCTCCCTGAGAAGGCCCTGACGGCGGAGACCCGCCTGATGGTCCTCGCGAGCAGCGAGCGCTCGGTCGCCCTGATCGTGGATGAGGTCGATACCGTCACGATCCTATCCGACGAGCAGATCGGCCAGCCAGACGCCGGCCTCCTGCCCGGCGCAGAGGAGTACCTGACCGGCGTCGCTCGGACCGGTGATGGCCTGATCCTGCTGATCGACCTGGTCCGCCTACTCGGGTTCGCCGCCGTCTAGTCAAATGGGCACCACGGGCCACCGCTTCGCCTTGCCGGCAGCGGTGGCCTTCCGCTTCCATGCATCATTTGAACCGCCCCGCATACCGTAGGAGGGAGCGACCCCAGAGGGACCAGGGGGGAATCCGATGGGCCGCAGATGGTTCCCCGGCCGCCCCACTATCCCGCGCAAGGCGGTGGGATGGATCGTTATGGCGGCTGGCCTCATCGTCCTGCTCGTCACCCTGCCCATGGCAGCGATATTCGGGGTCCTGCTTGCATATCTTGGCTACGTCTTGCAGCGCCGTTGGTAGGAGGCAAGCAAAGGGGGCTATCCTGCATGCGCATCGCGGTGATCAAGTTGCCTAAGCCGCTCGGCAAACTGCTGATGGCGATCCTCTCGATCTTCGGGGGCGGCGGCAAGGGGGAGAGCGGGGAGGCCGCCTAAACCCACCTACACAAAGGGACCGCCGGCACAAGCCTGGCGGTCCCTTGCCGCGTCGCTGGGCAACGTCCGAGGAGATTGCCCAGGGACCCCTCGAATTGCCCTGGGCGCCCTCTTCCTGCTATACTGGTCAAGATTGGGAAGATGCACCCCAGAACTGCTACCCGGGAGGTCCCTGCGTATGTCAAACTACTTTGTCCGGGCCGTGGCTGGCGACGGCAACATTCGCGCCTTCGCCGCCGTCACGACCGAACTTGTTGCCGAGGCCCAGCGCCGCCATGATACCTGGCCGGTCGCCACCGCCGCCCTCGGCCGTTCCCTGACCGCCGTCGGCCTCCTCTCCGCCACCCTGAAGGAGGAGGGGGAGTCGCTCACCCTGCGCATCGCTGGTGACGGCCCCTTCCAGGGCATCGTCTGCGATGCGACCGAGAACGGCGACCTGCGGGGCTACCTGAACAACCCCCACGTCGACCTCGACCTGAACGCCCAGGGCAAGCTGGACGTCGCTGGCGGCGTCGGCCAAGGCTACGTCCACATCACCCGCCACCTAGCCCTCCAGGGCGTCTACACCGGCACGTCCGAGATCATCTCCGGCGAGATCGCTGAGGATATCGCCTACTACCTGACCACCTCGGAGCAGACCCCCAGCGCCGTCTCCCTAGGCGTCCGGGTCACCCCTGAGGGCGAGGTCGTCGCCGCCGGTGGCTACCTGATCCAGCTCCTCCCTGCCACCGCCGATGCCGACCGGGATCAGCTAGAGGCCAACATCGCCGCCATGGGCCAGGTCTCCCTCGCCATCCAGGAGGGGATCACCCCGGAAGAGATGCTCCACCAGATCCTCGTGGGCCTGGAGCCGAAGATCCTCGAACGGCGAGAGCTCCGCTTCCAGTGTCGCTGCTCCCGCGACCGAGCCCTCGGCGCCCTAGCCACCATCGACCCAACCGACCTCCGCCTGATGATCGAAGAGGACGGCGGCGCCGAGATGCACTGCCACTTCTGCAACGAGACCTACCGCTTCGGCGAGGACGACCTAAAGCCGCTCCTAGAGCCAACCGAAGCAAACTAAAACCCCGGCGCCACGAGCACCGGGGAAGGGTATGTAGGACCACCATCGTCGAAAGTCGGTCAGAAAACGGTCAGAAAACGGTCGGAAGGGGCGCGCGGTTGGTCAGAATTCAGTCAGAAGTGGTGCTCGGTACGGCAGAATTCAGTCAGAAGGGGTGCTCGGTACGGCAGAATTCAGTCAGAAGGGGCGCACGGTACGGCAGAATTCAGTCAGAAGGGGCGCATGGTACGGCAGAATTCAGTCAGAAGGGGTCCGCGGTAGGTCAGAAGATGGTCAGACGCAGTCCGGCCAGACCCCAGACCCCCAAGCCCCAGTAACGCCAGCCAAAACACCGACCTGTCCGGAAAGAGCCCCCGCCAGGAGCGGCCGGGATCTGCTCGGGTGACTTTGGCCCCACGGTGGGTTTGGGTACCCCTGGAGCGACATTCGGGTCACCGTCTCCACCCGACTGCATAGCGAAGACCCGGCCGGAGCGGAGGGGGTACCCAAACCCGCCTGCCCCACCAAAGGCCCTACAATGAAAAGAACCCGGCCGCTCAACGCGACCGGACTTCTCTTTCAGGCACGGGTTGAACCTACACCGCGCGCTGGACCTTACCAGACCGCAGGCAACGAGTGCAAACGGTCAGCCGGAC
>DATGYC010000335.1:0-5893 GCA_035298385.1 Symbiobacteriaceae bacterium | reverse complement strand
TTACTTGGTCAGGGTGACAGTCCGGGTCACGCCATCCCAGGCGACGGAGGCGCCCAGCGCTTCGGCCAGGGCCCGAACCGGGACGTAGAGCGCACCGCCGTGGCCCATGTCCATCACAGCAACCGACTGGCCCGCGAAGGTGAGCTTCATCGTCGCCTCATCGTAGGTGTACGCCACACCCGCAAACTCGGCGAACTCCTTCACCGGCAGCACGACGTGGTCCGCCTCAATCCGGTACGAGCCGGTAAACGCCTTGCCGTTTAGCACGACGGCGATCTGCTCAGCGACCGGTGCCACCGGGCCAGCGTTCACCTGCAGAATGCCGAGGGCGCCCTTCGTCGCATCGTTCATCTGGTGCGTCAGGATCGGGTAGGTGCCACTATCTGCCCGCAGGTCCGTCACCAGGGCGCCCCCCGGCGGAATCGTGACCGTCTGGACACCCTTCTTCAGATTCTTCGGGTTGCCATCGAGCAGGACCTGGTCAAAGATGGTGCCGATGACGTGGAAGGCCGTGAAGTCGTTGATGCCCGCGTTGACGAAGTAGAAGCGGGTCTTCTCTCCAGCCACCGCCTGCAGGGGCTTATCGACATACTGGGCTGCGACGCCGTTGAGGGCGACCGCGGTCGGCAGCTCGGTCATCATCGCCTGCAGTCCACCCGCCGGGTTGTACCACTCGTTCTGGATCAGCACGAACTCCTTGCCCTCCGGCTTGTAGCCGGGCGGGTCGACGATCACGGCGCCAAACATGCCGTTGGCGATATGCATGATCACCGGGCCAGCGCTGCAGTGGAAGTAGAAGACGCCGGGGTAGTTCGCCTTGAACTCGAAGGTCTCGCTCTGACCGGGCTCGATCGGCTTGTGGAAGGTGCCGGAGTCCATCTGGCCAGCATGGAAGTCCAGGCCATGGGCCATCTCCGGGTCCTTGTTCGTCAGCGTGACCCGCAGGGTGTCGCCCTGGTGGATCCGAATCGTGGGCGCCGGGACCTGACCGTTGAAGGTCCAGACCTCACGGGTATCACCCGGGGCGACCTGCATCATCACCCGCTTCGCCTCCAGGTGGACGTCCACCACCTTCCCCTGCTCGGGCTGGGGCGGGGCGATGGGGTTGAAGGCTACCGCCTGGCCAGGGGTCTGATCAGGCGTCACGGCATGGTCCGTTACGACCGGGGCGTGCATGGCGCCCAACTCGATGCCACCGGTAGTCGAGTGACCCTCATCGCCCATTCCCCCCATCTCGCCGTGGATCTCGCCCTCCAGGGGCAGGTGGGTGGGCTGCTGCGACGGATCGAAGCGAATCGCCTCGGAGCCCCGGATGTGCATGATCATGCCGCCCGGGTAGACGCCGTTGTCAGTGACGGCGAGCGAGTTGTGATCATGCCACGGCCAGACGCCGTCACGCCCCTTGACCAGCAGGTCATAGGTCTCGCCGGGGTGGATCGCCAAGGTATCGGCCGACTGCGGCCGGGGCAGCAGGTAGCCGTCCTTGTGCGTGATCACGAAGTGGGTGCCGTGCAGGTGCAGGGAGTGCGTCTCGAAGCCAGCGTTGATCAGCCGGATCCGGGCGATCTCCCCATCCTTGACCACCATGTCCGGCACCAGAGCGCCAGCCTTGCCGTTGACCAGGAAGTAGTTGTAGTTCGGCCGCTGGGCGGCGTTGTTCGGGTCGCGCTGGGTATCCCACTCATCGATGATCTGAGTGAACTCCTTATCCCAGGTCGGTGGGGCGGTATCCTCGACGATCAGGGCGCCGTACATGCCCATGTCCTGGTGCAGGGAGGTCTGCACGTGGCAGTGGTACCAGTGGGTACCGGCCTCGCTGGCGACGTACTCGTAGGTGAAGGACTGCCCCGGCATGATGTAGTTGCCCGAGACGTGCGGCACGCCATCGTTCAGCTCATCCAGGCTGGTGATGCCGTGGGAGTGGATCGAGTGCGGGTTGGTGGTGTTGTTCTTGAGGGTGATCTTGACTAGGTCGCCCTTCTTCACCCGCAGGGTCGGGCCGGGGAGGGTGGCCGGCTGCCCGTCGAGGCCGAAGGCCCATGCCTTCACCTTGACGCCAGGGGCGATCTCCTGCTCGATCTCATCGACGTGCATCTGGAACTCGCGGACCTGACCGGTCATCTGCTCCTTCGGTACCGTGCCGCCCATGTAGTCGTCCCGCATCTGCTGGACGGCGTCATCAAGGTTCCAATCAGGCGTGAGCGGGTGGGCCGAATCAAAGGTGAGGCCCACGCCCATCTCGTGGTCAGCACCCATCGCCGTGCCCTGGTCCGCTTCATGGGCCGAGGCCGCGGGGGCGCCAACACTCGCCAGGGAGAGCAACAGGATGGCCGAGGCCCCAACCGCTGCCGCATTACGGGCTCGCTTTGTCCAGGATCGCATCTTCTGTCGCCTCCCTTACTGCACCACGATGGTGCCGGTCATGAAGGGATGGACAAGGCACTTATAGTGGTAGACGCCCGGCTTGGTGAAGGTGAAGGAGAACGTGTCGCCCTTCTTCATGACCTGCATCGTCTTGCCCTCCTTCTGACCGGAGGAGTCGAAGAGGCGGTCTGCCGGATTGGCAGCGTCAGCGTCCGTGACGGTGTGGTCGGCGTCATCGTTGTTGACCCACGTGACCGTCGTGCCAGCCTTGACCGTGAGGGTGCTCGGGCTGAAGAGGAAGGTGTTCAGCGCGATGGTGTCGCCGCCAACCGGAGCCGGCGTCGGGGTCGGCGTCGGGGTCGGGGTGGGCGTCGGGGTGGGCGTCGGGGTGGTGCCACCGCCGTGAGCAGCCGGGTCATGACCGGCCGCCGGGGCGCCCACCTGGAGCAGCCCGAGGGCGCCAAGGGTGGCATCCTTCATCACGTGGGTCAGGATCGGGTAGGTGCCGGTATCGGCCACCAGCTCCGTAATCAGGGCGCCGCCCGGCGGTACAGCGATCGTCTGCACGCCGGTGAGGGCGTTCTCCGGGTTGCCATCCTGGTAGACCTTATCGAAGATCGTGCCGATGACGTGGAAGGCCGAGAAGTGGTTCGGGCCAGCATCGACAAAGTAGAAGCGGACCCGTTCGCCCGGGGCCGCGGTCAGCGGCTTGGTCAGGTACTGGGTCGGCACGCCGTTGAAGGCCATCGCCTTCGGCGCACCCGAGAGCAGGCTGTTCAGGTCGGTCAGGTTCTCGTACCACTCATGCTGGATCAGCACGTACTCCTTGCCGGCCGGCTTGTAGCCGGGCGGGTCGACGATCACGGCGCCGAACATGCCATTGGCGATGTGCATCAGCACCGGACCCGCGCTGCAGTGGTAGTAGAAGACGCCCGGGTAGTCGGCCTTGAAGGTGAAGGTCGCGCTCTCGCCCGGCTGGATCGGCTTGTGGAAGGTGCCCGAGTCCATCTGGCCGGCATGGAAGTCCAGGCCGTGCGCCATCTCCGGGTCCTTGTTGTTCAGCGTGATCTTCACCGTGTCGCCCTGGTGGACCCGAATCGTGGGCGAGGGCACCTGGCCGCCAAAGGTCCAGACCTCCTGGAACTCACCGGGCTTCAACTCCACCTTGGCCCGCATGGCGTTCAGGGTGACCTCAACCACCTTGCCCTGCTGCGGCTGGGGCGGGGCCGCCGGATTGAACGGGATGGCCGCGGGCACCTCCGTCTGGACCTTCACAGCGTCATGGGTCACGACCGGGGCGGCGGGGTTGACCGGGGCGCTCGGGGAAGCGAAGGCAGGCGCAACCAACAGCAGGCTTCCAGCGACCAGCGCGACGCCGGTCCGAAGCGAACGCAAACCAGGGGTCCGAGTCATAAGGAATACCTCCTAGGGAGTAGTTAGGAACCGGCCCTAGATGATGGGTACTAGTCGGAATCTGTCAATAGGGCCGTGGCTTCAAAGTAACATAAGGTGTCCGCGGTTTTTGTGACTAATATCACGGAAAAATGGAAAGCGTTGGGGGGTGTCTAAAACCAGGAAAAAACTTTGTTGGATGATGGTAAACAGACTGGGCGCCTCCAACAAGGGGCGCCCTAGTCGTTCACCTGAATTATGATTTAAGATAGTTGATGTATTATACAAAAACTGGTATGATTCTACCTGCATTCGGCGAAATGGAAGGACAGGCCAGCGATGAAACCGGACTACAGCCTCTTTGGGCTCGACCGTAACGACCTCGATCAGTGGGCCGTGCACGTGCAGTGGCGGATTCTGATCGCACTCTTCTCCCTCATGCTCCTTCTAAAGCTGGTCGGCATGCTCCCCCTCTCCTGGGTCGAGTATGGGATCACGGTCGTCGTCGCCTCCAGCCTGACGGTCATCCCGACGGTGGCCGCCCGCTTGGGACTGCGCGGCCGGCCGCTGCGCCTGCTGACCATGGCGATGATCCTGACCATCATGTTCATCCAAGCCCAGGTCGAAGGGGATCCGCACGGCACCAGCTACCATCTATGGCTGATCCCCGTCGCCTTCTCGGTCGTCTACACCGACCTATTGATCTCCATCCTGGCTGCCGCGGCCTCGATCATCCTCGGCATCGTCTCCTCCTTCCTCCTGCTTCAGATGCCTACCGCGGGGAAGGTAGAGATAGTTATCGGTCAGACCGTCCTCTCCCTCTTCGTCACCGCCATCCTGATCGCCGTGACCCAGCGCTCCGCCAAGGATAAGCAGCGCAAGGCGGATGAACAGACACAGATGATCACGAAGCTGGACGCCCTCCTTCGTCAGGTCGGGGTGACCGCCCACTCCCTGACCAGCTCCTCCGCAGCGCTGCAGAGGCAGAGCGCCGGTGCGCAGCGCCGGCTGGAGGGCTCCTTCCAGGCGCTCATCGCCCGGCTTGAGCAGGGCGGCCAGGAGCAGAACGGCGCCCTGAAGGAGGCGACGCTGGTCCTCGAGCAACTCGCCACCTCGATCGGTCAGGTGGCGGAGGGCGCCCAGCAGCAGGCCACCGAGATGACCCGCTCCTCGGAGGCGATCGAGGAGATGGTCGGCTCGCTCGACGAGGTCGCCCACGAGGCCGACACGATGGGCCACCTCGCCCAAGAGGCGACCCGCGTGGCCGGCCAGGGCGCCGACGCCGTTACGAAGACCCTCTACGGCATCGAATCGCTCAGCACCACCGTGCAGAGCGCCGCCCTCTCCGTCAGCGCCCTTGGCGCCTCCTCCGCCCACATCGGCACGATCGTCAACACGATCACCGAGATCGCCGAGCAGACGAACCTGCTAGCCCTCAACGCCGCCATCGAGGCGGCTCGGGCAGGCGAGCACGGCCGCGGCTTTGCGGTCGTCGCCGATGAGGTGCGCAAGCTGGCGGAGCGCTCGGCCAAGGCCTCGGGCGAGATCGGCACCCTGATCGAGCAGATCCAGCGCGGCATCGCCGAGTCGGTCCGCAAGATCGAGGGCGGGACCGAACAGGCGACGCAGTTGACCCAGCTCTCCCGGGAGGCGGCGGGCGCCCTCGATGCGATCCGGCTCTCGAGCCAGCGCACCGAGGAGCAGGTGCGCACGATCCTGACCAAGACCGAGCGCCTCGCCTCCGGCAGCGACCTCGTCCGGCAGGCGATCAGCCAGGTCGCCGCTGTCAGCGAGGAGAACAGCGCCGCCGCCGAGGAGATGTCGGCCGGTGGGGAGTCGGTGATGACGGCCCTCCACCAGGCGGGCACGGTGACGGCTGACGTCGGCTCGATGCTGCAGCAGGTGGGGCTGGACCTGGGCGAGGTGCTGACCGCCGTCAAGGCGACGGCGGAGGCCTCGACCGATCTAGCGGCCCTGGCGGGCTCGTTGCAGGCGTCGCTGAAGGAGCAGGCATAATGAGACGGGCGCCCCTCGTGCGGAGGAGCGCCCGTCTCTCTTCATTTGTTACAGGACTCGCCCCAGAAAGGCAAGCATGGCGCCGTTAAAGACCGCAGGCCGCTGCAGCGGGGCGAAATGG
>DATGYC010000334.1:0-2320 GCA_035298385.1 Symbiobacteriaceae bacterium | reverse complement strand
CAGGAGGGTGCCGGGTCGGCGCCCGGCCGCCACGTCTACCAGGGCGCTCCGCTCAGCGGGGGTCATCGCCATCGGGTCCACGCTCCCTTCTGATCGATCAGTTTGAATGTGGATACGCCAGGAGGGGGGCGCCCTCCTGCTCGCGTGGCTGTTGCGTTTACGTAACGGAACAATCTTTGGTGATGATTCGTCCAATTATGAAAGACGGGGAGTAACCAGATGAGACGGCTGGCGCCAACTGGGTACTCCGCTGGGCCGACAGCGATAAGCGTTACATGCAATCCCTGCCCCTAGGTACAGCGAGAGGGTGACGATGATGAAGACTGAGACGATCCCGTTCCCGGGCTATCAAGGTCAAGCCGAACTCTATCTGCAGCGTCAGGAGCCGCGCTCGCGCAAGCTCGTCGTCATTCTGCCAGGGCACCACTACTACGCGAACCGATCACCGCTTGAACTGATTGGCATGATGGCCCTCTCCTATGGCTATGAGGTACTCGAACTTCGCTACTCCTACCAAGTCAGTCCGTATCCGACGGAGGCGATGAGCCTGGACGATCTGGAGCGAGAGGTCGATGGCATCCTGCCCTATCTAGACGGGTACGAGGAGGTCTGCCTGGTCGGCAAGTCGCTCGGCACTTCGCTGGCCCGGCTGCTCGTCGCCAAGGTGGGGGCGCCCGAGCGCTCTCTGATCCTGCTGACGCCGCTACCTGACTCCGTCGCGGGAGAGCCGCCAGTCGACCGCCTCTGCCTGATCGGGGATGCTGATCCGGTCTTTCCGCGTGTGGCTGCGTCACGTGAGGCGCACCCTGCTGAGTGGCGGATCTACCCGGGCGTAAACCACGGGCTGCAAGTGGAGCGGGACTGGCGAGCCACCGCCCAAGTTTGGCAGGGGATCGTGGCGGAGGCGGAGGCCTTTTTTACCCGGAAGGCGCCTCGGGGCTGTAGCCCGCACTGGCCCAACGCATAATGAAAGGCAGGCCCGTTCATCTAAGGGCCTGCCTTTGTCGTAGTTGACAGCGGTGCTGCGAATCGCTATAACTAAGCTATACGGAATGAACGTTCATTCCGGTCGACTAGACCGGACCTACATCGGAGGAGATCACCTTGTTGACGACCCTCATCACTGGCGCTTCGGGTGGCATTGGCTTGGAGTTGGCACACGTCTTTGCCGCCCATGGGCATCCCTTGATCCTGGTGGCTCGCTCGGCGGACAAGCTCGAGGAGCTCGCGAGGGCGTTGCGGGACCGCTACAAGGTGGCGGTTGAGGTGATTCCGTTCGACCTGGGCGCCGTAGGCGCTGCCGAGCGGCTTCAGGCCGAGGTGGCGGAGCGTGGCCTGACGGTTGAGATCCTGGTCAACAACGCCGGCTTCGGCCTTTACGGCTCCTACCTCGAGCTGGAGGGCGCTCAGGAGCAGGCGATGATTCAGCTCAACATCGGGGTGCTGACCGACCTGACCAAGCGCTTCCTGCCCGGCATGGTTGAGCGCAAGCGGGGCGGGGTGCTCAACGTGGCATCAACGGCAGCCTTCCAGCCCGGGCCGGGGATGGCGGTCTACTACGCCACCAAGGCCTACGTCCTGTCGTACTCAGAGGCGCTCCACCATGAGCTGCAGGGGACAGACGTGACGGTGACGGCCCTCTGCCCCGGGCCGACTCGTTCGGGCTTCCAGTCCGTGGCCGGCTTC
This sequence comes from Symbiobacteriaceae bacterium, assembly GCA_035298385.1. Classification (GTDB taxonomy): domain Bacteria; phylum Bacillota; class Sulfobacillia; order Symbiobacteriales; family Symbiobacteriaceae; genus DATGYC01. The sequence continues at coordinate 634 of DATGYC010000334.1, read as the reverse complement.
GGGCAGAAGCCCGCGATCGAGCGGGTGATGATGGAGGCGCGCCCGGTCGCCGAGCAGGGCTATGCGGCGTTCATGCGGGGAGAGGCGGTGCGAATCCCTGGCTTCATGAACAAGCTGGGCGCCTTCTCGGTTCGGCTGGCGCCCAGACGGCTCGCCGTGATTCTCTCAGCCGCCATGGCTAAGCAGTTTAAGTGAGGAGCACCACCTGACCCCATCGAGGCCGACCGCTAGCAGAGCGGTCGGCTTTCTTCATCCTGGGAGCCTCTTCGTTTATTCTTTAGCAATACTCGCCCGCTAATATGGTTCATGTATTCACATCTCTAGATGAGAAGAGGTGTCTCAGAAACTCATGAAGCGAAAGCAGATCGCGATTGGGTTGGTCGCTGTGCTGGTGCTGGGCGCCGGGGGCTGGGCGCTTTGGTCCAGGCGGGCGAAGAGCGCTACCACGGACGTCACCTATGTTCAACAGCCCGTCAAGCGGCAGTCGCTGCGTGTCACCGTCTCGGGGACCGGTCCGGCCGCTGCCACCAATGCGGTGGTGATGAAGACGACCCAGTCTGGCACCGTGACCAAGATCTTGGTCCAGGACGGGGAGCAGGTGAAGGCGGGCCAGGTCCTCTTCACCTTGGAGAAC
>DATGYC010000333.1:0-1822 GCA_035298385.1 Symbiobacteriaceae bacterium | reverse complement strand
GCCGTTCGTGCTGGGCACGATGCTGGCTGCGGTCTCGGGTGGTGGGCTTCGCTACGTGAGCGGGCAGGTGACGGTGGTGCCCGGTCAGTCCTGGGCCTCGCCGTTCGCCCTCCTGACGGGGCTGTTGACGCTCCTGATCTGTGCCTACCTGGCGGCGGTCTACATGACGGTCGAGACGCAGGGCGCCCTCGCCGAGGCCTTCCGGTTGCGGGGCCTGCAGCTCTGGGTGGCGGTGGCGATCCTCCCGGCGGTGCTGCTGCCGGTGGTGCGCAGCCAGGTGCCGCTCCTGTGGGAGCACTTCGTGCAGCGCTCCTCGCTTCTGCCGATGGTGCTGGGGATCCTCTGCGTCGTTCTGTCGGGCTGGGCGCTCCTCCGCCGGTCCTATCAGTTGGCGCGGATCTTCGCGGTGGCGGAGGTGGTGGTCCTGCTCTGGGGCTGGGCCTTCGCGCAGTATCCGTATATCGTCTACCCAGATGTGACGCTGCAGAACGCCGCGACGAAGGGGCCGGCGCTGGTGACGCTCCTGAACGTCCTGCCCTTCGGCATGATCATCCTGGTGCCTTCGCTTTGGTTGCTGTATGCGGTCTTTAAGGGTGAGAAGCAGCACCTAGAATAGCGAACAGCACCCCGCTTTGGAGTGGGGTGCTGATTTTTTAACACAGATTACACTGATTACGCAGATTACACTGATTAAAAAAGGGACCGGAGGTGGTTATATTGGTCATGTTGGTGATAGGGTTCTCCCCAATCAGCGGTGTGCACCGCTTTGCGTTACCCAGTCATTGAGCTTGGTAATCAGTGTAATCAGAAAATCTGTGTAATCTGTGTAAAAAATCCCCTACCCCAAATCCAACGGCGAAGGCAGATTCGGTAGCATCACCGCCAGGGCAGGATCAAAGAGTTCGATCCCTTCCTGACCCTCGTACTCCCGGTAGAGCCGATGCGGGGAGAGGGCTAGGGCTGCGCCCTTGACGAGCTGGGCGAGGAGTTGATTGTGGACCCCATCGACGAGCGCGACCTGCAGGGACGGGCCGGCCTCCCATTCGATCGAGAGGACGTGGGCGCGGGAGGACTCATCGTAGAGCCAGCAGGCCTCATAGGAGGCGGGGCGCTGGCGGAGGACTGCCAGTAGGGTCTCAGCCCAGCCGGGCGCCCAGAGGGCGATCGCTTGCTTGCCGGGACCGCTGAAGGACGCGGCCTGGGTGGGGGCGAAGGGGACCATTAGCTCATCCACTCCTTTTCCGTCCAGTATAGCGGAGAACGTAGAGACGGGGCACCCCCCAAGGGGCGCCCCGTTCGCTTACGGCTGCGTTTGCAGCGTCACGGTGGTGGTCAGGCCAGCCGGGCCGATGAGGCGGATCCAGAGCTTGCCATCCGCTGGCACCGTCACGCTGCAGATCCGGAGCGAACCGGCCGTGCCACACTCCGCCGCCAGGCGCTTCTCCCGGGCGTCGCTGAAGACCATCCCGGGATTGCTCGTCCCCTTGACGGTGAACCGGGCGCCGGGCGTAAAGTCGCTAGCGGCCAGCCACAGGGAGCCGTTCGCGGAGATCTTCGTCGTGAGGCCCGCGCTCGGAAGCGTGAGGGCCATGGCACGGATACCGCCCTCCGCGACCAGCGTGGGGGTAAAGGTGCCGGTTCTGCCCGCTGTGATCCCCACGGTGTAGGTGCCGGGCTCGGGTGTCGTGACCTGCAGCAAATCAGTGCTACTCTGCGCCACCTCGGTCGCCCCCTGGCGGAGCGTGAGGTGGGCGGCGCCCGGCACGCTGATCCCCCAGCGACCGGCCGCAGGGATCGGCACGGCGAGCCAGACGGTCGACCC
>DATGYC010000332.1:0-10850 GCA_035298385.1 Symbiobacteriaceae bacterium | reverse complement strand
AGCGTCGACCATGGCGAACTTGATAATCGCCTCACACCGCAGCTCGTCACCGACGAAGGCCTTGCCCTGGCCGATGCCCAGGCCACGCTTCATACCGGTGATCTCAACCTCCAGACGAAGCTGGTCGCCAGGCAGAGTCGGCTTCTTGAACTTGCACTCGTCGATCCCGAGGAAGACGGGCAGCTTGTCGGCGAACTCAGGCATGGACATCAGCGCCACGGCACCGGCCTGCGCCAGCGCCTCGACGATCAGTACCCCGGGGAAGATGGGGAAGTTGGGAAAGTGACCCTGGAAGATCGGATCGTTGGCCGAGATGTTCTTCAGGCCGACCACCCGCTTGCCAGGCTCAACCTCAAGGATCCGATCGACCATCAAGATCGGCTGGCGGTGCGGAATGATCGCCATGATCTGCTTGGCGTCTAGCATTGGAATCCCTCCGTCCGGTTATTGTGACCAGGTAATAAACAATAGATACGAGAAAGCAGGGGCGAACCCCTGCTTTTGTTACTGATCGTCCGGAGCGGGCGCCCTTCCCGGGGCGTTCCCCTGCGGGGCCGAGGTCCCGGCACGCAGTTGCGTCTCGATCAACTGCTTGTAGAGTTGCTCGCCCAGCCCGATGCCCTGGCCGGAGGCGATCGCTCGGGCGACGCCTTCGTCCTGCCACTCCTCATAGGTCTGGCGCTCCTGGCTGGTCTCCTCACCACGCATGGCCTGCGTGGTCTGGCGGGCCTGCTTCAGCAGGAGCTGCAGGAAGAACTGCTCGAACTCCTGTGCGGCCTCCTTCAGCTTCGCCTCCTCCGCCGTGGTTGGGTCGGGCGGCAATCTCCGAGGACTTAGCGAGTTTAGTCCCGCAGGAGATTGCCACCCGAAGGTCGTCCCGGCCGGGCGAGCGAGGCGCTGGAGAGCGCCCGCCTGTGGGCTGCCCTGGATGCCGCGGTAGAGGTCGTCAACCTTCATTGACTACTACCCCTTCCGCAGGTTGTTGGCGATGGAGAGCATCTCGTCCGAGGTCTGGACCGCCTTGGAGGAGAACTCGTACGCCCGCTGGGCCTGGATCAGGGCGACCATCTCCTCGACCATCTGGACGTTGGAGCCTTCCAGGGCGCCCTGCTTGATCCCGCCGGTGGCGGCGATCGCTCCGCCTGAGGCGGCGGAGGTGGTCAGGAGGTTGTCGCCTAGGGCCAGGAGTCCGCCAGGGTTGGTGAAGGAGACGAGGCCGATCTTCGGGCCGAGTGCCTCGACCTTGGAGCCGGCTGCATCTGTCGTCGTGAAGTGAATCTGGCCGTCAGCCCCAATCGCGACCTCCTCGCCGTTGGCGGGGATCATGATCGGCTGGCCCTGATCATCAAGCACAAGGGCGCCGTTCGCCGTGGTCAGGCGGACCGGTCCACTGCCGCCAGTACCCGCGGAGCCATCAAGCTTGAAGGCGCCGTCCCGGGTGTAGGCGACCGATCCATCTGCCAATTGGACCTGGAAGAAGCCATCGCCCTGGACCGCCAGGTCGTAGGTGTTCCCGGTCTCGTTCAGCGGGCCCATATCAACGATCCGCTGCAGGCCCGCCAGTTGCACGCCCTGACCCATGTGGAGGCCTTGGGGCGCCCCGGTCGGGATCGCCGGTTGAATGTACGCGTAGAGCGCCTCCTGGAACTCGGCCCGCTGCTTCTTGTAGCCGGTCGTGTTCACGTTGGAGAGGTTGTTAGCGATCGTATCAATCGCCGTCTGCTGGGCCATCAGGCCGGAGCCGGCGGTGTAGAGCGAGCGAATCATTGGCTAAACCCTCCCTTAGATCCGGCCGACGTCGTTAACCGTCCGGCGCAGGGTCTCATCCTGGGTCTGGATCGTCCGCTGGGAGGCCTCGTAGGCCCGCATGGTGGCGATCATCTCGACCATCTCCGTGATCGGGTTGACGTTGGACTGCTCCAGGACGCCAACCTCCAGCTGATAGCCGCCCCCTGCTTCACCAGGCGCGACCACCATGGCTGTCTCGGCGCCGTCGGTCACCCGCCAGAGCCCGGCGCCCTCCTTGGTCATGGGGCCAAGTTGGGTGCTGTTTGCAATCTGTAGCTGACCGAGAACGCGATCACCAGACCGGACCTCGCCGCCACGACCGATGGTGAGGAGTTCACCAGGCGCCGCCTGAGCGACGGTACCATCCTGCAGTTGAACGGTCCAGCCATCCGCCGTGACGAGACGGCCATCGGCGCTCTGCTGGAAGTTGCCCTGCCGGGTGTAGCGGGGTCCGTTATCCGTCTGCACAACAAAGAACCCGTCACCGCGGAGCGCCACATCCAGGGGGTTACCCGTCGCCTGAAGTGGACCCCCGGTTAGGCGGGTCGCGGTATTTGCGATAAAGGTACCCAACCCCATCGGACCGACAAGGGTGGGAACGTTGTCGACCTGGCCCGACTCGGGCTGGTCGTTGATGCGCTGAACCAGGAGGGACTGGAACGACTGGCTGACCGTCGTCTCCCGCTTGTAGCCAGGGGTATTGACGTTCGCCAGGTTCTGGGCGATCACGTCCATCTTGGTCTGGTTAGCCAGCATACCGGACGCCGCCGAATAGATCCCTCTCAGCATCTTTTATTCACCTCTCCAATGGCTCTCTTTTCTATATCGGATCAAAAGGCTCCTGCTTTAAGAAGAGCTCGAAGGGCAACCTCCGCGGAGAGAGCGTTTTTCGCTCCGCAGGAGGTTGCCCTTCAAAGCCACAAAGCTGTGGCGGGCTCTATTACTTAGATCACGCGATTGAGGACGACCAGATGATCATCCCGCAGGGTGTAGCCCTCGATCGCCTTGCCGGTGCCTAGGGCGACGCAGGAGATGGGGTCGTTCGCCAGGAAGGCCGGCACGCCTGTCTCAGCGGTGATCACCTGATCCAGGCCGTGGAGCATCGCTCCACCACCGGTCATGACGATCCCCTGGTCAATGATGTCGGCCGCCAGCTCGGGCGGAGTCGTCTCCAGGACAGACCGGATGGTATCGCAGATGGCGGAGACGAGGTCAGCCAGTGCATCACGTGTATCTGCGGAGCAGATCGTCACATTCTTGGGCAGGCCGCTCATCAGGTCGCGACCGCGGATCTCCATCTCTTCGTTCCGTGAGTTGCAACCGGCGGAGCCGACCCGAATCTTAATCTCCTCGCCAGTCCGCTCACCGATCAGCAGGTTGTGCTTGAGTTTGACGTAGCGGACGAGCGCCTCGTCAAACTTGTCGCCGCCAATGCGGATCGACTCGCTCCGGACGACACCGCCAAGGGACATGACGGCGATGTCGGTCGTGCCGCCGCCCATGTCGACAACCATGTGGCCAGAGGCCTTGGTGATGTCCAACCCCGCGCCAAGAGCGGCCGCTAGTGGCTCCTCAATGAGTTGAGCCTGGCTGGCGCCCGCCTGAACGGCTGCATCCAAGACGGCCTTCTTCTCCACCGTGGTCACGCCTGCGGGGACGCAGATCACGACCTTCGGTCGGGCGAAGAACCACGAGCCGCAGACCTCCCGAATGAAGTGCTTCAGCATCGCCTCGGTAATCTCATAGTCTGCAATAACACCCTCGCGGAGCGGCCTGGTGGCGATGATGTCACCCGGGGTGCGGCCGAGCATTCGGCGCGCCTCTGTCCCTACCGCAAGGATCTCCTTCGTGTCGCGCTTCATCGCCACCACGGAGGGCTCGCGCAAGACGATGCCCTTACCCTTAACGTAGATTAATACCGTGGCGGTACCGAGGTCGATGCCGATCTCCTTCGTCCATCCGAACACGGTCTGCTCCTCCTGTCGCGTCCTCAGGGTTCTACCCCGTCGAACTGCGATTCGACAACCGTGTCGAATATCCTTCGTTATGGCAAAATTATACTTTGCTGAATCGTGGTGGCCATGACGACCAGAATCAGCAGCCCTGGCTGGCAGTAGGCAAAGGGAGGTAGGTGTGAAGGGGGCGGTAGCCCCCCCGCACGTCGTGGGTACTCATCACTTTTCTAGATACTTCTGCTTCGTCGCTGCGCCGCCCCGTATGTGGCGTTCGGCCTTGTTGAAGTCCAAGACCTGCTTCACTTTCTGCGAGAGTTCTGGGTTGACACGGGGAAGGCGCTCTGTCACATCCTTATGAACCGTCGACTTGGAGACACCGAAGATCATGGCGGTCTCTCGAACGGTATCCTTGGTCCGGAAAATATGGTTGCTCACGTCCAGGACCCTCTTCCAGATGTAGTCCTTCACCGCTGGGCCCCCCTTCGCCCTTATGGTGGTAGAGCATATGGGGGGGTGGACGCGAACATGACGGACCCTTGGACGGGATCCGTCATGGACAAGCTATTTCCTCAGATAAAGGTTCGGATCGATGGACGCCCCGTTCAGCGTGACGGCAAAGGAGAGCGTAGGACCGGTCCGCTCGCGGATCTGGCTGGGCGGGCCAACCTCACCGATTACCTGGCCGTCCGTGACCTGGGCGCCCTCCGTCACGAGGGCCATGGCGAGACCGCCATAGCGGGTGACCATGCCACCGCCGTGATCAACCCAGATCTGTAGCCCCTCACCAGGTGATTGGGCGATCTGGCGGACCCGGCCCTTGGCAGCGGCCCGAACGGCCTCACCAGGGCTGGCGTGCCAGGCGACGCCGTCGTAGTAACGTAGATCGCCGTAGGCGGTATCGATCGAATGAAAGGCCTGGGCGATCAAGCTGTCGCCACGAAGCGGGTAGGCTAGGGTCGGGGGGGCGACCTCTGGGGTCTCCGTCGGCGGCGCTGGGTTTTGGGCTGTTGGGGCGCCCGGGGTTGTCCCGATGCCGGTAGCGGGGGCTGGGGTCTGTCCGGCCTGGGTACCGGTGTTGGGAGTCGGGGCCTGTCCGACCTGGGCGCCCGGTCCATCTCCCGGCAGCCGCCATGGTCGCTGTGAGAGAACAAGGAGGCCGACCGACAGGAAGAGGAGCGCTAGGGCGGCAAGGCCCAGCCGCTTCTCGCGGGCCAGGTTGCCGAAGAGCAGGGTGGAAAAGGCTCGGTTCTGCTTCACGGGTAGATTCACCTCTACCCTGAGCCTACCCGCTTTCCCCTTCCGTAAACCAAACCGCGTTATTCAATGCTGTCCAGGGTTGTTCCTGGGTAGTAATGAGCCAGGATCTCTGCATAGCGCTTGCCGGCTTGCGCCATGCCATTGGCGCCCCACTGGCTCATGCCCAGGCCATGGCCCCACCCGTGGGTCTGCACGTACAGGAGCCCGTCCCGGAACTGAAGCTGGAAGTCGGTCGAACGAAGGCCCAACTCCTCCCGAAAGGCCCGTCCGCTCAGGGTGAGGCCCGCGACCTGCACGGTCTTGACCCGCCCCGTCTCCGTACAAGACAGGATCTTGACCGGGGAGGGGGCGCCCTGCAGCGGCTCGACCTGCCCATCTGGCGTGCAGCGGTAACCGCCCGGACCGGTGGCTAAGGCCGGGACCGCCTTGTCCAGCCGCTTGGTCAGCTCATCCAGGGTGAAGTGGACCTCGTCCAGCAGGTACTGGCTGGGGGCGCCTGCGCTCTGTCCCCAGTGATCATCAACAGGCTGGAGGTAGGGGTGCCCCGTCCCGTAGTAGTCGGCTGCGTTCTCAGTCAGGCGGCCGGAGACGGAATGGTAGAGCGGGTCGATCAGGACTTGATCGTAGTGCAGGACTTGACCAGCGGTCGCCTGGGAAGCCGCTTCAAGCCGGGCCCACCAGGCTGCGGCGGCCGGGGCGCCCAACTGGGCGAAGAGTTGCTCCTTCGTCTTGTAGGCCTGGCTCGTCCCACTGTCAGCGCAGAGGTCAGCCTGCGGATTAAGCGGGCATCCACCCTGGCCCGTTGGTCGGAACCGGGCCATCCGCCTGACGGCGTACGTCCGGGAGGCGACAAACTGGGCCTTGACGGCCTCATCCGTAAAGGTTGGGGGCAGTTCAGCGGCTACGACGCCCATAACGTACTCGCCGAGGGGCAGGGTTTCAACAGTCTTTGTCTGTGGCAGGTAGATCGTGATTGGCCAGTCGTCACTAGGGTGACGGGTGGGACCAACCGTGCGGCTCTGGAAGAAGCGTACGGAGATGACTGGAACGCCGACCATGATGAGCAGGAAGCCGGACAGCAGGTAGAGTGCGAAGCGGCGCATCAGGTTCCCTCCCCGGCCCATTCTCACTCCCATGGGTATGGCGGGGCGCCGGGGGCTATTACATAAACCAAACCAGCACCATTATCTCCCCGCGTTGGATGGCGCCGCCTGCGGAACTGTGCAGCTAGCCGACTTCTGGGTCAGGAAGGCCAGCGGAGAGAAGCGGCGGGGCTCGGTGGGTACTGGCTCGCCGTCAGCGGTCAGGAGGGGCACCTGCACGGGCGGTGCACTCTGCGCCTGCAGATGCAGGGGCGCCCCCGCAAGGGTCGCTCCCCCTTGCTGCGCGGCGAAGCCGACATACATCAGAAGCGCAATCACACTGGTCACCAGAATCAGGGTTCGCATGGGGATCACCTCTACTCTCATCTTCGCCCGATTTTCTGTTGACTAAACTTGCGTACAACGAAGCAAACGGGGTAGGATAAGGCGTTGGCAGGAGTTTTCTGCCGGAGTGACGTATTCGGAGCGGGAACACAACCCATAGACTGTAGAAATGAACGAGGAGGAAAGCGAGTGTCGCTAGGACCGATTCTGCTGGGCGCAGCAGCCGCCACGGCACTTCTTTCCGTTCCGCTGGCCCTACGGGGTCGCCAATGGGTGAGACTACTCCGGCGGGAATCCCAGAATCTAAAGGCGCTCGAGCAGGCACGCGCTCGCATTGCGAAGGAGGCGACCCAGATGTTTGCGTTGACTGCAGAGGAACTGCAGGCCGCCCTGGAGGCGCACCACTACTTCCTGGATCGCCAGACCACGCTCCGTCTCTGGACCTATCTGCGACAGGGCAAGCCGATTGGGCTCCGGGGTGAGCCGGGCATTGGCAAGTCCCAACTGGCTGAGATCTTTGCGAAGGCTATGGGCTACAACATGATCGACCTGGAGTGCCACAGCCATCTGGAGTCGGAGGAGATCGGCATCTCCTGGAACGGCTTCAAGCAGATCGTCGATGCGCAGGCCCACCGGGCGGAGGGCATCCCGCCTAACCTGTACACCTTGGAGTACCTGAACCAGACACCGCTCCTGGAGTCGCTGCTGGCCGACAAGCCGACGGTCGTCCGTGTCGACGAGGTGGATAAGCTGAATGAGCATACAACCAACTTCTTCCTCCGCTACCTGGACAAGAAGGAGATGGTCGTTCACAACCTGGCGGAGCAGGGTCAACCCAAGGTGCTGCGGGCGCAGGCGCCGCTCTTCGTCTTCCTCACTTCGAACGAGTACAAGCGACTGGACACCGCCTTCATGCGCCGGACGGTCTGGCTGGATCTGAAGTTCCCGTCTGAGTCCGCCCTGGCCGCCATCATCCAATCCAGTGTCGAAGTGCCCGTCGACTTTGCCGCTCGGGTCGCTCGGATTGTGACCCAGCTGCGTCAATTGAATATGGAGAAGCTACCAGCCATTGCCGAGGCGATCGAGTGGGCTCGAGCCCTGATCGATGTCAGCGAGGGGCGGATTACCGCGGAGTCGGTTGAGGCGACCATCGGGTTCCTCGCCAAGTACCCAGAGGATGAAGCGATCGTCAAGGAGGCGCTGCGTCGGTGGTACGACGGCTTCGGCAGATCCGCCTAGCGGGCGCCCTCCTCCGCCCTCTCCGGCTCTTCCTCCGCTGGGTCCTGATCTGGCTGGACCACCTCACCCGGCGTCTTGGGCGCCGGGTCAAGATCGTTGGCCAGATGTTTGGCCTCTTGATCCAGCCTAATAATCCGAACAACCTCTTCGCCCAGGTCGAGGCCAACTCGGACGTCACGGAAGGCACCGTTCACGGCGGCTCGATCGAAGGCACCAAGGAGGCGACCTTGCTCTGGGCGGGCGCCCCCGATCCCCAATCTGGTGAGATCACGGCCAACACCCTCTCGCTCTGGCGCGGCGCGAAACCGACCTCACTCGCAGACTCCGCTGCAGGGGCAGAGGCGGCCAACCGGCGCGCGGCCTACATTGACCTGCTAGCCAGCCAGATCCGGAAGCTCTCGCCGCAGTCGATCGCTGAGATGGAGGGCGTGGTCGAGAAGCTCGCCCGCAAGTGGCTGGACTGGGATCAAGCCTTCCAGATTCGGCCCCGCCGGAATCGGCTGGACATCGGGAAGACGCTCCGCTACAACATCCCCCGCTACGGCGGGCAGATCCTCTCCTTGAAGTGGGCCGAGAAGGATCGGCCGGTGCCGCACCTAGTCAAACCGGCCCGAATCCTGGTCATTGGCGACGTCTCTCACTCGATGGTTCCTTACGTCTCGGTCGTGCTCTACTTCTTCCACATGCTGAACTTCCGGTTCATCGTCGAGTCCTTCGTCTTCTCGGAGAAGGCGACCTACTCGACACCCTACCTAAACGGGCTGGGAACCTTTCCAGAGAAGGTGGGCCGGCTCACCGGGGCAGCAGAGTCCTGGAACGCCGGAACCAAGTTCGGCTCCTCCCTGGCGGAGATCGCTGAGTCGACGGTCGTTGATGAAGAGACCTACGTGATCATCGCCACGGATGGCAAGGTAAAGCTGGACGGGGACGAGACCGCTAAGATTGAGCAGTATATGGGCTCGTTGCGCGCCAAGGTGAAGCAGATCATCTTCCTGACGCCATCGACCGAGTTCGCTGATGGCGCCACGGGCGTGACCAAACCCGTAGCCATTGGCGCCTTCCGGTACGACTTTGTCGAGATCCCGATCTACAGCGTGGGGCCTCCCCTCTGGTACGGGACGTTGGGAAAGTACGCCGATCGGATCTACCTGGTGAAAACAGTCCAGGACCTGGTCGACATGGCGGAGGACCTGATTTTACAGGCGGAGAGCGAGCAGTAAGGGCGGTGGGCCAGGTGCCCACCGCCTTTGTCAATGCGCCGCCACGAAGGGCTTTCAACTGGCCGAAAGCATCGCACGAATACGTTGCGTACGCTCAACCACCCAGTGCCGAATCTCGTTCGGTTGTCGAAGGAAGACGGAGTCGCTCCAGCGCCGTCGCTCATCCTGCAATCCTGCCGATCGGATCTCGTGAAAGAGCTCATATAACCGTTCGGTGACCTGCTGCACGCTTAATGCATCCTCGAGGAGCTGCTCCCAGAGTGACCGATAGACCGGACGCCAGACGCTTGAAGCGAGCAGGCGGACTGCTAAATAGTTCTCTGTGCCAGTACCAATCCTCATCTCATCCCCACGTTGGGGCCGGCCACAGGGCAAGCGCCCCAGCGTTGCGTCACAATCCCAGGGACTGATGAGCCATCTGCCTCCGCGCGGACGAAAGAGCGCATAGTTCTGCACCAAGCCATCGGTGTGGGCCAGGAACTCGACACCGATGAACCAGCGGAGGAAGCGCTCGACATCCACGATGGACGCAATCAGCTTGTCGAACGCCACCTCATCCGGCAAGACGATGGAGTGGATGAGGCTTTCCAAATCCGAAAAACGGTCTTCACCTGCCTGCGCGTACTCATAGCCCGCTGAGAGATAGCGCTTTCGCTTGCCAGTCTCCTGATCCAGATACCCGAGCGTACCGTGATTCCCAACCGCATAGAAGATCGGGCCTTCAGCGTAGCCGTTTCGGGTTAGCCAACTCTGATCCACAGACTCGGTTGCCGTGTAAAGGCCAATCATCTCCCCGTTAAGTCGGAGCGAGACGTGCCAGGCCTTTGGCGTCGGTACGTCGATCTGCCTAAACAGGTCCAGGCATAGCCTCGCCCGAAGCATAGACGGGTCGCGGTAGGCTGCGTTCAGGTGTAATCGATCATGACCAAGGAACTCCTCTGGCCGTTGGAAGCACAACTCAAAAGAGGGCTTACGAAACCACCGGGAGGACCGGCCTCGGTAACCGATCCATGCCTTGCCCTGGTTGCTCTCTGCCTGAAACTCGACCGGGAACCAGCGGTCCGTCCCAGGATGCTTCAAGAGCCAAGCTAGATCATGGTTGTCCATCAGCAATCTGTACTCGGGTACCGGCACCGGCGATCACCCCGCATGTAGAGATGCTAAGGGGCGGTTTGCCCGCCCCTTAGATGCATCCTGTGGCACTATGGTGTGGTGACTCCTAGTCCTTAGCACTCTTGCCGCCGTGGCTCTTGCCGCGGTGGCTCTTACGACCGTGGCTCTTGCCGGGGTGGCTCTTGCCGGGGTGGCTCTTGCCAGGGTGGCTCTTGCCGGGGTGGCTCTTGCCGTCGTGGCTCTTGCCACCGCCCTTGCCGTGGCTCTTGCCACCGCCCTTGCCGTGGCTCTTGCCACCGCCCTTGCCGTGGCTCTTGCCGCCGTCCTTGCCAGGGCTCTTGCCACCGCCCTTGCCGTGGCTCTTGCCACCGTCCTTGCCGTGGCTCTTGCCACCGCCCTTGCCAGGGCTCTTGCCACCGCCCTTGCCGTCGCCCTTGCCGTCGCCCTTGCCGTCGCCCTTGCCGTCTCCCTTGCCGCCGCCGTCATGGGGTTTGACCCGAAAAAAATCATCACCATCAGGGAAGCCGCGGAAGCGGGATTGGGAACGGCCGATCCCGCACGTATCGAACTCCTGGGCGCCGGCTGGAGGGACCTGCCGGTCCCTGGTTTTAAGCATCCTTATACCAAGACCCGGGAACAAGTCGAGAAGATCATACCAACCTGGTTGATCGGCCGGGCCTTTGGTTGGGTGTATGAAGCCAAGCCCAGGGTTCGGAAGGACCAGTGTCGGGAATGCGGCCTTTGCGTCCAGGCCTGCCCGGCCCAGGCCTTGGAGCTGACCGAAGAGGGTTTACATTTCAATCAGAGTCTCTGCATTGAATGTTACTGTTGTCTGGAACATTGTCCCCATG
>DATGYC010000331.1:0-3300 GCA_035298385.1 Symbiobacteriaceae bacterium | reverse complement strand
TCCGGAGACGCTCGCCTTCAAGGACGCGTTCGTCGCCAAGTACGGGCTGAACCTGGTGGAGGTAGGCCCCACACCGGCACAGCCGGACCTGCAGATTGATCAACTCTATGCCACCGACCCGGACCGCTGCTGCCACCTCCGTAAGGTGGAGCCAATGATGCGAGCGCTGGACGGTCTGGATGCCTGGGTAACCTCCCTACGCCGCGACCAGGCCGATACGCGGGCGACCGTGGATGTCCTGGAGTACCATGAGACGGAGGCGGGGCGCCCGCTGGTCAAGGTCCTCCCGCTCGCCCGCTGGAGCCGCAATCAGGTCTGGTCGTACATCATGGAGAACGGGATTCCCTATCATCCCTTGCTTGATCACGGCTACAAGTCGATCGGCTGCTGGCCCTGTACCCGACCGGTCGGGGCCGATGAGTCCGAGCGGGCGGGGCGCTGGAGCGGCCAGGCGAAGACGGAGTGTGGCCTGCACACCTTTACGAAACGAGCCGAGTGAACGCAGAGGAGGTCCCGCCAATGACGATCGCCCCACACGGTGGCACCCTGGTCAACCAACTGGTCTCGATCGAGGAGCTACCAACGGCCCTCGCCGAGGCCGAACTGCTCACCTCGATCACCCTGAGCCCCTGGTCCTACTCTGACCTCGATCTGATCGCCATTGGCGGCTTCAGCCCGCTGACCGGTTTCATGGGCAGCAAGGATTACGACTCGGTCATCCGGCGGATGCGGCTGGCGAACGGGCTGGTCTGGTCGATCCCGATCACACTCCCGGTGACTGAGGTGGAGGCGGCTGGGCTGAGCGTCGGCCAGCGGATCGCCCTGCGGGCGCCCGACGGGTCGCTGGCCGGTACCCTGGACCTGACCGAGATCTACCCGTATGACAAGGAGGAGGAGGCGAGCCTCGTCTACCGGACGGCCGATCCGGCCCATCCGGGCGTCGCCAAGCTCTTCGCCCAGGGCGATCTCCTGCTGGCCGGGACCGTGCGCTCCTTTGGGCGCCCGGAGACCCCGTTCGCCTTCCTGCCTGACCACCCCGCTCTCACCCGAAAGCTCTTCGCTGACCGGGGTTGGAAGCGGGTTGTCGCCTTTCAGACCCGTAACCCGGTCCACCGGGCGCATGAGTACATCCAGAAGTCCGCTCTGGAGACCGTCGATGGCCTCTTCCTGCAGCCGCTTGTCGGCCAGACGAAGGGGGACGACATCCCGGCAGCGGTGCGGGTCCGTTCTTACCAGGCACTCCTGGCGAAGTACTACCCGGCCAACCGGGTGATCCTGGGCGCCTACCCGGCCGCCATGCGCTACGCGGGCCCCCGGGAGGCGATCCTGCACGCTCTGGTCCGGAAGAACTATGGCTGTACACACTTCATCGTCGGCCGGGATCATGCTGGCGTGGGTGACTACTACGGTACCTACGACGCCCAGCGACTCTTCGATGAGTTCGCACCGGCGGAGCTTGGCATCACCCCGCTCTGCTTCGAACATACGTTTTACTGCAAGGCCTGTGGGGCGATGGCCTCCACCAAGACCTGCCCGCACGGGTCGACGGAGCATGTAGCCCTCTCAGGCACCAAGGTTCGGGCGCTCCTGCGCGCCGGACAGTGCCCGCCCCCGGAGTTCAGCCGTCCTGAGGTAGCGGCGATCCTCGTCGAGGCGATGGCTGAGCGCTCAGCCCTAGCACAGGCCGGCGAGTAAAGAACCGCCCCCTCTCCTGCACAAGGAGAGGGGGCGGTTTGTCGCTTACTTCTGCAGGAGCGCCTGGAGCGCCTCGATCAGCGCGCTGCGCTTCTCGCCCGAGAGGTGGGCGGGCAGGGCCTCATCCAGCAGGTTGACGAAGCGGCTGGCGGGGTCGTGTCCGGGGGCGTGCTGGCGGATCAGGCCAGCCGACTGGCGCTGCGCGGGCTCCTCCGCATCGCCCACCCGCTCAAGGCCTGTCGCGCCACCGTTGCCCAGAGGGATCCAGTAGAAGTAGACCGGCGGGTTCTGCTTATTCGTATTCAACATCTGGGACGAGACTGAGAAGTAGTTCCCGGCCTTGACCGGCAACATGAAGCTACCTGGATGGCTGGCCCAGGCGTAATCGGTCGAGAAGGTACCGGGATCGACCCAGTAGACCAGGTTTCCACCCGTAGCGGAGACGGAAAGGCCCCCTGAACTACCGTAGATCCAGCCGCACGACCGGTTGCCCGGATCCCCGCCATTGCCGATCCAGCCCACCACAAAACCGTCCGTCCCCGGTCGGTAGTTTCCAGCCCCGATCGACTGGGCGTTACCCATTACGCCAATCTGGCTACTCGTGCTCAAGAAGCCGCTGAGGGCCAGGGCGGCCAGATTGGTCGCACCGGTGACGTTCAGGCTGCTGCCGGTCATGCTCCCGGCCGCCAAGGTCCCGGTGTTGACGGCGCCCAGCTGCGTCTGCCCCTGCACGGTAAGCCCGCCGTTGACCGTGGCGTTGCTCGCAGTCATCGTGCCGTTGACCGTCAGATTGGCGGCGGCACCGCTCGAGCCGATCGTCGTCGGCCCGCCCAGGGTGGAGTTGCCCGAGACGGTCAGGCTGGTGGCGCTCAGGTCCGGGTTGGCGACGGTCACCGTGGTGTTGAGGTAGGTGTAGACCGTCTCGCCCTCGGACTGGGCGGCCGCCTTCAGGATGAAGTTGGTCACGTGGGAGAGCGGCGGGGTCGTCCAGGTCCGGACCTCGGTGACGTCGACCGACTGGTCATCGTAGAGGATTGTGTAGGTAGCCAGGTCGGAGCCGATCCAGGTCAGGACAGCCGTGCCCAGATCCTGGACCATGGGGGTGTTCGCGGTGAAGTTGCTGACGTAGAAGCCGTAGGGGAACTTGGCGACCTGGTACTCGTTGTACTTGTCGCTGAAGTTCGTGCCGTCGGTCGAGGAGAGCTCGTCCACATCAAAGGCGACGGTGCCGACTGTCTGGTTGACCTGGATGTTGTAGATCTGGAAGACAAGGCCGGTCTTACTGATCGCGTTGTACTGGGGCTGTTTCGGGGTGGCAGTGAAGGTCCCATCCCCGTTGTTGGTCAGCTGCCACTGGTCGGACGGCTGGGCCGCTGCCTGGATGCCGACGGCCGTCTCCGTCAGGTTCTGCGCCAGGTTGCCCAGGGTGAGGCTGAAGGTGATCGAGTTGCAGTAGATCAGGTCGCTGGTCGAGTTGGAGACGACGATGGTGAGCGAGGCGATGGATGGGTTACCGGTGAGCGGGCTGACCTGAAGCGGGTCCGGATAGGTGCTGATCGCATAGGAGAGAAGGCAGGTGTTCCCGGCGGACTGGCTGACGCTCAT
>DATGYC010000330.1:0-1753 GCA_035298385.1 Symbiobacteriaceae bacterium | reverse complement strand
CAGCGCTGCCTGCGCGACCTCGGTGCGGAGCTGATCCCCGAGGGCCCGCATCTACGCGTGCAGGGCTTCGGGCGCCAGCCGAAGCCGATCACCCAACTCAACCCCGGCAACGCTGGCGCCGTCCTGCGCTTCCTGATCGGCGTCACGGCCGCCCTCCTGCCCGAGATTACCTTCGTGACCGACTACGCCCAATCGCTGGGCAAGCGGCCACAGGACGATCTGCTGACGGCGCTAGAGGCCCTCGGCGCCCGGATTGAGAGCCGGGATGGCAAGCTACCGATCCGGATCCAGGGCGCCAACCTGCGCGGCGGCGTCGTCGAAGTGAGCGGGGCGATCTCGTCGCAGTTCACCTCGGCGCTGCTCTTTGCGGCGCCGTTGATCGGCCAGGACCTGGAGATCCGCGTCACGGGCGAGATCGTCTCTCAGCCACCCCTCAAGCAGACCCTGCAGGTGATGCGTCAGGCCGGTATCACGGTCGAGGCCGAGCCGGAGGGCCGTTGGTACAAGATCCCCGGCGGGCAGTCCTATCAGCCGCGGACCTATTCGGTCCCAGGTGACTATCCGGGCTCGGCAGCGCTCATGGCAGCGGCAGCGATCCTGCCCTCAGACGTGACGATCGAGCGCCTTTATGAGGACGAGCAGGGCGAGCGGGACGCTATCAGCGTCCTGCAGGCAATGGGGGCGGATCTGGTCCATGACGGCCAGCGCGTGCGTATCCGGGGCGGGCGCCCGCTCAAGGGCGGCTCCTTTGACGGTGATCGATTCACCGACGCCGTCCTCGCGCTAACGGCTGCCGCCCTCTACGCCGAGGGGCGGACCGAGTTCTACAATGTGGCCAACCTGCGGGTGAAGGAGTGCGACCGCATCACCGACTACCGAGCCGAGCTAAACAAGCTGGGCGCCCGCGTCACGGAACGTCCAGATGCGCTGATCATCGATGGCGTTGCGAGCCTGCACGGCGGCGTGGAGGCGAACGCCCGGATCGATCACCGGGTGATCATGGGCCTGACAGTCGCAACCCTGCGGGCCGAGGCGCCGGTTGTGATTCGGGATGCACATCACATCGCCAAGTCCTACCCGGCCTTCTTTGACCACCTGCGAGCGCTGGGCGCCCGCATCGAAGAGCTATAACGAAAAGGCACGGGCGATCCCGTGCCTTTTTTGTTACGTAAGCGGCTTGCGGGCCACACTAGCTCTGTTGGGGGCGGTGTACCATCTGCTGTTTTCTGGTGAGTGTTCACCCAAGAACTTCCGACGAAAACGCTGCATGGAGAACCCGAATCCAACGCACTCTACCATCAGAACATAACAAGGAGGGGTTACCAAGATGTCGAACCAGAACTCGAGCAACCAGTCCGTCGTTCCCGGCGCCCGTGCTGCCCTTGAGCAGCTGAAGATGGAGACCGCTACCGAGCTCGGAATCGCAAACTACGCCCAGACCTACAAGGGCGACCTGCCGTCCCGTGTCAACGGTTCCGTCGGTGGCTACATGACCAAGAAGCTGGTCGCCCTCGCAGAGCAGCAGCTCTCTGGCGGCGCCCGGTAACCTCGCCCCCTTGGAACCGAGAGAGGAGAGCGGCAATCGCCGCTCTCCTCTCTTTCTCTAGTGGATGTAGTTCATCAACTCCTGGGCCGAGACGGAGGTGTGTAGCACGGCGTTGAGCGATCCGCTGATCACGACCGCCATATCATCGATCATCTCATCGACCTCCTTTGGTGTGACCACCAGGGCGCCGATGGCGGGCCGGACGAT
>DATGYC010000329.1:0-4531 GCA_035298385.1 Symbiobacteriaceae bacterium | reverse complement strand
CGGCGTCCGACTCTGGGTCCGGCCGACCGGGTGCGGATGCGCATATACGCAGGTGATCAACGCCTGGAACGATCATGCGCCCCGCTGGGATAACACCGCGAACAACCCGCTGGGTATCCCCTTCACGGCTGGCATCCAGTACGATGTCTGGTTGGAGTTCTACGAGCATGCTGGTCTCGCCTGGATCTGGCTGGCAACCAGCAACAGCAGTGCTGCCGTCATTCCGCAGTCCCAGTTCCGGGTGGAACTGATGCCGGCCACGCCGACGGGGTTGGCGGGGAGTGCACCGGCCTCTGACCGGGTCAACCTGACCTGGACGGCCAACCCTCAGGCCACGCCGCAGGTCTCTGGCTACGTGATCTTCCGCTCGACTACGTCAGGCTTCACGCCCGACCAGACGACCTTGATCGGTTCGGCAAACACGCCTGCGTTCACCGACTACAACCGGGATTCCGCCACGACGTACTACTACAAGATCGCAGCGATCGACACAGCAGGCAACATCTCTGGCTTTACAGCCCAGATCAGCGTTACGACGCCCTAGTAGCATGAAGGAGGGAGGGGGAGACCCCCGCCCTCCTTCGCATGTTCGGCCAACTTTTATGGGGGTAACCAGACAAACTTCATCAAGATGCCTTCCAGGGCTTAAATTTCCAAGTCCAGACACCGAAAGACTAGATAGACGATATGGGCGAAGTCTGCCTATGCCCTTCTATCTATCCTTTGGAGGTGGCGTTGTGTCACGAGTCACACGGTGGCTTGTTCTGGGACTCTACGTCGCTCAGCTGGTCTTTGGTCTCCCGGCCAGCATAGCGGAAGCGAGCCCTCGTGAGTCGATCCTCTATCAAGAGGGGAGCAGTAGCTTTTACCGGGTAAACCCGGATGGGAGCGAACAGATGCCCCTTCTTCAGTCGTTGCCTGTAACCCCAGGTGCGACCACGGTAGGGACTAACGGAGGCACTCTCCTAAGCACTACCTCGGTCACAGGTCTGTACAGTTCATCCACGAGTGGGTTGGCTGCGGTCAACCTCGCGCCTGCCGGGTTCAATCTCGGTACGGGCGCCTACTACTCGCCGGACGGCAGTCAGATCGCCTTTGCGGGCAGGACGGGATCAGCGTCCTGGAACTCCGTCTACGTGATGAACGCGGATGGTTCCGGCGTGACCTCCATCGTGCCGATGGGCTCACGCCACCAGTCCGTCCTGGGTTGGGGCGCCTCTGGCATCCTCTACACCGACTTTGATGGGACGAACCTGACCTTCCCGCTCTGGCGGGTGAGCCCGGTTGCACCTTACTCGAAGGCGAAGCTGACGTCGGGCTACACGGTTCAGTCGGCCAACTACAGCCCGGACGGATCGAAGATCGCCATCGCAGCTGCCCAATTGGTCTCGGGTAAGCTCCAGCCGTACGCCCTCTATGTCCTAGCGGGCGGCCCCATGATGAAGATCACGACCACGCCGGCCATTGTGCCGAATACGGTCGCCTGGGCGCCCACGGGTGATCGGGTTGCGGTCACTGGCTATGCGGTTGGAGACTCCGGTCACTATAAGCTCTTCAAGGTCGACCTGAACCTAGTGGCTCAGACGGGCGTCGCGACAGCAGTCGCGTCGGCAACCGGCACGAACTCGCTGGGCGGGGTCTACTGGGGTGACCTAGAGGATCCCCTGACCCCGACGCAGATCAGCACGGTCGACGTCAGTGGCCAGTACGGCGAGACGGTCACCCTGAGTGCCACGCTGAAGACCTTCTCGGGCACCGCCTTGAGTGGCAAGACGGTCAACTTGAAGCTCGGTGGCACCGTGGTTGCTACGGGCCTGACGGATGCCTCTGGTCTCTTCACAGCCACCTGGAAGATCACCGTGGCCCCGGGCACCTATCCGATCACGGCCGAGTTCGCGGGCGACGTTATGTACAATTCGTCCACGACCACGCCGCTTAATGACAAGACCTTAACAGTTACCAAGGCGATCACTACGCTGACCCTGCCGACCAAGACCCTAGTTGCGGGCGATCCGCTCACCCTGTCGGGCAACCTCTCTGCCTTGGCGGCGGGTCTAAGCGGCAAGAGCATCTCGATCAAGGTGAATGGCTCGCCGCTCACGACACTCACGACCGATGCGTCAGGCAACTACACCTACACCTATACGCCCGCCTTGGCCGCTGGCACCTACACCGTGCAGGCGGATTATGCGGGCGATACCAACTACACGTCGGCGACCGCCTCCTTCAATCTGGTGGTGACCAAGGCGCCGACGACCCTGACCACAACGAGTAGCACGATCAACTACCTCCAGCCGGTCACCCTGAGCGCTACACTGACCAAGACGACTGGTGGGGCGCCGATCAATGGCGAGCCGATCACCTTTAAGGTGAACGGGGCGGTCGTGGCCACGGTCAATACGAATTCCTCTGGTGTAGCGACTTACACCTATACGCCAACGCTACCGGGTGCCACCTACACGATCGACGCCATTTACCCCGGCAGCGGCACCTACCAGAACAGTGCGGCTACGGGGACGCTGACGGTCCAGAAGGCCGTCACCACCCTGACAGCGGCTGACAAGACCGTCGTCTACGGCGACACCGTAAACCTGGAAGCGGTCCTGATGGCCGGTGCCTCACCGGTAGCCGGCGCAACCGTCCAGTTCAAGGTCGGTGCGACCGTTCTTGGCACCAAGCTGACGGATGCGACCGGTAAGGCGGTCTGGCCGAACTACTCGGCCAACCAAGTGGCCGGAGACTACACCATAACGGCCACCTATGCGGGCGATGCATCGTACGAGGCGTCCAGTGATACGGCGACGCTGACCATCACGAAGCGTCCGGTCAACATCGTCGTTAATCCGGCGACGACCGATTGGTCCTACCCGGTCAATCTGACGGCCACCTTGACGGCAGCCGGCGGGGCGCCCCTCTCAAACCAGTCGCTGGTCTTCAAGGTCGGGGCAACTACCCTGGGTACCAAGCTGACCGACGCGACGGGCAAGGCGACGCTGAACTGGCCCGCTAACAGCCTTCCGCCCGGCAACTACACCCTGACCGTTGAGTTTGCTGGCGACTCCGCTTATCAGAGCGGGACGGGCTCGGCTGCCCTGACGATTAACAAGGCGCCGACCACCCTGACGGGGCAGAACGTCACCCTGACCTATGGCGTGAATGGTCAGATCATCGCCACCCTGAAGAGCGGGACCACCCCGATCTCTGGCAAGCAGATCTCCTTCGTCATCGACGGCGGGGCGCCCCTGACCGCGACGACGGATGCGACGGGCAAGGCGACGCTCACCTACGCCCCGAACCTGGCGGCAGGCACCTATACGATCAACCTAGCCTTTGCGGGCGACACCAACTATCTGGGTGCCACGGCTACGGCGACCCTGACCGTGCAGAAGGCTACTGTCACCCTGACGGCGGCGGATGCCACGGTCGAGTTCGGCAAGCCGGTGACGTTGGAGGCTACGTTGGCTGGTCCCACCGGGCCCATCAACGGTGCCACGCTCACCTTCGTGGTCGATGGGGCCACCGTCGGCACCGGCCCGACCGATGCGACCGGGAAGGCGACCTTCACCTATACGCCCTCCTTGGCGGCAGGCAATTACGTCGTGCAGGTCACCTATCCGGGCGATGCCTACTATCTAAATGGGTCTGATTCGGCCCAACTAACGGTGACTAAGGCACTCTCCGCCATCACCGTGGCGAACGTAACGATCACCTACGCAGCCAACGGCACCCTAACTGCAACCTTAAAGGATGCCTCAGGGAATCCGATCAGCGGGCGCAGCCTCTCCTTTAAGGTGAATGGCACCGCAGCTGGCAGTGGGACGACCATCGCCTCTGGCGTTGCGACTGTCTCCTACACCCCGACCCAGGCCGCTGGTTCGTACACGATCACGGTCGACTTCGGCGGTGACGGCTTCTACGAGGCCTCCAGCGGCACGGGCACGCTGACCGTGGACAAGGCAGCTAGCACCTTGGTTGCTGCCGACAAGTCGGTCATCTACAACCAGACGGTTGGCCTGACCGCCACCCTGATCCGGACTGCGGACGGCGCTAAGATCGCGAACGCCACGGTCACCTTCAAGGTGAACGGAGCGACGGTCGGCACCGGCCTGACGGACGTCAACGGTGTCGCCACCTACAATTGGAAGGCGAACCTGGCAGCGGGTACCTATCCGATCGCGGTCGACTTCGCCGGCGACACCTTCTACCTGGCGACGACCGAGGGCGCCCACACCGTCACGGTCACCAAGGCGGCGACGACGATCGTCGCGGTGGACAAGACGGTCGTCTACGGCCAGACGGTCGCCCTGACGGCGACCCTGACGGAGGCGGCTGGAAACATCAGCGGTCGGACCGTTGAGTTCTTCGTCAACGGGACCTCGATCGGTACGGGTTCGACCAACGCCACGGGTGTGGCATCGGTCAACTGGACGGCCAACCTGGCCGCCGGCACCTACACGATCAAGGCCGACTTCGCTGGTGACACCTTCTACCTCGCCTCGAGTGACAGCACGCACAGCGTGACCGTCACCAA
>DATGYC010000328.1:0-1821 GCA_035298385.1 Symbiobacteriaceae bacterium | reverse complement strand
GTCAACGTCTGGCTGAATCCAGATGTCCCGGTCGATGCGGACCGCTTCCGGCGCCACTTCGCCATCTCCTCCTCCTGTGGCATCTGCGGGACCGCCTCGCTGGAGGAGGTCTTGGCGCGGGTGGGGCGCCCGGGTAGCCGGTTGCCAACGGTGCCCGGGGGGCGTCATGGCACGCCAGCTTCAGACAGCGGCACTGATGCCGCCCCCGCGGGGACCACTGCCCCACGTGCAGCCCGTCTCCTCCCACCAGCGCTCATGGCTGCCCTGCCCAACCGCCTGCGAGAGGGGCAGTTGCTCTTCCGCGAGACGGGTGGGCTGCACGGGGCCGGCCTAGTCGGCCCGGACGGCGCCCTCCTCGCAGTGAGGGAGGACATCGGGCGCCACAACGCCCTCGATAAGCTCCTCGGTTGGGCCTTGCTCTCCGATGTGGCGTTGAGCGGATGCGGGCTCGTGCTCTCGGGCCGCATCTCCTTTGATCTGATGCAGAAAGCGGTGGTCGCCGGGGTCGGGCTGGTCGTGGCGGTGGGGGCGCCCTCCTCGCTCGCCGTTGAACTGGCCGAGGCGGCCGGCATCACCCTCTGCGGCTGGGCCCGCGAGGGCCGATTGACCCAGTACACAGACTGACCCGGCCTACATCCGAAGGGAGTCGCTCGTCTTGATCATTCGTCTCGCCAACTCGGCTGATCTCCCCGCCATCGTCGCCCTGACCGAGCAGCGCCGTGCCCAGTAACAGGCCTACCAGCCCACCTTCTGGCGCCCAGCCCCGAACGCCGCCCAAGCCCAGGAGGCCTTCTTCCAGACGCTGTTTGATCGCAAGGACCACATCTTCTTGGTCCACGAGACCGAAGGGCGAGTCGATGGCTTCGTGATCGCCCGGATCGTGCCCAGCCCCCCGGTCTACGCCCCCGGCGGTCCTACCTGCTCCATCGACGACTTCGTGGCGCCCTGGCCGGCGCCTGGGAACGACTTGCTTGAGGCCGCCATCGCCTGGGCGAAGGAGCAGGGCGCCGCCCAGGTCGTGGTCGTGACGGCCGAGAAGGACGAGGCGAAGCGAGCGATGCTGGCCGAGAGCGACCTCTCCATCGCCTCCGAGTGGTGGACCAAGCCGATCTAGGAGCGAAAAGATAAGCGACAGCCCCCCCTGAGGGCTGTCACTTTCGTCCTTCCTAAGGGAGGGATGTGGCTATGTGGTGGATGCTGGCGCTGGCAGGGATCGGGATGGGGGCGACCTTCGGCTGGCTTTGGTGGCGGACGCTCCGCTACGTCGCCCTAGGTGATTCGATCGCCTTTGGGATCGGCTCCCTCACCCTCTTCGGCTACCCACCCCGGCTAGCCAAGGCGCTCGCCAAGCGGCTACGCCGCCGGATCGCCCTCCGCAACCACGCTCTCTACGGGCTGACCTCTGCCCAGATCCTCGGCCTGGTCGAGGCGGATGAGCGGGTCCGGAACGCCATTCGCGCCGCCGGGCTGATCACGCTGAACGTCGGTGGAAACGACCTGCTGCACTGCGACTACCAGGCGAGCTGCCTTCCCGGAGCCCTGGTTGAGTTCCGTACCAACTGGGAGGGGATCCTACGCGAGATCCGCCTGCTCAATCCGCGGGCGCCCCTCTTTACGATCACGCTCTACAACCCCTACCCCCTGGGCGACATCCGCCGCCCGGCCGTGGCGGAGGCGATCGGGGCGCTGAACGAGATCATTCTGAACCAGGCCATCCTCGATCGGTACGGTGTTACCGGTGTGGCCGAACTCTCCGCGCTCTTCGCGGGACAGGAGTGCAACTGGACCTGGTTCTGTGCGATCGGCGACCCGCATCCGACG
>DATGYC010000327.1:0-36005 GCA_035298385.1 Symbiobacteriaceae bacterium | reverse complement strand
TGGGACTCGGCGGCGGTAGCCTCCGCCTGGTCCATGCCCGCAAACGCGGTCAGCCAGCGGGCGTTGTTTGTTAGGCGCCCCATCAGCATCGCGATCGCCTCGGTCGTCATCGTGTGGGCAGGGCGCTTCAGGAGCCAGGGTAGACCAGGGTCGACGTACTTGTCGTAGACGGCGTGGCCAAGTTCGTGGAGCTGGGTCTCCATCCAGCGGGCGTTGTTCTTCAAGTTGCAGAGGATCCGGACGTCGCCCTCGCGGTCGATGTTGGTGCAGAAGGCGTGCTGCATCTTGCCGGGGCGCTCGTAGAGGTCGGAGCGGGAGAGGATGTCCCGGACCTCCAGCCCGATCTGGTCATAGAAGTCGACCGAAAGCTGGGCCACGTCCCGCTTGGCGAACTGCTGGTCCAGGTTCGGGCCACCCTTGGTGGGCGGGCCGGACTGGAAGAAGAAGTCGTGGTAGTGCCACGGGGCGAGCTCGCTGGCGGGTCGGCCGAAGCGCTCAGCCAACTCCTGGTCAAGGGCGCCCTTCTCCGCCAGGAAGGCGGACTCGGTGGCCTGATAGAGTTCCTCTAGAAGGGCGAAGAGCGCCGTCTCATCGATCTCCTGCAGGTCGAGGGCCATGGCGAAGTAGTCCCGGTAGCCCAGCCGCTGGGCGATCCCGTTCCGGACCTTGGCTAGTTGACGCACCTTGCCAGAGGCCTCAGCACCGATCTGCTTCGCCGCGACCCAAGCTTCCTGGCGCCGCAGTGAGTCGTCCTCCATGCGCAGGACCTCAGCCAGGTCGTTGTCGGCGGCGGGGGCGCCCTCAAAGGAGGCCCGGAAGGTGTTGAAGAGCTGCTTGAGCTCGGTCTCGAGGGCGACGGTCTCGCTGATCTCCGCCTCGGTCTGCTGGCTGCCCAGGAGCATCCGGTACAGAACTTCGAGCTGGCGGGAGAGAGCAGGGTCGCCGACTTCGGTGTCGAGCAGCTCTCGTACCTGAGCAAAGCGCTCGGGCTGGGCGAGGAAGGACTTCAACTCCTTCTGGAGTGCAGCAAGACGGGCGGCCGCCTCGGGGCGCCCGGTGGTGGACTGCTCCCAGGAGGCACGGCTCACCTGAATAAAGAGCTCGCGTAGCAGGGGCATGGTCTCGTCGAGGAGCTCACGGATCTCAGGGTCACGCCGCACACGAATCCCTCCCGACCGACAATCATTCCTACCTAGATTGGCGATTGACTAGCAGATTCCTTTTGTTGTTGTGCTGTCCAGAGATACTTGGCCATCGCATAGTTGCCCCGTGCGGGGATGTAGCCGAGCTTTTGATCGACCTTCAGCCGGCCCGGCGTGCAACGAGGTGATGGTTGACAGTCCCCTCGGAGAGGCCGCTAACAACGAAACCCCCAGAGGTGATTACCTCCGGGGGTTAGCCTCTCTTAGCCCTTGAGCAGGTTCTTCAGTACGAACCAGGCGTTGCCGGGCCGCTCGGCGATGCGGCGAGTGAAGTAGGGGTACCACATCTCGCCGTAGGGGACGTAGCAACGGACGCGGTAGCCCTCCTTGGCGAGGGACTCCTGCCAGCTCATCCGGACGCCGAAGAGCATCTGGAACTCGAAGCGGTCCTTCGGGATGTTGTGGCGGGTGGTGAACTCCTTCGCCCAGTCGATGATCTTCTCATCATGCGAAGCGATCGCCGTGTACTGACCGGCCAGCAGACGTAGTTCGACGAGCTTCTTATAGTTCTCGTCCACATCGGACTTGTTCGGGTAGGCGTGCTCGGGTGGCTCCTTGTAGGCGCCCTTGACGAGGCGGATGTTGGCATCCATCTCGTTCAGCGCCCGGATGTCCGCCTCTGAACGGTAGAGGTAGGACTGGATGACGACACCGACGTTGTCGTAGCCCTGCTTGCGGAGGTTGTCATAGATCTGGAGGGTGACGTCCGTGTACGGGGTATCCTCCATATCGATGCGGATAAAGTTGCCGAGCTCCTTGGCGCGATGAACGATCTGATGGATGATCTCCTCAGCCAGCGGGCGGTTGAAGGCGAGGCCCATCTGGGTCGGCTTCAGGGAGGCGTTGGCGTTGACGCCTGTCCGGTGAATGCCGTCGAGGATCTCGAGGTAGGTGGCGCCCATGGAGCGGGCGACCTCCTCCTTGACGACGCCTTCACCCAGGAAGTCGAGAGTGACGAGGATGCCGCGACGGTTTAGGTCACGCACGACCTCCAGGGCGCCCTGGAGTGAGGTCGCTGAGACAAAGCGGGAGGCGCCGAGCTTCATGCCAACCTTCTGAGCGGTCTTGGTCACGAACGGGTTCGCAGCGACAGAGAGAACCGTCTTGCGGTAGAGCGGTGTAAGATCCATCGGGTCCGTTCCCCTTTTTCCCACGCTTATTTAGCATATGCCGACGATCTTTCATTTCGAAGTCCGAGCGGCTATTCCCTTCCATTCGTATGCGTTGAGGATTCTGGAAAATAGAACGAGTAAATGATCCCAGTCGAGGCACGCACGAGCGGCCAGCACCCCTGTTAGGGCGCTGGCCGTTCACTCTTTAGGGCTGAACCTTGACGTAGAAGAGCGCAACCTGCTCCTGGCCGGCTGAGTCCTTCGCCTTCACCCGTATCGCCCAGGGGCCCTCCATCCCCCAAGTGGCATTCACCGTCCACTTGGTGCCAGAGGCGGTCAGGTCGAGATCCCAGCCGTGGCCCATCGCGGCCATGATTCCCTGGACCTCATAGGGAACCAGACCGCCCTCGGCCTCGACCGTGAGGGTGGTGGGGCCCAACTTGAGCGGTGTGGCGGTCAGCTTGAGGGCGCCCCCGGCCACCTCGATCCGCTCCTCGAAGCGGTCAGGGTTGGTCGGCTGCGTGACCTTGGTCGCCGCCGTCTGCTTGGCGGTCGGCGCCGAGAACATGATGACCGGGGCGCCGGCACAGCCGGTCAGGATCAGGCCGAACAGGATCAGTCCACCGGCCATGCGGCGCTTCGTCATCCTACCTCAGCTCCTTACTTCTTACCGATGACGACCATCGTGGCGCCACCAAGGTACTCGCCGTTGTTCAGGACGTTCTCGAGGGCGTGGTCATGCCAGGGGTAGGCGCCCTCACGCAGGGTGATCTCGGCATCGATCCGCTCGCCCGGGGCGACGGTGAGGATATCACGCGTATAGGGATGATCCAGCTTGAAGCCATCCAGGTGCGTGATCAGGGCGCCGTAGCCGTGGGTGTGGATCGAGAAGGAACGGTAGCCCATGTTGATGAAGCGGACCTTCACCTTCTCGCCGACCTTGCCCTCGATCGGGGTGGTCTCCGGGAAGGCCTTGCCGTTGATGGTGAAGTAGTTGTAGTCGCGGTGGGTGGTCGTGGTGGTGAACGGGTCCATGTTGCCGACCGCCCAGTCATCCAGGATGAAGGTGTACTCCTTATCCCAGGTCTTCTTCTCGGCCTTCGGCTCGACGATGAGGGCACCGTACATGCCCATGTCCACATGGTTATAGGTGGAGACGTGGCAGTGGTACATCAGGGTGCCGGTCGATTCGGCGGTGAACTCGTAGACGAACTCTTCCTTCGGCTTGACCGCATGGGAGGTGACCGGCACACCGTCCATCTCCTGCGAGAGGCCAAGCTGACCATGGAAGTGAATCGAGTGCGGCTGCGAGGCGGTGTTCCGGAAGTGAACGGCGACCTTGTCGCCCTCCTTCACGCGAATCTCCGGGCCGGGAACGGTGCCGTTGAAGGCCCAGACCGGCGCCTTTACGTCCTTCATCAGTTCCCACTCCTTCTCTTCGATCCAGAGATAGAAGTGCTTGACGCCGTCCTTCTCCTCGTAGAACTTATCGTACTTATTGACCGGCTTGCCGGCGTTCGGGATCGGGTTGACCTTCTCTTCCTTAGCCGCAGCGGCGGGTTCCGTCTTGGGCTTAGTCGTGCAACCGGCCAGCGCACCGATCGCCATGAGCGCGATTGCCACAATCGCTGTATTCTTCTTTGTCATCTGTGTCCGCCTCCATGTGTGATTCTTCCTTGCTTCTATCCTAGTTGCGCTAGGACGAATATCACATCGGATGGAGGGCCGAAGTTTAGCCCTTTCGGGCTACGCACTCCTCCGTAGGGCGTTGAGGGGGTGAGAGATCGGGTGAAGAGCGGAGATAAGAGAGCGGAGCGCCCTAGAAGGACGCTCCGCTCGGTCTTTTTCCTACCAGCGAATCTTGACCAACAGCTTTACATCGGCCGCAGGCCGTCGCTCGATGAAGGCGTAGGTGGTCTCCGAACTGCCAAGCTGGTACTCAAATCCATCGATCTTTTGAATCGTAAAGCGGGCGGTCGTAGCGCCAACGGAGGGGCCAACGTGGACCAAGACGACACCGTCGGCCCGCATGGAGAGGAAGAAGGTGTCCTCAGTGGTGACGGAGACCCCGTAGGGGCCCTGGATCTCGACCGTGGCGGAGCGGAAGAACTGGCGATCCTTCCCTGGTTCGTTGACCAGGTTGATCACCACTTCGCCGGCCTGTCCGGTCGTGCCATCCATCGCCAGGATCGACCGGATCTTCGCGTACATCGCATCCGGTGTCGTCGTCACCGCTGTCGGCACGGAATCTCCCTCCCTTGTTGGCTTTCCTTACCTTACCAACATCTTTATGCGAGGGAGGGACAGCTTATGACAACCAACCGACCCGTCGGTTGGCGTAGGTGGCGAGCCGCTCAACGCTCCGCTCCTCGGGGTCACGCCAGTGGAAGGTCTGCAGGCGGAGTTCCGCGGGGGCGCCCTCCGGCGTAAAGTGATCCAGTTGCAAGAAGGCGAGGAACTTCTGCGGTTCGAGGCGCCCGGCCAGCCGCTGCAGGGCGTGTGTAGCGGCCTGCTGCTCCGCCCCGGTCATCGTCTGCCAGTGCCAGAGGCTGAAGAGGAGGAGGGTGTTGCCAGGTTCCATCGCCGCATAGGCCTCTAGGAGCAGGGGGAGCAGGTCATAGGCGGGATCGCCCCGCCGCTGGCTGATGGTGGGGAGGCCGGGCAGGGCCGCGGCTGCCGCTTGTAGCCGTGCCGCCGCTTCGCGCTCCTCGGGCGCCAGTTGAGCGGCGGCCCAGAGCAGATCCCCTGGGCTGGAGAGGTCGAGCGTGTTGTCGGAGAGGCCGTAGCGGCCGACAATTGGCGGGAAGGGACCTGCTAGGTCTGCGTAGGTCCACTGATCAAAGCGAAGGGGAAGGCCGCTTCCGCCGCCGAGTTCGACCAGGGAGAACCCGCCGCCCCAGCGCTCCGCCAGGAGGCGGGTTGCAGCGGCCAGGGCGACCCCGTCTGCCGGGTCGGCCGGGGGCGGGGGCGGTGTGAGGAGGGCATCCAGTAGGTCGGTGCTCTGCGCCTCCAGGGCGCCCTCTGCCGCCGCGATAAGGGCGGCTTCATCTAAGTGACTCGATTGGAACTGGGTGGCTAGGTCGGGAGCGTCCCCGGCTAGTGCGACTCGGTGTAACCCGGCCAGCACACTGTCGACAGGGGGCACCTGGACCGCCGTCACCCGGGCGTAGGTCTGGATTAGCGCCAGCAAGGCACGGCTCTCAGCCAGGCCGGCGCAGAGCGCAGCGAAACGTGGAGAGCGCCCAGCCCAGCGGCGGGCGCCCTCCCCGAACGACTGACGGATCAGGGATTGCAGGGGGCCGCTCATTCGGCCCCGCCCTCCTCGTCGACCGACTCGCCAGCCGCGGCCTCCGCCGCGGTCAGGATCGACTGGATCAGGGCCGGGTGCTCCGGGGTGAGGCCCTGCTCGACCAGGGCGAGGATCGCCTCCGTCAGCTGATCGATCGCCGCCTGATTCTCCTGCAGGACAGAGACGGCGACCGCAACGTGGGCCAAGGCGAGCCAGTAGGCCTCTTCCGGACCGAAGTTGGGCTGAATCTCAAGGCCCGTCGGCTGGACGGGCTGGTTCCCCTCCCGGCTCCAGACGGGCCAGAGGAGACCCTCGGCGTCCAACTCAGCCAACTCCTCGACGAATCGCTGGAGCCAATCGCCGCTGCGGCCCTGATAGCCGAGGCGGTCGACCAGCTGCTCAATGCGGCCGACCTGGAAGTCACGTTCGTTGATCTCGGCCATGATGCAGGCGGCCAGGCCGACCCCGATCCACCAGTACTCTTCGCTGGTCAGGGGGCGCCCGTACCGATCGGCGGCCACCAGAATATCAAGCCGGCGCCCGGCGAGGGTCGCCAGGAGGCCGGACTCTTCATGCTGCACACGTACTCCTCCTTGAAGAGCGGATCTCTTCTTCTATTCTCGCCGGAAAAAGGATCGCCTGCCAGTCCAACTTTCCGGCTCTCGGTTGGACAGGCTATGGAAAGAATGGTAAAATTCGCGAAAAGAGGCTCCGATAGGAGGTGTTGGCTGTGCAGAGGCGCTGGCTGCAGGGACTCGGCCTTGCGCTCCTGGCTGGTGGTGGGCTCTTTCTTAGCTTGGCCCTCCTGCCGGGGGCGGCCCGCTTCGACCTGATCGGCATGCTCCGGGAGCTCTCCTTGACGAATGACCAGATCGCCCAGACGAACGGGCGAATCCTCACGACTCTGGAGGCGATTGAGGGTCGTGCCCGCTCTGTCGACCGGATGGCCGAACAGCTCGGTCAGTTACAGGTACAGGTGATGAGTCAGCGGGAACAACTTGCCCGGTTGGAAGGGGTTACGGCTGAGCAGGCGGCTCTGGGCAAGCAGTTGGCCAGTCTGGCAAGTACGGTCGGGCCACACGCCACGCATATGGCGCAGGTGGCCAAGGAAGAGGTCGCGCTCGTGCAGGGGCTACAGGCTCAGACGGGCGCCCTTAGCGCGCCCCTCCGCCGGATTCGGGCATCGAACGAGTCGCTCTATCGGAAGCTCCAGGAGGCCGAGCTTCGCTCGGGGAAGATCCTGGATGCAATGCCGCTCTAGGGGGTGCGGGAGATGGACTTACGGACACCGCTTCGACTCCTGCTGGTGGCGGGACTCGGCGGGCTGATGGTGATGATGGCTGTGGTCACTGGCCACTTGGGTCGCCTACAGGAAGGGATCGATCAGAATCTCCTGGTCGCTACGGCCCTGCCGCGTGTCCAGTCGGCAGTGATGCAGCGGAATCAACGGCTGGGTGAGATGGTGAGTCGCTCGGAGTCGATCAGTCAGGCCTTGGCTGGTGTCTCGAGCCACTCGAAGGCGATCCAACAGTCGGTCGCTCAACTGAGCGCGGCAAACCGTTCGATCTTGCAGGTCAACCAGCAGGCGGAGGTCGAGAACCGGGCCGTCGTGGAACAGCTCAAGGCCGTCCGTGACTCACTGCGGGGGATGAAGGGCGCCGTGCTGGCGGTGCAGGGGGAGCTACGTGGCCTGGCGGGAACGGTCAAGGCTGATAAGGACGTCCTCCTTTCGGTCCAGATCAACACCGGCCGGATGGAGGCCCGCACGCCAGGGAACTGACTGGGCCGAGGGAGGGAAGGCTGATGGACCCTAACGTGAATCTAGCACCGCGGGTTGCGCCGGGCTACCGCCCCTGGCCTTGGCTACCCTGGTTTGTCGCGGGCGCCCTGGCCTTCGTCGCCTACCAGGCGGCAGCGCAGCTTACCCTGCAACGACAAATCCTGGGCGGGGCGACACACCTGGCGACGACCGTGGATGAATCGAAGCGGGTCTCCGCAGCGATGAACCTGCAACTGGCTGATCTGAAGAACTTGGCGGGTGCGACAGAGAGGCTGGCCGTTCAGGTGGATGGCGTCCGCCAGATCAACGGGCAGATCCGGGTGAGCCTGGAGGAGCTGGGCGGGAGTGTGGGAGGGATCCAAGCAGCGGCCCATTCACTGGCTGGTTCCGCCGGGGAGGCGGCCGTCCTGCTGAAGGAGATCGAGGCCGAGTCGGCCGCCCTTGATGGGGTCATGGCTGAGACGGGGAGCCTCTCGGGTCAGGTCACGACCGATCTTCAGGCTCTGGTGAAGCTCCAGCGGTATGTGACGGTCGACCTAGCCGCCATGGTCCGGAAGACAGCGATCCTTGAGCGGCTGACGGGGGGGCGGTGAGGATGAACAGGTCTCTGCAAGTAGCCCTGTTGGCCGCAGTGGGCGCGATCGGCTTGGGGGTCCTTCTTCGAGCACTGGTCCCGCTAGCTGGGCTGATCCCCTCCACTGCTGAGATGCTCCAGACGACCCGGGCGATACGGCAAGAGACGATCGGACTGGAGCGGTCCGCCGCTCAGGTAGAGGTCCAGCTTGCCGGTCTGGCGGAGCAAGAGGTGCTCCTGAAGCAACAGGGTGAACTGATCGGACAGAGCCTGACCCTCCTCCAGCAGCAAGAGGCACGTGCGAAACAGGCGACTCTCCACCTGCGCAAGCTGGCGACCCTCGAGGAGCAGACCGTCCAGTTGACCACCCAGGCAGACATGGTGGCGACGAGGACCGCGGACGTTCTGCGGGCGAACCGGGGCGCCCTGAGCCAACTGGCGACCGAGACCGGTCGAATCGAAGAGGGGTCGGTCCGGATGGAACGCCAGGTCGACCTCCTGCTTGGGGAGATGGCCCGGACGGAGGAGAACTTCGCCCCGATCAAGCGCTGGAAGAACGACTTACAGGACGCCAAGGAGAGTTTCACGGGCTGGCTGCAGGGGGTGGCAGAATGGATCGACTCCTGGTTCCACTAAAGGGACTCGTCCCCTGGAGTGCGGCCGTAGTTGCCGCCTTCTTTGCCTACCAGTCGTTGATCGGCCAGGTCGCCCTCCAGAGTGATTTGGCCAGGGCAATGGGGAGCGTGGCCAGTTCGGTCCGAGAGGTGCGGGGGTTGACTGCGCAGACGGCGGAGGCCCTGGCGCCGCTTGGGCAGGTTACGGTCCAACTAAAGGCGGTCAATGGCGACCTGGGCCAGATCGTCCAAGACCTTGGTGCGATCAACGGCGCTCTGGTCGGCCTCAACCAGGGACAGGCCGCCCTGGCGGGGACCCTGGGCCAGTTGAATGCCAACCTGGAGGCGGTCGGTAAGGGTCTGACCGCGGTGGATAGCCGTAACCGGGCGCTTCTGGGCCGTACGCAGGCGCTGGCGAGTGCCACGGGCGCCCAGGCCACTGCGGTCGATGAGCTAGGAATGCTAACGATCCAGTCGGTCGATTCGCTGCGCACGCTGAACAAGCGGTTGCGCTTCCTGGCGGAGTTCTAGCGATCTCCCAGCAAAAAGGAGAACCGGACCACCTTCCCGAAAGTAGGAGGGTGGTCCGGTTCTGTCTAGAAAGGGGGCTCTACCCCAATGGGATACAAATCCGTCCGCGGTCCGGCCCAGACCGAGATCGTGATCAAGAGATCCCGGTTCATCGCTCACGTCGCCCCGGTCTCGACCGAGGCGGAGGCGGTGGCCTTCATTCAGCGAATCCGTACCGAACATGCCGAGGCGACCCATAACTGCTACGCCTACAAGGCCGGAAACGCCGTCCGTCTCTCGGATGATGGTGAACCGAGCGGGACTGCTGGGCGCCCCATCTTCGACGTGATCGAGAAGCAGGCCATCAGCGACGTCTGTGTCGTTGTCACCCGCTACTTTGGCGGCATCCTCCTGGGCGCCGGCGGCCTGGTCCGGGCGTACAGCCAATCGGCAGCAGCGGGCGTAGAGGCGGCCGGAGTGGCCGAGACGGTCCCCGCCCTCGACCTGCGGCTAACGCTTGACTATGGCCTGGTCGGCAAGGTGCAGTACCTGCTGGAGCAGGTGGGCGCCCTCACCCTTGACTCGCAGTACGGGCATGAGGTGACCGTTGACTGCCGCATTCTGGGGGCTTGGGAGGCAGACCTGCTAGCGCAACTCCAGGATCTCTCAGCGGGACGGATCCAGGTGGAGCGCCTCCGAGAGCTGAATGTTGGCGGAGACCTCCGTCCGCTCCACGATTAACCAACCAACCGTAAGATTTTCCAGATGATTTTCGGCAATGTCTCTTTCAATGTAGACAGTTTCAGATTATCCTATTAAACATGGGTGTCTTATCTTCCTATGTTGGAGAGGAGGTCTACGCCATTGAACTTCCCCGCAGCAATGCTACGCCGCGCACTCTACACGACGATTGCGCTACTTGTCATGGGGGGTCTGGCCTACAACGTAAAGCAACTGCCTAGCGAAGCGGCTGCTTCGCCTGACGTAACTCGAATAAACAAAGCACAGCCCGTCGCGGCCATGGTGACGAAAGCAGAGGTTCTGCTCGCGCCCGTGACCGAGGGCCCAGCTATCCCCGCCCGGCCGAAGATCACGGAGTATACGGTTGCCGAGGGTGATAACCTGGAGGCGATCGCAGGCCGCTTTGGCCTGAAGGTAGATACACTGGTCCTGTCGAATGGGATGGAGAGTAACGATGACACCTTGAGCGTCGGCCAGAAGCTGGTCGTTCCAGCTGTAGATGCTCTTGTATATAAGATCGCAGAAGGAGACAATTTTTGGACCGTCGCCGATCAATTTGGTACCACCGAAGAAGAGATTGTGAAGGCGAACCCAGATATTGACCCCCAAGCGATTCAGGTCGGCGCAATGGTCGTAGTCCCTGGTGGCGACTTTGATCACGTGCGCCCGCTCCTTGCCTCGCGTGCCGCAGGCTCTCGTCGTGCGTCACCCGCTCAGACCCACAAGTTGGTCGAGTATCCGGTCGGCGGCATCGTCACGGACTACTTTGGCTGGCGGATTCACCCGGTCTACGGCACCCGTCACTACCATGACGGAACGGACTTTAACGCTGAGATCGGCACGCCCGTCGCGGCGGCTGCGGATGGCACGGTGATCATGGCCGAGTATTACGGCGGTTACGGCAGGGCGGTTAAGGTTGACCACGGTGGCGGCGTTGTGACGATGTACGCTCATCTGAGCAGCTACGCCGTTGACGTGGGGCAGAAGGTCTCGGCTGGCCAAGTGATTGCCTACTCTGGCAACACGGGCACATCGACGGGACCGCATCTGCACTTCACGGTCATCGTGGATGGAACGCCTGTTGACCCCCTGGACTGGCTGCCCTAACCCATAGGGGGGACCCACGTGCCCGAATGGGAGAAGGTTCTACACAAACGAAGCCTTTGGCTGAGCATACTGACAGGAGCAGTTTTACTGCTCCTGTCTGTGCAGTTGTATCGGCTGACTGTTGTACAGTCAGCCTCTTGGCGCGTCCAGGCTGAGGTGCGGATGCTGAAGGAGATGAAGACTCGCGGCCCGCGGGGCTCGATCTTCGATAGCCAAGGCTTGCCGCTGGCAACCTCCGAGCCTTCCTATTCGGCTGTTTTGCTCGAAAAGGACAAGAAGACGGTGGAAGCGTTCCTGCCCGCCTTGGCCTCGGTCCTAACTGGGCATGATCCGATCGCTGCCGGCGAACTGGTCAATGACGTCGTGGCCCGGATGAAGGACCAGGGGGCGTTCGCCTATGAGCCGCTTACGATCATGCGCAAGCTTGACCAGAAGGTCGTCAGTGAGTTTGCGGATCGCAAGGGCGAGTTCCCCGGCGTGGTGCTGATGATCGATGGCAGCCGGCAGTATCCGCAGGGCGCCCTCGCTGGCGCCATCATGGGCTATGTAGGCCGGATCGATGCGGCAGAACTGAAGAGCGACCGGTACAAGGGCTACTCCGGCAACGAGCTAATCGGCAAGGATGGTCTGGAGAACGCCTATGAGAGGGATCTCAGGGGCCAGGAGGGCAAGGTTGCTGTCATCGCTGACCCCTTCGGTAAGCCGGTTGGCGGCTATGACTTCACCCAACCGCTCTCCGGAGACAACATCCACCTGACACTAAACGCCAAACTCCAGCGTCTGACCGAGCAGACCTTGGTCAAGCAGATGGACTGGATTCGGGCCCAGAATGACAAGGAGGCGAACCCGACCCGGGGCGCCGTGGTTGTGCAGGATGTAAAGACCGGGGCGATCTTGGCGATGGCCTCGTATCCCACCTTTGATCCCAACTGGTTTACGACCGGACTGACGCAGGAACAGGCGGACAAGATCTTTAACGATCCCCTCGGCCCGCTGAACAACTGGGCGATCTCGCCGTTCGCGCCGGGTTCGACCTATAAGATGGGCGTAGGCCTTGCTGCCTTGGAATTGGGGGCGATGGGACCTTACCAACAGATCCACTGCGACTCCACGTACTTCCGGGATCGTACCCGTAAGAACTGGACGTTCTACGATCAGGGAATGGCCGATGTGGCGCGCTCTCTCGCTATCTCCTGCGACCCCTTTTTCTACGAGTCTGGCTACCAGCTTGGCATTGACCGACTGCACGACTACCTGGAGCAGTTTGGTTTCGGAAAGGTGACCGGCGTCGACCTGCCCTACGAGGCGCACGGTGTCAATCCGAGCCAGGCCTCCTACGGCGATCGTTGGTACGAGGGGAATGTCTATTCGGTCGGCATCGGCCAGGGTGACGTCTTGACGACGCCGCTGCAACTTGCCAACTACACCGCAACGATCGCCATGCGCGGTACCCGGATGAAGCCCTATCTGGTGCAGAAGATCACGAGCCCCACGGGCGAGGTTGTAAGGGAGATCGAAGCCGAGGAACTCCCGCCGGTCAAGGCGAAGCCGGAATACTGGGACCGAATCCAGTTGGGGATGCGCCTGACTGTGACCGCTGGAGACGGGACCGCCGCTCGCGCCTTTGAGGGCTTCCCGATCTCGGTCGCAGCGAAGACGGGTTCAGCCGAGACCAGTACGCAGTATGCGAACGCCCTGACCGTCGCTTACGCCCCCTATGAGAAGCCCGAGATCGCCGTCTCCGTCTTCGTCGAGGGTGGAGCGCACGGCTCTTGGGTCGCCCCGATCGCTCGTGCTGTGATGGCCGAGTATTTCGGTATCCAAGACAAGATCCCGCCGGGTGTGCCGACCTTCCGGGCGACGACGACCCTGAACCAAGCGTCAGATTCAACGAAGGCTGACTAGGTTGATCAAGAAGCACAAACGAGGCGAAAAATTTGGTGAGGGGGTCTTCCCTGCCGAACTTTTCGCCTCGTTTTTCCGTTATTAGGTGTAGGTAGGAACTAACGAGGGGGGCATAGATGATGCTTGAAACGGTACCGTACAACGTGACCGAGCTGTTGCAGGAGCGGCGTGAAGGGGCAGTCCGGGCGCTAATCCGGACCCTGGGTTTCGCTCTGGCCAAGGGGATTGGGCCCGAGCAGGTGGGCCGCTTCCTCTTCGAATCCCACGCCCTGTCCGGTACCTTCGTCCGGATGGGCGCCCCCGGCAGCCCCGAGGCCGCCCGCACCTTCCTCACCTGGCAGGAGGGGATCCGCTGGGGCTGGTGCGAGGAGCTACGAGCGCTCCCGCGCGCGGGGAGCGTGGAGGTCGTCTCGGGGAGCTTGCTGGTTGGGCAGGGCTCTGTGCTGGGCTTTCACGGCGTCAGCCGCCTCGACGTAGAGGCCTGCCTGGAGACCTTCTGGCGCCTGGCCGGTGAGGCGCTCGGGCTGGGCGTCACGTACACGATCGGGGAGGAGCAGGACTGGCTGATCCTCCGGGCGCCCGGTGGACTCGCTGATGGGGGCGCCCCCGCTCCGTGGACCCCGGAGCGGCTGGCCGAACTGCGGCGCCACGCCCTGGCAACCGGGCTGATCGCCGGCATCGGCTTTGCCAAGCAGATCGGCGAGGAGCCGGAGGATCTCGGGCTCTTCTTCTACAACGTCTGGGACGGGAGCGGTCACTACGACCGGCTCTTGAACCAGTGGGGCTGGGGGAACGCTGTGGGCTACGCCCAGAACATGGCCCGGGGGCGCCAGCTCCTCTACTTGGCCACCGAGGTGCGGGAGGACCTGGACGGCTTCCTGATCACCTCGCCGGGCTGGGGGCGGGAGATGCCTTCGACCCTAGCGCTCTACGCGGTGACCCATGATGATGTAACCCGGTACTACGAGGGCGGTGGCATCCCCGCCTGCGCTAAGT
The DNA here is from genome assembly GCA_035298385.1 of Symbiobacteriaceae bacterium. GTDB lineage: Bacteria > Bacillota > Sulfobacillia > Symbiobacteriales > Symbiobacteriaceae > DATGYC01. Next base: position 22,175 of record DATGYC010000327.1, on the reverse strand, counting down.
TGGGGCTGCAGTACGCCGACCGCTCGGACGACCACTTCCACCGGGTCTGGATTCGGTCGCGTTAGGGAACCGTTGGATTTTGTGCCATCCGTCACATAGTCTATACACAGGAAGGTTGCGACCATGATATACTCTTCACAAGAGGAGGAATGGTCGTGGCCTTCAACTTTCTGCCTAAGGATGAGCATTACTTCGTGCTCTTCGAAGAGGCGGCCCAGAATGTGACGGAGGGCGCCCGGACCCTGTTGGATCTGGTCACCACCCCGGGCGAGATGGAGGCGAAGGCTAACCGCCTCCGGGCGATCGAGGAGGCCGGCGATGAGATCACCTTCCGGGTGATTGCACGCCTGGGCAAGTCGTTCATCACCCCGATCGAGCGGGAGGATATCCTGGCGATCGCTCGCCACCTGGACGATATTATCGACTGGACCGAGGCCGTGGCAGCCCGAGTCTCATCCTATGGGATCGAAAAGCCGACGGAGACGGCGGTCCAGTTTGCGCGACTGATCCTGACGGCAGCCGAGGAGACAGAGCGGCTGCTTGCGCTCCTGCATAAGAAGAACGTCGAGCAGATCCGGCTGCCCAAGCGGGCGGTCAACCGGGTGGAGGCGGAGGCGGACCAGCTCCTGCGTCGCTCCCTGGCCCACCTGTTCACGGGCGGGTATGATGCCCTGACTGTGATCAAGTGGAAGGAGATCTACGAGACCTTCGAAGAGGTGACGGACCGCCAGGAGGCGTTGGCCAACCTGGTCGAAGGGATCATCCTGAAGAATACGTGAAGGTAGGGGGAGGGTGTGTCCACCCTCCCCCTACACCCCCTCCCGCTTGTCTGACCGCTGTCAGCGAGCGCTGTCGCTACTCGATGACAGCCTTACCTAGCCCACTCGCCCAGCCTCGCTGGTCGAATCTGGTTGGTTGACGGGGGGCTAGAACTGGCGTAAGATTACCGATGTCGCCTCCCGACAACGCAGGGTTGCAACGACACGATCGATGTAGTATGATAAAACCCTCCGGTGGCGGAGCACAAACACCATATGCGCAGTTAGCTCAGCTGGGAGAGCACATGATTGACGTTCATGAGGTCACAGGTTCGATCCCTGTACTGCGCACCATGATACCGCGGGGTGGAGCAGTCCGGTAGCTCGTCGGGCTCATAACCCGAAGGTCGCAGGTTCAAATCCTGCCCCCGCAACCAAGAAAGTAGGGGGAGGGGCTGTCGCCCCAATCCCCCTACACCCCCTCCCGCCTGTGGGACGGTCATCATCGAGCGCTTTCGCTACTCGATGACAACCTTACCTAGAGGTTGGGAGTGGGGTGTAGATCTGGTGGGTTGGCGAAGTGGTAACGCGGCGGTCTGCAAAACCGTTATTCGTGGGTTCAAATCCCACACCCACCTCCATAGAAGGCAGTCCGAGAGTAGCAAAAGCGCTCTCGGACTTTCGCTTTACCGGGTAAAACGCCCTGGCCATCAGGCCAGGGCGCTTCTGTACACGGACGAAGTTGCAAGGTAGAATAGAAGCATCGGGTTCTTACGTGTAGAAAGTAGGGGAGCGCTATGCGGAGTTGGCTGAAGGGGTTGCTGCTGACCGCTGCCGCCTGGGTGGTGCTGATCGCGGTCTATCTGGCCATCGAGGCCGCCATGGGCGACCGCCCGTTTGCGGCGTTTGACACCTGGGGGCCCAGTGCGAAGTTCATCACCTTTACCGTCGCTGGCGTGACGGCGATGGGCGCCTTGATCGGCTTTGCCTCGGATAGGGTGCGGGCCCGTGTCCAGCAGGAGCGGAACTAGTTCGGTTGCGACTTGGAACCCCCGGCGGCTTGGCTGTCGGGGGTTCGCCGCGCGCTAGCAGAGAGGGCGGCTTCCCGCTGATGGGGAGCCGCTCTCGTCTTGTGCTGGTAGATGGACCTCCAGCTAGCTTGGCCCCGGGCGCCCCAAGGCCAGCCAGGCCCCAAACGCCCCAACGGAGAGCAGGAACCCCGCCGTCCCACAGAAGAGTCCCAGCCGTAGCAATCGCTGGCGAAGCGCCGGGGAACGCCCCTGGCTGACTAGCCAGTACGAACTTCCGGCCATCCCCAGCCCACCGAGCAGGAGCAGGCCCGCCGTGCCAAAGCCAAGCAGCAGGGTCTGCCAGCCAACGTGGCCCGGGGCCGTCAGGCGGTCCACCGCCAGGAGCAGGAAGAGGGCGCCCAAGCCCGCCATGGCGCCTCGCCGGACCAAGGACCAATCGATTACCATCCGCCATTCCTCCCTTTACTGATCTAGACGAGGGAGGAGGGGCGTATGACAGGGCGCCAGGGGCGAAAAAGAGAAGGGTGATTCCGTCCCGGCTGGGCGACCGATCCCCGTCCCCCGCGTAAAGGCGGAGGACCGTCTGGTCCTCCGCCTGTTGGCGCCCTAGTGGGCGTCGCCCAACTTCTTGTCGCTACTCGTCTTCTCCCAGACGATACGCTTCCCGCTCTGCGGGTGCCGGCTGAACTCATCCCCGACGTTGAAGGTCTGAACGGCGCCGCCCTCGCAGGCGTAGGTACCGGACTCCTGGACCTTTTGGCCGGAGAAGCCCTTGTTCGAATCGTGCTGTGGCATTCTGGATCGCCTCCTTTCGGCTCTAGTCTGCCCCCAAAGAGACGAAGCGGGGCGCCTCCGATGGCGCCCCGCTCTCCACAAATCTGCCGGACGAAACAGAGCGGGGCGCCTCCGATGGCACCCCGCTCTTCCCTAATCTGCAGCGTCTTCCTGTGCGCATCCGGCCAACGCCCGGCCCACGACGGCGGTCACATCGACCACCCGGCAGGAGTAGCCCCACTCGTTGTCGTACCAGGCGACGACCTTGACCAGGTTCTCCGGCCCGACCATTGTCGAAGCCCCGTCGATGATGCAGGAGCGGTCATCGCCGATGAAGTCCGCTGAGACGAGCGGTTCCTCGCTGTAGCCGATGATCCCCGCCAGGCGCCCTTCGGATGCCGCCTGCAGGAGGCCGTTTACCTCACCGACCGTCACCGGGCGCCCCAAGATGGCGACCAGATCGACGACCGAGACATCCGGCGTGGGCACCCGCAGCGAGAAGCCGTTCAGCTTGCCCGCTAGGGACGGAATCACCTGAGCGACCGCCTTCGCAGCCCCCGTTGTGGTCGGAATGATGGCCAGACCGCCACCACGTGCCCGACGCAGGTCTTTATGCGGGTTATCGAGAATATTCTGGTCGTTGGTGTAGGAATGAACCGTGGTCATCAGGCCCGACTTGATCTCAAAGGCCTCATGCAGCACCTTGGCAAAGGGCGCCAAGCAGTTGGTTGTGCAGGAGGCAGCGGCCACGACATGGTGCTCGGTGGCCCGGTAGTCAGCCTCGTTGACGCCGATCACCATCGTACAGTCAGCATCCTTGGTCGCGGTGGTGATGATCACCTTTTGCGCCCCGGCCTCGAGGTGCAGGGCGGCCTTCGCCCGCTCCTTGAACTTGCCGGTCGCCTCGATCACGACCTGAACGCCCAACTGAGCCCAGGGGAGCTTGGCCGGATCCCGCTCTGCCACGAGCTGTACACGCTGGCCGTTGATCAGCAGCGCGTCGCCGTCCGGCTCTACCCTGCCCTGAAAACGGCCGTGGACCGTATCATAGGTCAATAGGTGGGCCAAAGTTTTGGCATCATAGGAGGCGTTGATAGCGACCAGTTCAAGATCCGGATTCTGCATCAGCCGGCGGCAGACCATCCGGCCGATGCGGCCAAAGCCGTTGATCGCCACCCGTGCCCTCGACATGCTGCAGACCTCCCAACGTGTTCTGGTATCAAGATAACATCGGGCGTGCGATTGTGCTAATCAATTGTGACGATGCTCGCGATAGACAGAATCGATCACTTTGCAAAGTGTGACGCACTGTGCGTGCAGATTTTTGCTATATCGTTGCACGAAATTGCAGGCAGAGGACCGTGCGTGCGGCTGTAGTGGCTGGCACCGCTCTTGCTAGAGGTAGGGGGGGACGCGGATAGGCTCCGGCTCCTCGCCCTCCGCATACTAGTAGCTGATTTCGAACCCCAAGGAGGACGAAATGTCCAACTTTGATGTCGTGGTCCTCGGCGGTGGCACCGGCGGGTACGTGGCCGCCATCAGGGGCGCCCAGCTCGGGCTGAAGGTCGCCCTGGTTGAGAAGGAGAAGGTGGGTGGCACCTGCCTCCACCGTGGCTGCATCCCCTCCAAGAGCTACCTGCGCTCCGCTGAACTCTTCCGCACCATGCAGCACAGCGCGGCCTTCGGTATCAAGGCCGAATCGGTCCAGCTCGACTTCCCCGGTGTCTTCGGTCGCAAGGAGAAGATCGTTCAGAACCTGCATAAGGGCGTACAAGGACTTCTAAAGAAGAATGGCGTCACAGTGATCCAGGGAACGGGCGCCCTCGTCCCGCCCTCGATCTTCTCGCCGAACGGACTCCTATCCGTGATGACCCCGGACGGCCAGCAGGAGCTGCTGGAGCCGGAGAAGATCATCCTCGCCACCGGCTCCCGGCCCAAGACCTTCGGGATTCCGATCGATGGGGTCCATACGATGACCTCTGACGAAGCGCTCGCGCGTGAGACCCTCCCCGCCTCCGTGATCATCATGGGCGGCGGCGTGATCGGTCTGGAGTGGGCCTCGCTCTACAACGACTTCGGCGTTCAGGTGACCGTCCTGGAGTTCCTGGACCGGGTCCTGGCGATGGAGGATGAGGAGGTCTCGGCGGAGCTCGCCAAGCACCTGACTCGTCGCGGCGTCACGATCAAGACGGGCGCCCGGGTCCTCCCCGAGTCGGTCAAGGTTGAGGGCGGCGAGGTGACCGTTGAAGCCGAGATCGGCGGCGAGCGCCACCGCTTTACGGCTGAGACGCTCCTGGTTGCAGCGGCCCGCGAGCCGGTCACGAAGGGCTTCGGCCTGGAGAACCGGGAGAAGCTGGTCTACACCAAGGGCGGCTATATCGAGGTTGATGGGACCGGCAAGACCGGTGACCCCGGCCTCTGGGCGATCGGCGACGTCGTCGGTGGCGGCCTGGCCCACGTGGCTGCTCACCAGGGCATCGTGGCGATGGAGTCGATCGCTGGCCTGGACCCGCATCCGTTCGATCTGGTCAAGGTAGCCCGCTGCGTCTACACCAGCCCCGAGGTCGCCTCCGTCGGCCTCTCCGAAGCGCACGCGAAGGAGCGGGGGCACGAGGTGAAGGTCGGTAAGATCCCGTTCCGCGCGATCGGCAAGGCCCAGGTCCACGGCGAGATCGACGGCTTCGTCAAGCTGGTCGCAGATGCGAAGACCGGCGACCTGCTCGGCGCCACGATGATCGGCCCGGACGTGACGAACTACATCTCCGAGGCTGGCCTGGCCCTGCTGCTGAACGCCTCCGCCTGGGAGGTCGGGCAGCTGGTCCACCCGCATCCCACGCTCTCCGAGATCTTCGGTGAAGCAGCCTTGGCGGTGGATGGTCGGGCGATTCACTTTTAGCGGGAACCATTTTTATAACCGCGGATTACGCGGATTACGCGGATTAAGACAACTGAAAATGGCGCCGTGCCATGATAGAGGCACCATCTATTTCAGTGGTTCCGTTCCCCATCCGTGTAATCCGCGAAATCCGCGGTTACTAACAAAGACCAGACTCTCTCACTCACCCAAGGAGGGGTCCAATCACATGACGACTGAGACCGGTATGCGGCACCACGCCCTCGGCCTCTCGAACGAGCAACTCATCGAGATGTACGAGTACATGCTCCAGACCCGTCGTATCGATGAGCGCCTCTGGCTGCTCCAGCGTGGCGGTAAGATCGCCTTCGTCATCTCCCCGCAGGGCGCCGAGGCGGCCCAGGTCGGCTGCGCCTACGCCTTCCGGGCTGGCCAGGACTGGTTCACCCCTTACTACCGTGATCTCGGCATCAACCTCGTCGCCGGGGTGACCCCGCGCGAGATCTTCCTCGCCGCCTTCGCCCGCGGCGCCTGCCCTGCCTCTGGCGGCAAGCAGATGCCGAGCCATTGGGGCAACCGGCCGAAGAATGTCATCTCCGGCTCCTCCCCGGTCACCACGCAACTCCTGCACGCCGTCGGCATCGCTCAGGGCGCCCGGATGCGTGGGGATGATGTCGTCGTCTACACCTGCTGTGGTGAGGGCTCCTCCAACCAGGGTGACTTCCACGAGGCACTCAACTGGGCTGGCGTGCATAAGCTGCCCGTCCTCTTCTTCATCCAGAACAACGAGTACGCCATCTCCGTCTCGCTTGAGAAGCAGCTCGCCGGCGGCTCCGTCGCCAAGCGTGGCCCTGGCTACGGCATGCCCGGCATTGAGGTGGACGGCACCGACTTCCTGGCCGTCTACGCCGCTGCCAAGGAGGCCCACGATCGCGCCCGCGCTGGTGAGGGCCCGACCCTGATCGAGGCGAAGTGCGTCCGCCTCACCTCGCACTCCTCAGACGATGATCAGCGCCGCTACCGTGAGGCCGCTGAGCTCGAGGCGATGAAGGCGAAGGACCCGCTCGTCAAGGCGCGTGCCTACCTCTACGAGGCGGGCGTCCTGACGGAGGAGCTTGAATCCGCCCTCGAGGCGAAGGTCGCCGCGGCGATCAACGATGGCTGCGATTGGGCTGAGGCCCAGCCCTACGCCGATCCGGCGTTCGCGATGACCCACGTCTACGCCGAGGAGGGGATCTAGTCATGGCCGTCCTCAACTTTGTCGAAGCCGTCCGTGAGACCCTCCGCCAGGAGATGCGCCGCGATAAGGATGTCTGGGTTGTTGGCGAGGATGTCGGCAAGAAGGGCGGCGTCTTCGGCGCTACCCTCGGCCTCTTTGATGAGTTCGGTGAGACCCGCGTCCAGGACTCGCCGCTGACCGAATCGGCGATCGTCGGTGTCGGCATCGGCTCGGCGCTCTACGGCACCAAGCCGGTCTGTGAGATCCAGTTCGCTGACTTCATCTTCCCGGCGTTCAACCAGATCATCTCCGAGGCGGCCAAGATGCGCTACCGCTCCAACGGGGATTGGACCGTCCCGATGGTGATCCGGGCGCCCTTCGGCGGCGGCATCCACGGCGGCCTCTACCACTCCCAGTCCGTCGAGCAGTACTTCACCAACACCGCCGGCCTGAAGGTCGTCGTGCCCTCGACCCCGCGCGATGCCAAGGGTCTCCTAGCGGCAGCGATTCGGGACGCCGACCCCGTGCTCTTCTTCGAGCACAAGGGCCTCTACCGTGCGATCAAGGAGGAGGTGCCGGACGAGGAGTACATCATCCCGATCGGCAAGGCCGACGTCAAGCGGGATGGCTCTGACATCACCGTCATCACCTACGGCAAGGCTGTCCACTTCTGTCTGGAGGCGGCCAAGGAGCTGGCGAAGGAGGGCGTCGAGGCGCTCGTCCTCGACCTGCGCACCCTGCTGCCGCTCGACCGTGAGGCGATCATCGCTGCGGCCAAGAAGACCGGCAAGGTCCTGATCGTCCACGAGGCCGGCAAGACCCACGGTATCGGTTCCGAGGTCTCGGCGATCATCGCTGAGGAGTGCCTCTTCGATCTGGACGCCCCGGTCCAGCGCCTCTGTGGTCCGGACATCCCCGCGATGCCCTACGCCTCGCCGATGGAGAAGGCCTATATGCTGGACCCGCAGAAGTGCCTGGCGGCAATGCGCGCCCTGGCGCAGTTCTAGGGGGTAAACATGGATATTAAGATGCCGCAGCTCGGTGAATCCGTCACCGAGGGCACGATCAATAAGTGGCTCGTCAAGCCCGGCGATTCGGTCACGAAGTACCAGCCGCTCGCCGAGGTCATCACCGATAAGGTCAACGCGGAGATTCCGGCACCCCAGGATGGCGTGATCGGCTCGCTCCTGATCGCCGAGGGGACCACCGTCAAGGTCGGCACCCTGATCGCGACGATGAACGAGGCGGGCGCCGCCGCCCCGGCTCCGTCTGCGGCTCCGGCCACGACCGCTCCTGTCGCTGGAGCTGCGCCGGCTACCGTCTCTAGCGCCCCTCCGGGGGAGAATCTCCTGCGGGGCCCCAATGGCGATCTCCCCGGAGGTTCTCCTCCGGGCGCCCTCGCCAAGGGCGGCACCGCTACCCTTGACCGGGGGAACGCCCGCTACTCCCCGGCCGTCCTGAAGCTGGCCCAGGAGAACGGGCTCGACCTGACCCGTATCCCGGGTTCTGGCCTTGGTGGCCGGATCACCCGCAAGGACGTCGAGGCTGTGATCGCCGCTGGCGGTCAGCCGGCCGCCGCTCCTGTTGCCCAGCCGGTTGCGGCTGACCCCTCCTGCGTTGGCGGAATGGTCGCCGCTCAGGCGGGTACGGAGCAGGTGATCTCGGCGCCCGTCGCCGCTCCCAGCCCTGCCCCCGCGGCTCGCCCGCTGGTCCAGACCGCCGAGGGCGATCAGATCCTCCCGGTCGACCCGGTCCGCCGGGCGATCGCAAACAAGATGCTCCAGTCCAAGCACGAGGCGCCGCACGCCTGGACGATGATGACGGCGGACGTGACCGGCCTCGTCAAGCTGAAGGAGCTCCACGGCGCCGAGTTCAAGCGTCGCGAGGGGATCTCGCTCTCCTTCGTCCCCTTCTTCATCAAGGCGGTCGTGGAGTCCCTGAAGGAGTACCCGATCATCAACAGCCAGTGGGCTGGTGACCAGATCGTGATCAAGAAGGAGATCAACATCTCGATCGCGGTCGCCACGGAGACCGCCCTGGCCGTCCCGGTGATCAAGAACGCCGACCGGCAATCGATCGCCGGCCTGGCCCACTCGGTCGTCGAGCTGGCGGGGAAGGCCCGGTCTGGCAAGCTCTCCCTCGCGGAGATCTCGGGTGGAACCTTCACGGTCAACAACACCGGGGCCTTTGGCTCCTTCATGTCCGCCCCGATCATCAACCACCCGCAGGCGGCGATCCTCTCCTTTGAGGCGATCACCAAGCAGCCGGTCGTCCTCGAGAATGACGCGATCGCCATCCGCTCGATCATGAACCTCTGCCTCTCGCTCGACCACCGGGTCCTGGACGGCCTCGTCTGTGGTCGCTTCCTCCAGGCGGTTAAGACTCGCCTCCAGTCTTACGGGCCGGGGACGGTCAATCTCTACTAATGAGAACGGAGCCCGGGCGGACTGCCCGGGCTCCGATCATCTTGACGCTGCTTAGGCGGCCTTGTCGCCGCCGATGTCGTTCACGGCCTTACCGAAGAGCGGATAGCGGTGCTCCTCACCCTTGAAGCCCTTCATGGCGGCCATGATGGCCAAGACGAGGACGACAATGCCCCAGGCGAGGCTGACCAGACCGATGATCAGCGCGGCACCGACCGCGGCGCCCATGGAGCCGATTGAGAGGAGCCCGGCGCTGCCAGCACCAAAGAGGCCGAGCACCCAGCTGACGACCACACTGATCACGGAGAGACCAAGTGCCTGCTTGGAATGGCCGGCGACGTACTTCGACTTCTCGCGATAGAGCACGAAGAGGATGACGTTCGCAATCACACCGATCCAGCCAAAGATCGCTGCGACATGGGCTAGCCCGCCTAGGGTCTTCTCCTCCGAAGAAAGCTCCATGAAATGAATCCCTTCCCTCCAGAAAAATACGAACAGGTAGATAATTATACGTTCAGATCCGAATCTCCTCTTGCACGCCCTCCTGGTTGCAGGATATTCACAGAAGGGGTAGACTGTGGAGGAGAATGGCGCCCCTGGGCGCCCGGAACCTCTGGATCTGTTGCAGACAGGGAGTGAGCTTCATGGCCGAATTCCCGATCGATCCTGCGCCCCCACTGCCCGTCATGCCGAGCCGTAGCAAGCAGGATGTAGGCCGGAAGCCGGAGTGGCTGAAGATCAACCTGAAGACGAACCCCGAGTTCGGCGAGTTGAAACAGCTTATGCGCTCCGGTGGCCTGCATACCGTTTGCGAAGAGGCCCGTTGCCCCAATATCTTCGAGTGCTGGAACCGCCGCACGGCGACCTTCATGATCCTCGGCGACGTCTGCACCCGGAACTGCGGCTTCTGCGCTGTCAAGTCCGGCCTGCCGACGGTCACCGACTGGGCCGAGCCCGAGCGGGTCGCTGACGCCGCCGCCGTCATGAAGCTGAAGCACCTAGTCGTCACCTCCGTCGCCCGCGACGACCTGAATGATGGCGGCGCCGCCATCTTTGCTGAGACGATCCGGGCGATCCGGCGCAAGGCGCCGCAGACCGGCGTTGAGGTCCTGATCTCGGACCTGGGGGGTAGCCTGGAGGCCCTGCAGGTCGTGATGGATGCCGAGCCGGACGTCCTGAACCATAACGTGGAGACGGTCGCTCGCCTCTCCGATCGGGTCCGCTCTCGGGCCAAGTACCCTCGCTCTCTCGAGGTGCTGCGCCGGGCCAAGGAGATGAAGCCGCACATCCCGACCAAGTCCTCGATCATGGTCGGCCTGGGCGAGACACTCGATGAGCTCTATGAGACGATGGACGATCTGCGGGCCAACCAGGTCGACATCGTCACCTTCGGCCAGTATCTGCGCCCGTCGACCAAACACCTGGCGGTCGAGCGCTTCTACACCCCGGCCGAGTTCGATCATCTCCGGGATGAGGGGCTGAAGCGGGGCTTCGCCCACGTCCAGTCCGGGCCGCTGGTTCGCTCCTCCTACCATGCGGATGAGCAGTCGGAGGAGGCGGTCAACCGCCGCCTGGCGATGGCTGAGGCCGCACTGAAGCAGAACGCGTAAATGGAACCGGGCGCCCCCAGCGGGGGCGCCCGGCACTTTTTACTTGAGTAGCGCCATCTCCAGGTGGCTTAGGAACTCCTCGACGATGGCGTTCGGGTAATCCTGCGCATAAGCGCCAAAGAGTACCGTCCGGAAGCGGGCGAAGGCCTCCGGCCAAGCTGGGTCATCCTTTGCCGGCAGTGGGCCGAACTGCTCCTTCGCAGCCTTCACATGGGCGGGACGGCTCCCCCAGTGGGTGATATAGCCGAGGGTAGCGTCCATGAAGACGATCGCCGGAATCGCCCGCGACTTGCCGTTCTCCAGGTACTGGTCCATCAGGTCCAAGTTGGAATCCCGGCGGAACCAGCGGGCCTCAAGGCCCGCCTCCTGCGCCATGCGGGCCACGACCGGTCCAGAGCGGGCGGCGTCGCCGCACCAGTCCTCCTCGATCACCAGGACCTTGGCTAGGCCAGCCGCCTTCAGACGCTCGAGTCGCTCACGCTGAGTGGGGGTCAACTCGACGGCAGCGAAGCCATTCGCCCGAGTCTCGAGCTCCTTGGTCGAACCAGCAAGGAACTCGGACCAGGAGAGGGCGCCCGCGAAACGTTCAGGGGTGACAACGGACATGGTATCAGCCTCCAATCCCTCATTAGTCGAGCACATGGAGGCCATGGAGACTAGGCGGGGCGGAAGAGCGTTCCTTCCTTGACCAAGTGCCCCTCGCCAACAAGGTAGACGAGATGAGCCAGCGCCTCCGACATCGCAAAGCGAACCTGGTGGATCGAGAGCTGCTGGATCGGGAAGAGCCGCTGGCAGACCGCCCAACCGGTCGCCCCGTCGCCGACGAGGGCCAGCGTCTTCGCCAGCCGCTCGCCGTGGTGGCCCCGAATCTCGGCTGCACGGCCCGAGACGTCCTCGATCATCGTCCGATGGCCGGTCAGGGCCAGCTTCGCCTGTAGCGCCTCCACCCGGGCGAGCGAGTCCAGGTAATCCTGCAGGGGGTTCGGTCGGCACTTCGGCCAGAGCGAGACGTTTGGCGTGATCTTGGCCAGGAGCATATCGTTCGCCAGCAGAGTCCCGGTCGATGCGTCCCAGAAGACCGCTAGGCCGTCCGAATGGCCCGGTGTCCAGAGCACCTCCCAGGGGCGCCCGCCCATCGTGAAGGAGGAGCCCGTCGGCAGCGGCTGGAGCTTGGCCATCGGTTGGACGGTGCCAGACTGGTACTTGTGATGCTCGCCGATCGAGCGGGCCGTCTCCGGGTCCATCCCCTCGCCCAGGAAGAACTCGGTGAGTCCCTCGGCCTGAGCCTCCATCGAGAGCCCCCAGAAGAGCTCAACCAGCGGGATCTCCCGCTCGTGCATGAAGGCGGGCGCCCCGGTCCACTCCTGGAGCCAGCCAGCGGCGCCGAGGTGGTCCGGGTGGTAGTGGGTCACCAGGATCTGCGCCACGTCCTGCGGGCGGATGGCGAGTTCGGTAAAGCACTGCTGCCAGGCGGCTCGGGCGCCCTCATCATTGAAGCCAGCATCGACGAGGGTCCACCCGGTCGGTCCGGCGATCAGGAAGCAGTTGACATACTTGAGCGGGATCGGAATCGGCACCGACAGGCACCAGATGCCGGGCGCGACGCTGAACGGGGACTGGTACGGAGGAGAGAACTCCATGGCCTTGAAAAATCCTTCCTCGGGATCGATTCGGCAGGCATAGACTTAGCGGTTAACGAATAGGAGAAGGCTAAATCGATCACACAGTAAGCCCCTGCGGCGCTAAAATCGCCAATCATCTTCATAATCCTAGCACGATTCTCGAATAGAAGGGAGGGGCTTCGATGCTTTCCCGCCGTCTACTGCTCAGCGCCGCGCTTCTCTGCTCCCTGGTGGCGATCGCCCTTCTGCTCTTAAATCTCCCCGGCTCGCGCCCGCTGGCCGTCCTACTCCTGACGCTTCAGGGGATCGTTGCCACGATCATCCTGATCCGGCCCGAGGAGGAGAAGGAGCAGGTGCCCGAGGAGGTCCTGGAGTCGATCTCCTCGTTCGATACCACCTTGCGCATCACGGATGAGACGATGCCCCACCTGCGGCAGGGCCTTAACTTCGAGTCCGCCCAACGGATCTGTGAGATCATCCTGAAGATCACCGAGGTCGATGCGGTTGCGATTACGGACGACAAGACGATCCTCGGCTTCGCCGGGGTCGGCTGCCGCCGCCACCAGCAGGGCGGGCCAATCCTGACCGGTGCCACCCGTGACGTTCTCGACTCCGGTCAGACGATGATCATCGCTGATCACAAGGTCCTCTCCTGCGATGAAGAGGGCTGCCCGCATCCGCTGAAGAACGCCGTAATCACCCCGCTGATCTATCGCGGCACGGTAGTCGGGACCTTCAAGCTCTACCGCACCTCGCCCAAGCCGTTGCCCTCATACGTCGTCCGGCTGGCGGTCGGCACGGCGGCCCTCTTGGGCATTCAGATGGAGGCAGCGGAGGCGGACCTGCAGCGGCAGTTGGTGACCAAGGCTCGGCTGGAGGCACTCCAGGCGCAGATTCGGCCACACTTTCTCTTCAACGTCCTGAACACGATCATCATGTTCTCCCGGACCGATCCCGACAAGTCTCGCGAACTGCTCGTGATGCTCTCGCAGTTCTTCCGCCGCTCGCTCTCCCATCGGGGCGAGATGATCACCGTCCAGGATGAGATCGATTACATTAATACCTACCTCGCCCTCGAGAAGGCCCGCTTCGGCGAGAAGCTCCAGGTGAAGCTGAAGCTAGATCCGCGGGCGCTCGGCCTGCAGATCCCGTTGCTGATTCTGCAGCCGCTGGTCGAGAATGCGGTCGTCCACGGCCTGGCGCCGAAGGAGGAGGGCGGGACGATCGGGGTGCGAGTCCGCCGGACTCGGGGGCATCTGCAGATCTGCATCATCGATGATGGGATCGGCATTGCGCCCGATCGGCTCCGCCGAGTGCTGGAGATTGGCTTCGGCCATAACAACGGTATCGGCATGAGTAACGTGAACGAACGGCTGATCTCGCTCTACGGCGAGGCCTACCGGCTCCGAATTCGCAGTCGCTCAGGCACCGGTACGGTGATCCGGATCCGAATCCCGCTCCAGCAAGAGACGCCTGAAGAGCGCGTGGAGGTGCAGGCCGCGTCATGGTGATGAAGGCGCTGATCGTCGATGATGAATACCCGGCTCGCATGGAGCTGCGTTATCACCTCGGCCAGTTCGAGGACCTCGAGGTGATCGGGGAGGCAACGAACGCCCGTGAGGCACTCCGGCTGATCGAAGCCCTGGAGTATGATGTGATCTTCCTCGATGTGCAGATGCCGGGCATGACTGGGGTCGAGTTGGCGAAGCAGCTCCGGGCCCGGCCGCAGGCCCCGAAGGTCGTCTTCGTGACGGCCTATGAGAACTACGCCGTGCCGGCCTTCGAAATCCGGGCTGTCGACTACTTACTGAAGCCGATCGAGCCGCAGCGGCTGGCCGAGACGATTCAGCGCCTGCGCGAAGTGAACCCGGCGCCCGTCGCGGCGACCGTTGAGGAGAAGAAGCAGGGGCTCTCCTTCCTGATGGCGGAGAAGGAAGAGAAGCAGCGGCCGCTGGCGCTCTCGGAGATCGTCTACGTCTTCTCCGAGGGATATAACGTCTTCGTCCAGACCCAGACGGAGCGGCTGCAGGCTCGCTATACCTTGCAGGAGTTGACCGAGAAGCTGCCGCCGGAGCAGTTCTTCCGCTGCCACCGTTCCTACCTGGTCAATCTCTTCCAGGTGAAGGAGATCAGCCCGTACTTTAACGGGGCCTACATCTTGAAGATGAAGGATAAGGATCACTCGGAGGTCCTCGTCAGTCGGGCAAACGTGAAACGGCTGAAGGAACTCTTCTCGATGGATTGATCGGGACTGATAGGAAGACGCCCTGCCTCCAGCGCGGAGGCAGGGCGTTCTGTCTATCAATGAACAACCCGGGCGAGACTGAGGGGGAGAGAGGTGTCCCCCGTGAACGTCCGTCCTGCCTTGGTGCCGATGCTCAAGCCACTTAGCCTAGCCATCCTGCTAGTGACTGCGTTTGTCCTCTGGGTACCGAACCCGGAGGCCCGGCGACCCGATCCGCCACCCACCTGTGAGGAGTTGGCGGCCAAGCTCGCCTTCCGCTTCCACCCGCTGGCCCAGGGGCGGTCCCGCCCGTTGGAGGAGCAGGTGCTGAACCTGATAGTACCGGCGCCCTGCCGGGCGGTCTGGTCTTATGATCCGCCCCGGTCCTGGGATCTGGCTCGATTAGACCGGCGACCGAGGCCGAAGGAGGAGCCGGGCCCGCGGCCCGGTCGGTACCCCGTGCCGATTCCGGATGAACGACCGGGCTGGTTCCTCCAGCCGAATGCGCTTTCGTAGCGCCGGGTTAGGCTGATTTTGACGCGCTTGTCGTCCGGCCGGTTTGCAACAGCAGGACGGCCGTTAGAATCAGGGCGCCCCCCAGGATCTGCATAGGCGCCATCGCCTCCCCGAGGAGGAGGAAAGCGGCCGCCGAAGCGACGACCGGCTCCAGCATGGCAGTCATGGTGCCGATCGTCGGCCCGACGCGCCCCAGTCCGATGGTGAAGAGCCCGAAGGGGATGATCGTGGCGAAGAGTGCTAGATAGCCGAAGTAGCCCAGGGTGGACGGGTCGATCAGCAGATCCAGACCCTGCAGGGGGCGCCCAACGGCCCACAGACCCAGGTCGACGACCAGCCAGAAGAGGAAGCCGACCAGCATGCCCCAGGCGAGCATCCCCCACGCGGAGTGGCGCTGGGCGCCCTTGCTGCCGATGACCGAGTTCGCTGCCATGGCAAAGGCCGAGGTGAGCCCAACGACCAGTCCGAGGGTTGAGATCTTCAGCCCCTCGCCGGACATGAGCAGGAGGGCCGATCCACCTGAGGCGATCCCCAGGCAGAGGACGAGGCGGCTCGAGAGGCGCTCGGTGCCGGTGACGGCGCCCCAGAGGGCGGTCAGCAGGGGTGAGAGGTACTGGAGGAAGACCGCCGTCGCCACGTTGGTGAGCGAGAGGGTTGCCATGTAGGTAAACTGGACCATTGCCAGTCCAGCCGTGCCCCAGAGGAGGAGGAAGCGGAGTTCGCCCTTCGGAAAGCGGAGTAACCTACGGTTGGTCAGGCCAAACCAACTGAAGAGCAGGAGCGAGGAGAGACCAAGCCGGACCTGGCTGAAGAGCAGCGGCGGGATGGCGGTGGCGGTAAAGAACCACTTGGCGAGGGCGCCCGAGATCCCCCAGAGGGTGGCGGCTCCGATGACGGCGAAAAGGCCCGAGCGAGCAGATGACACGAGGACGAACCTCCTTTTTCCGGGAGGTTCGTCCTCTGCTGTTACTCTTCCTGCCAGACTGCGGCGGAGAGGCGGAGCGTAACCTCCGTCCCCCGGCCAAGCCAGGTGATCTGGTAAGGCAGGCTCAGTTGGGCGGTTAGGAGCGGGCGGCTGAGCGTAGCCCCGGTCAGCGGGTCGGCCTCACCGGGCGCCAGTCGGTGGAGGTTGGCTTGGAAGGGCTGCCCGCGTAGGTTCTGCGTTAGGTACCACTGAAAGGTCTCTGCAGGGGTCGGGCTGGCAGCGGCGCTCTGGAGGGCGGCCTGTAGCGCCCGCTGAGCCTCCGTGCGGGCGGCGAGCGCCCGTCGGGACTCCAGGAGCCCTAGGCCACCGACCAGGAGGAGGAAGAAGAGGGTGGCGCCGAGGAGTTGGATGGCGATCCCACCCCGCATGCATCGCCCCCTCCGTCTGATGCGCCGTGGGCACCTCATCGTGCCCCCCGCCAACCAGAGGCGACCGTCACCGAGCGGCGGATCACGATCTCCCGCCGGGCGCCCCCCAGTAGCGGCAGGGCGATCCCCATCGGCTGCCGGTAGGTGACCTGCAGGGTCAGGGGCGCCCCGAAGGCCGCCCCCGCCGTCGGTCCCTCGATCACAAGCCGGTCAAGCTGGCCACCGCTCTCGGTGACCTGCTCCTCGACCAGTTGCTGGACGGCGGGCGAGAGCCCACCGTCCAGGGCTAGCCTGGACTCGGCCGCACCCAGCGCTGCCTCCACCGACCAGAGCCGATGGAGCGCTCCGTACCCGTCCAGCCCGATCAGGGTCACCCCTGCCAGGAGCAGGATCGACAGAACTGCGGCCAAGTAGTGGGACACGGTCGTCCCTCCTCTTTAGTAGCCGCCGGCCCCATCCATGAAGGCGTAGATCTGGTCCGTGATAAAGGTACCCAGGTTGGTGGTGGCGGCGATGATGATGAAGGCGATCGAGACGACAGCCAGGATCATGACGGCGTTGGCGACGTAGGTAGCGATGCCCCCTCTTTCGGAACGCAAGCCACGTAGCATCTTCCCTTCCCCCTTTGAAGTTGCCCGATGTTCAACCGGCGCCCTAGCCCCGCAGGAGCTTTAGCAGGTCAAAGGCGACCGGGGTGAACCAGATCAGCAGGCCATTGACGAGGAGGATGACCGTGACCGCCGCCAGGATGACGGCGCTGGTCTGAATCCGTTCGCGCACCGACTGGCGGGCCAGAGCGATGGCGTGGACCTCCTCCTTCTCGAGGATCTGCAAGAGTGAGATGCCGACCGCCTCTCCCTGCTCGACCGCCGCCGCCAGGTGGCGGAGCGGTTCAAGATCGCAGCGATCGGTAAAGCGGCGGAGGGCGGCCGGGAACGGGGCGGTCGTGAGGTCGGCCAGGAGTTCGATCACCTCCCGCCGAAGCGGCTCTCCCAGGGCCGGTGGAGCGGAAGCGAAGGCCGCCCCCGTGGGCGCCCCCGCCCGCAGTTGCGTCACCAGGTGAGCGAGCAGGTCCGGGTAGGCCCGCAGGAGTAGGCGGCGCCGCCGACCGATCTGCAGGCGGAGGAAGAGGTGGGGGAGGAGGGCCGCCCCTGGGACCAGGAGCAGTAACGAGAGGAGAGGCGGGCGCCCGTGGATCGAGAGCAGGAGAGCGGCGCTCAGTCCCGCTGCGACCTGCAGGAGTTGGAACTGCCAGGGCGCCCAGCGCCGTGTGAGCGGCAGAAGGCGGAGGGAGCGGGCGAGGGCGCCCTCCCGGAGGGACGGCAGTGGCGCCGGCCCCGGGTAGACCAGGTTCTGGACGAGCGCCCGGCGCGAGGTGAAGGGCGGCAACGCTACCAGGAGCCCGTACGCACCAAGGCCGACAGCAGCGGCAGCCAAGAGCAGGACGACCAGAATGGGCAACACCGGAAGCACCACCTCCCTTGCTATGGTTCGTCCAGGGCTAGCCAGTACGGAAGCGAAGCGATCGCCACACCCGAGGCGATGACCCAGGCCAGCAGCCCCTGGGCCAGGGGTTGATGGAGCCAGATCTGCATCGCAGGGGCGCCCGAGAGCGCCCAGTAGGGGAGCGGCAGGAGGGCGGCGACGAAGAGGAGCCAGAGCAGCCAAGAGTAGCCGAAGAGCTCAGCCTTCTCCTCCGCCCGAAGCTCCTCCATCATCCGGAAGCGGTCGGCCAGGCGCTGTATGGCGCCCGCTAGATCGCCGCCGGTGCGCAGGTTGAGCCGGGTTAGTTCGGCCACCTGATGAAGGTAGAAGTTGTTGCCAGCCCGTTCCGCCATCGCAGTGAGCGCCTCCGGCAGCGGGATGCCAGCACCGACCTCAGCCAGGGCTCGCCGCAACTCCGCCTGCAGGGGCGGGGCGGCAGAGGGGAGCAGATCGGTTAGGGCCAGGAGGGGCTGCTGGCGAACCTCAAGTAGCTTCGATAGGGCAGCCAGGGCCGGTCCAACAGCTTGTGTCACCGCACGGGCCCGAGCGAGACGACGAGAGCGGAGGAGTTGCAGGGGCACCGCCGCGAAGAGCCCGGTCGTCACGAGGATCAGGAGCGGGTTCTGGAAGGGAAGGGTTAGCAGGGCGCCGCTGGCGGCCAGTGCACAGACTCCCGTGAGGAACCGTGCGGCCGATAGGCGGAGGCCAGCCCGTTCCAACTCGCGCTGGATGCGGTGCAGGAGGATCTCCCGCTGCTGATACTTAAGGGGCGGCCGGGTGGGCAATCCGGGGCGACGCATGGCCCGCGGGGTGAACTGCAGGCCGACCCAGAAGGCGACGAGGGCGAGGGTTGCGGCCAGCAAGTAGATCGGCAGGGTCACGGGAGCGTCACCCCCCAACGGGAGAGCTTGGCCCGGAGCCGATCCGAGGGCGCCCCCTCCAGCCAGAAAGAGCCCTGGACCGCCTCTTGCGTCACCCGCTCAGGCCGGAAGGAGAAGAGCGGGTGGAGGAGCGGGGCGCCCCCCTGGAAGCCGGAGACCTCTGCGATCAGGCTGATCCGGCGGCGCCCATCGGCGAGCCGTTCGATGAAGGCGACGGCGTCGACAGACTCGGCCAGGAGGCGGAGGAGCTCTCCGTGCTGGACCGGCAGGCCAGCCTGGAGCATCGCCAGGGAGAGCCGATCGAAGAGGCGGGCGGGGGACTGAGCATGCACGGTCGAGATTCCCGGGTGGCCGGTCGCCATGGTCATCAGCAGCGGCAGCGCCTCCGGGCCCAGAACCTCACCCAGGATGATATAGTCCGGTCTGCGGTGCAGGGCGTGCTGGAGGAGGGCGTTGACGTCCGGTCCGCCACGAGCCTCCAGGGCGACGACGTGCGGGTGGAAGTGCTCCAGCCCAAGCTCCGCTACCGACTCGAGCAGGAGGATTCGGGCGCCGGGGTCGATCGCCCCCGCCAGATGGCGCAGTAGGGTCGTCTTGCCCGTACCGGTAGGGCCAGCGATCAGTAGATTCCCTCTGCCCCGGACGACCGCTTGGAGGAACTGGAGCATCTCGATCGTCGCTGTGCCGTGGCGGAGGTACTCGTCGGTGGTCGGGGCGACGAGGGCGGGCTTGCGGATCGAGAGGGTCAGGCAGGGTGAGACCGGTGGCAGGGAGGCGGCGACACGGATCTGGTTCGGTAGTCGCCCCTCTGCTAGTGGGTTGGCGGCAGAGAAGGGGATGCCTAGCGGCCCGAGGATCCGCTGCGTGACCCAGAAGAGGTGGGACTCGTCCCGGAAGGCGAGGGTGGGCGCCCGGGCGAGCCGCCCGTCGACCTCGACCCAGATATCGTCATAGCGGTTGACCATCACCTCGGCCACCTCGGGGCGATCGAGCAGGGGGCCGATTGGTCCGAGCCCGGCCATGTAGTCCCAGACGAGATGGGCGAGCCCAGGAAGGTCGAGCCCGGGGACCCGCAGGGTGGCGTCTGCCGCTAGGTAGCGCTGAATGCGGGCGAGCAGCTCCTGCTGGAGCGCCTCCCGGTCACCGGCGGGCGAGAGAAGCTCCGGGCACTCCTGCCGGAGGGCGTGCTGGATTCGCTCGGTCGTGCGGCGAAGTGCATCGCTCTCCCAGGGGCGCTGCATCGCCGGCGTGGCCCCGCGGGAGAGGGCGAGGCGCCCGAGTAGGTCGACCGTGGTCATCTGGAATCACCCTCCCTCTGCAATCCGGGCGGCCAGGGCGGTGATCGCACTCTTGTAGCGAGCGAGTGATGGCAGGGGACTAAGTGACCGGTAAGCGATCTTACCGCCCTCGAGGGCGCCCCGCATGCCGCCCCAGTCCGGGATCGTGGCGACGAGCGGCAATCCCAGGTCAGCAGCGACCTGGCGCCCCTCGGCCTCGGTTGCCCGGTTTGCGACGAGGAGCGTCTTGCGCTCCCAGCCGAGACCCCTCAAGGGCAAGAGGTACCGGCGAGCATGAAAGCGTGAGGAGAGCCCCGGACCAACCACGAGGAGGATCTGGTCCGCCGCTTCCAAGAGCGGGAAGCCAGCCACCGAGTCGAGGGTGGGGGTCGTATCGATCAGAAGGAGGTCAAACCGCTCCGCCAGGGTGGCCAGCAGGCGGTGGATCTGCGCCTCTTGCAGCCGGTTCGCGCCGATTGGATCGAGCATGCCCGGCAGGACTGGAATCCCGTCCGCCATGCGGAGATGGGGGAGGAGTTCGGCCAGGGCGAGTCGCTCCGCCTCAAGCTGAGGCAGGAGGCGGGAGAGGCAGGCTGAGAGCGGATCGTTGTGCGGCAAGAGATCGGCGTAGAGGGTGAGAGAGGGTGTCGTTAGGTTCAGATCGACGGCAGCGAAGGAGAGGGGGCGCCCCACTAGGGCGGCCGCCAGGTTCAGGAGGAGGGAGGAGGCGCCATCACCCGCTGGGCTCCAGAGGGCGACCCGGCGGCTCACGATGCACCCCGCCCCACTAGCCAACACCAGATCGAGGCATTGGATTCGACCGCCCCGACCAGCGCCTTCGCCTGCTCTGGGGTAGCCAGGAGGAGGACTGTGTATGAGCCAGCCGACTCCGGCCCGCTGATCCGGACCTCGACGACCGGAATCCCGGATGCGAGTACCGAGACCGGTCCCGGTCTCCCCTCAGGACCCGACCACGCAGCGGCGACCTCCACGAGATCCCCCGGCTTGAGCGCTCCTCCGAGCGCCCCCGCCGCCTTGACCGGCAGGGCGATCAGCCGCTTCCCATCCGGGGGGGTGCCGCCGGGCGTGAAGGGTAGCGCTGCGTTCGTCACGTGCCGCTCCGATAGAAACTGATCCACAAAGAGCGGCACCGCGGCCCGCTTCCCCACCGCCTGCCCGGGACCCCAAAGCGCCTGCAGGGGCCGCTGCCCCGCCGGCACCCGGACCACCCTGACCTGCCCAGCCCCTATTTCCGCTCCGGCGGCGATATCCTGCGTCGGCACCAAGACCGGCACGGTCTTCAGATAGCGCTGATAGACCCAAAGTCCAGCGACCAAGGCGATCACAAAGGTGAGCAGCGCCAGCGTCAAGGGCAAGCGGGACCGCTGCATGGGTGACCTCCTCCTTCTTACAGAAAAGCCGGGTCGCTCAGGGAGCGGACCCGGTAGCCATCGCCGAGGATCTGGCGAGTTTAGTGCCGCAGGCGAGGGCTGCCGGAGGCGATTGGAATCTGTATCCAAATAATACCAAATCCAGGAAGAGAAGTCCAACAGAGTTTCAGCGGGGGCGCCCTTTTCCTACGAGCGAAAGTCGGCGAATTGGGCCGACAGGCGATGTCAGCGTAGGGGAGGTGGGAGTGAAGGAAGGTGGGTGAAGGGGGGGAGCAAAGGAGCGAGCGCAGCGAAGCGGTTGAGCGGGCAGGGCACGGCCTGGGCGAGCAAGTATGACAGGTGCTGGGGGCGTGGTCCAGACAAACTAATGGCCCCTTCCCGAGCCAAGCTAGAGAGTCTAGCTAGAGTTCGGGAAGGGGCCCAACGCCAGCAAGTAAGCCGGGGGGTCTAACTAGTAGAGGGAGCCGCCGCCCCTCTCAAGAAGCGGCGGCTCCCGGCCTAACCAATGACCTATACCCCACGAATCAACGACAACGCCTCAGCCCGCGCCGCCGCATCCCCCTCAAAACACCCACGAACAGCCGAGGTAACGGTAGAAGCCCCCGGCTTCCGCACCCCCCGCATCGTCATGCACATGTGCTCAGCCTGCATCACGACCATAACGCCCTGCGGCTCGAGCCGCTCCATCAGCAGATCAGCCACCTGGGAGGTCAGCCGCTCCTGGACCTGCGGTCGGCGGGAGAAGTCCTCCACGACC